>DATKJP010000238.1:0-1837 GCA_035543635.1 Casimicrobiaceae bacterium
GTTTCCTGAGCTCCTCGCGATGGCCGGTGGCATGCGCGGTGGGCGCAAGCTCAAAGCCGTGATTCCGGGCGGATCGTCCGCACCGGTGCTGCCCGCCGACATCATGATGTCGCTGACGATGGACTACGATGCCATCGCGAAGGCCGGCTCGATGCTGGGCTCCGGCGCGGTGATCGTCATCGACGACACGCGCTGCATGGTGAAGAGCCTGATGCGGCTGTCGTACTTCTACTTCGAGGAGTCGTGCGGGCAGTGCACGCCGTGCCGTGAGGGCACGGGCTGGCTGTATCGCGTCGTGAAGCGCATCGAGGATGGCGAGGGACGCCTCGAGGATCTCGATCTTCTGAACTCCGTCGCGGACAACATCCAGGGCCGGACGATCTGCGCGCTCGGCGACGCGGCGGCGCTCCCCGTGAAAAGCTTCGTCAAGCACTTCCGGAGCGAATTCGAGCATCACGTCCACCACAAGCAATGCATTGTTCCCAGGTACGTCTGAACGCCCGCGCGACATGCTGAACATCGAGATCGACGGTCGCGCAGTGCAGGTGCCGAACGGCAGCACCGTCATGGATGCCGCGAACATGCTCGGCATCTACATTCCGCACTTCTGCTATCACAGGAAGCTCTCGATCGCCGCGAATTGCCGCATGTGCCTGGTCCAGGTCGAGAAGGCGCCGAAGCCGCTGCCGGCGTGCGCGACGCCCGTCACCGAAGGCATGAAGGCGTGGACGCATTCGGAGCCGGCGATCAAGGCGCAGCAAGGCGTGATGGAATTCCTGCTGATCAACCATCCGCTCGACTGCCCGATCTGCGACCAGGGCGGCGAATGCCAGCTGCAGGATCTGGCGGTGGGCTACGGCGCGTCGTCGTCGCGCTACGCCGAGCCCAAGCGCGTCGTGTTCCACAAGAGTCTCGGGCCCTTGATCGCTGCCGAGGAAATGACCCGCTGCATCCAGTGCACGCGCTGCGTTCGCTTCGGGCAGGAGATCGCCGGGATGATGGAGCTCGGCATGGTCGGGCGCGGCGAGCACGCGGAGATCGTCGCATTCGTCGACAAGACGGTCGACTCCGAGCTCTCGGGCAACATGATCGACATCTGCCCGGTCGGCGCGCTCACCTCGAAGCCGTTCCGCTTCAAGGCGCGCCCGTGGGAGCTCACGCGTCGCCGGAGCGTGTCGCCGCACGACGGGCACGGCAGCAATCTGATCGTCCAGGTGAAGCAGGATCGGGTGATGCGGGTGCTGCCGTTCGAGAACGAAGCGATCAACGAATGCTGGATCTCGGACAAGGACCGCTTCTCCTACGAGGCGCTCTACACGGAGGAGCGCCTCACGCGCCCGATGGTGAAGCAGGGTGGCGAATGGAAGGAGGTGGACTGGCAGGCCGCGCTCGAAGTCGTCGCTCGCGGGCTCGCTGAGATTGCCGCGAAGTACGGGCCGGGAGCGATCGCAGCTGCGGTCTCGGCGCACGCGACGCTCGAGGAACAGGCACTCACCGGCGCGCTGATGCGCGCGCTCGGCAGCGACAACGTCGATTTCAGACTCCGACAGACCGACTTCCGATACGACGACGCGCGCGCCGGAATCCCCTGGCTCGGCATGCCGATCGCGGACCTCGGGGCGCTCGACCGCGTGCTGGTGATCGGCAGCTTCCTGCGGAAGGATCATCCGCTGATTGCACAGCGGCTGCGACAGGCTGTGAAGAAGGGGGCGCGGGTTGCGATGCTCCATTCGGTGGACGACGACTGGCGGATGCCCGTTGCGCATCGTGCGATCGTCACGCCGTCGCTGATGCCGATGATGCTCGCGGAAATCGTTGTCGCAGCCGCTGTGCAATC
>DATKJP010000239.1:0-11051 GCA_035543635.1 Casimicrobiaceae bacterium
CAGCGTCCCGCGCAAACCGATGCCGGTCGCGAGCGCCCCGCCGACGAGCGATCCCAGCGGCGCCGACGCAACGGTGAGGAAACGCATCGTCGCGGTCATGCGCCCGAGGAGCCGATCGGGCGTGATCGCCTGGCGCAGCGCGAGATAGTTGATGCCGTAGAGCAGCGCGCCGAAATCGAACACCAGCATCGCAGCGCCGAGCGCGACCATCGCGACCCAGCCCGAGCCGCCGAGCAGTCCGAAGGCCTGCCATCCCGCCGCGGTGATGATCAGCCCGTGCACGATCACGCGGCCGATCCCGAACCGAGCCGACAATCTCTCGGCGAAAACCGAAGCAAGCACGCAGCCCAGGCCGCCACAGGCGTAGGCGAAGCCGATCGCGCCCGCGGACAAGGACAGCTCGCGCGTCGCGAAGAGAATCAGCACTGCGATCTGCATGTGATGCAGGAACTGCCACAAGCCTGCAAGCCAGGCGAGCGCCCATAGCGTGCGGTTCTCCCACACGAGCTTCAATCCTTCCCCGATCTCATGCCACACCTTCATAGCGCCGTCGTTGTGCGGCACGTCGTTGCGCGCCTCGATCCGGCGCAGCATCAGCGCCGACAGCACGAACGAGACAGCGTCGAGCGCGATCGCGAACGGCGCAGTCAGCGCGTGGATGAGACCGCCGGCAAGCCCAGGGCCGATCAGCGCGGCGGAGGTCTCGCCGAGCGCGGTCTTCGCGTTCGCCTCGACCAGGCGCTTGCGGCCTGCCATCTGCGCGAGCAGCACCTGGCCTGCGGCGCCGCCGACGACGTTCTGCACGCCGCAGAGAAAACCGACCGCGAAAAGGAGTTCGATCGAGAGCGAGTCGAACCACGCCGCGATCGGAATCGCCGCCAGCGCAATGCCGCGCCCCACGTCAGCAGCGATGACCACCGGGAGCTTGCGCACACGGTCGAGCAGCACGCCGGCATGAAGGCTGAAAAGCGCGAACGGCAGCGTCTCCAGCGCGACCAGGATCCCCATCTGCATCGGCGTGGCGCGCAGGAGCAGCGCCGCGGTCAGCGGCAACGCGAGGTTGGTGATCTGCGCGCCGAAGGACGTGATGGTGAGCGAGCCCCACAGCTTCCGGAAGTCGCGCGAAAGCCACAGGCCGCGAAAGCGGCGTCGGATAATCTTTTTCAGTGTTCTCTTGTTCTGCATAGCTTCATCCTCCGGCCGCGACGCACTGCGTGCGGCCGCCGGTCATCCGGCACCGGCGAGAGACGAGGCTCGGGGAGTTGCTGTTGCCCGGACTTCGGTTCCCGCCTTTACCCGGCGGAAACCCGCGCGGGTGGTTCTAATTCGACTGCGAAGGCAGCGGCAGCTTCATTCCGTTGCGACTGGGCCGCGGTCCGGAATAGAGCGCGCCGCCGGGAATGTTCCATGCGAACGCGCGCGCCGCGATTACGATCGCGGTGACGGAGGTCGTCGGCGTTCTGGTCATGGGTTTGGCATTCCTCGATGTGCGTTGATGATGTTCAGCAGTGTACGCGAAGCAGCCGCATCTGCGCAAGGTTTTCGAGCGTCACCAATGCGATCCAGATGGCCGTTTGTCGCATTCCTGCGACGGATCGCAGCATTAGCGCGTTGCGGTTCTGCGTTTTTCGAGATCTAGGTCGTAATACATCCACGGATGCTGATCGAAGGTGTTGTATTTATAGCCGATCACCCAAGGCTGGACAACGACGTTCTCGAAGCGGTAGGTGTGCATCACCCATGGCGCGTACGCGGTTACGAGCTGCGACATACGTCGGAACAGCTTTACGCGCTCGGGGCCGTTGGGTATCCGTTCCGCTTGTTCGTAAAGTGCGTTGAACTCGGGCAGATCGAAGCGCCCAAGATTTGACATTCCTTTGTGCGGCCCATAGAGCAGGTCGAGCATGCCGAGACCTGCGTCGTTGGCGAGCGTGTTGGCGAGCCCCCACATCTGCAGTTGCCCCGCGAGACCCTGCTTGAGCGTATCGGGGAACTTTTGCTTGGTGAACTCGATACGGATGCCGATCGCGTCCATGCTGCGCTTCCACAACTCGTCGAACGGGCGGTAGATCGCGGAAGGATCGGAGGCAAGCACGAGCTTGAGCGGCTTGCCGTCCGGCATGTCGCGCCAACCGTCGCCGTCGCGATCGACGTACCCGAACTTGTCGAGGAGCGCTTTGGCGCCGGCAACGTCGTAGGAAACATTCCCTTTGAAGTCGGGATCATGACCCACGACGTTCGGCGGAATGGGCTGTGTAGCCGGCAACGCCTGATCCAGCCGGATCACGTGAATCTCGTCGTTGGTGTTGTACGCCATGCTGATCGCGCGGCGCAGCGCGATCTTCTCCTTGGTGTAGCCGCCGACGATCGGATCCTCCATGTTGAAGTAGGTGTAGACGACGGTTGGTTGCACACCGCGGCCAAGAACGATGCCTCGCTCGACATACTCCGGCTTGAGCCTGTCACCGTTGAGCACCTTGGTCACGAGATCCGTGGGCAAGACAATGTAGTCGAGGTCACCCTTCTCGAAAGCCAGCAACCGGGGGTTCGACTCCTCGATGACGTTGATTTCCACCCGGCCACAGACGGGAAGCTTCTTGCCCTTCATTTTCGCGACCAAGGCCTGATCTTCAGGCTTGTCGCTGCCGGGAAAGAGCATCTCGCGGAAATTCGGATTGGCCTCCAGCACGATCTGCTGCGCCCGCCGCCACGATTTCAGGTAGTACGGCCCTGTGCCGACCGGATGCTCCATCACCCATCCGCTGGGATCGCCATAGGCAGCGACAACTTCGCGCGCGACGGCGCCCGTGAAGGACGACGTGAGATCCACCAGCAAGTCGTAGGCCGAAAAGTTGAGCTTGAGCCGCAGCGTGTACCGATCAATGGCCTGCGCGCCTTCGAAGGGCGCATCATAGTCAAACTTGCCCGTTTTCCTCGCCTTTTCTATCGCGTCCTTGGCGCCGACCAGCCGGGCGTCGAGAAGACCCGCATTGTTGGACCGCAATGCCGGATCGATCAGCCGCTTGAACGAGTAAACGTAATCGGTGGCCGTCAGCTCGCGCTTTTTGCCCTTGAACGCGGGATCGTCCGAGAAGTAGATGCCGGGTTTGATCCTGATCGTCCAGGTCTTGCCATCCGAGGAGATGTCAGGCAGCGCGACTGCGGTGTTTGGAATGACCTTGTACGGCCGCGCCAGGTAGTCGTAGCGATACAAGGGGTCGAAGATCTCGCGATTGACATAGTTGGAATAAAGGTCGCTTGCAGCCTGCGGATCAAAGCCGTTCTCCGGAGCGTTGATCGCGACGCGGAGCACCTTGCTCGTGTCGGCCGCCCACGCGCCGCTGACAGCAAGGATGAACGCGAGTACGACGACGCCGCGCAGTGCCGTTCGCGAGGGGCCCATGCGAAACCTACTTGCCGATCACGGCCTTGCGCCGCTCGAGGTCGATGTCGTAGTACTTCCACGGATGCCAGTCGAACACGCTGTATTTGACGCCGACCATCCATGGCTGAATCAGAACATTTTCGTAGCGGTAGGCGCTGAGCATCCACGGCGAGTACGCGTTCACCAGCGCGGACATCTTGCGGAAGACCTGAGTACGCTCAGGACTGTCGGGCAGCGTCCGAGCCTTCTCGTAGAGCTGGTTGAACTCCGGAAGATTGAAGCGCGACAGATTCGAGAAGCCGGCGTGCGGGCCGTAGAGCAGCGACATGAAAGAAAAGCCCTCCGGGGTGGTGCTGATGTTGCCCAGCTGCCACATCTGCAGCTGTCCGTAGCGTGACATTTTCAAAAGATCCGGCCACTTCTGCTTTACGAATTCGATGCGGATACCGACCGCGCTGAGGCTGCGCTGCCACAGCTCGTCGTATTGGCGGAAGAGTGCCGACGTGGCTGAGCCCATCATGAGCTTCAAAGGCTTCCCGTCGGGCAGCTCGCGCCAGCCGTCACCATCGCGGTCGATGTAGCCGAACTTGTCGAGCAGCGCCTTGGCTCCCGCCGGATCGTATTTCTGGCGGTCCTTGATGCTGGGATCGTGGCCGGCGACGTTCGGCGGAATGGGCTGTGTTGCCGGCTCGCCCTGCCCCTGACGGATGATGCGAATCTCGTCATCGACGTTATATGCCATGCTGATCGCGCGTCGCAGCGCGATCTTGTCCTTGGTGTAGCCGCCGACGACCGGATCTTCCATATTGAAATAGGTGTACGCGATCGCGGGCTGCACGCCCCGCTCGAGGACGATTCCCTGCTTCGCCAGCGCCGGCTTGAGCTTGTTGTCGGGGCTCAGCACGTTGCCGGTCAGATCGCGCGGCACCGTCAAATAGTCGAGCTCGCGGTTCTGAAACGCCAGCAGCCGCGGATTCGACTCGTCGATGATGCTGATCTCGATGCGGCCGATGATCGGCAGCTTCTTCCCTCGCATCTTCGTCATCAACGCCCGGTCCTCAGGAGCCGAGCTTTCGGGAAAGCTCTCGTCACGGTAGTCGGGATTGGCTTCGAGCACGATCCGCTGCGCGCGCCGCCACTCCTTCAATCGATAAGGTCCTGTGCCGACGGGATTGGCCTGGGTCCAGTGTTTCTCATCGCCATAGGCTTCGATCACTTCGCGCGCCACCGCGGCCGTCGGAGATGTCGTGAGCTCGGCCATCAGATCGTAGGAGGGGAAATTGAGCTTCATCCGAATCGTGTACCGATCGATCGCCTGCAGCCCTTCCATCGGGGCGTCGTAGTCGAACTTCCCGCCCTCTCTCGCGGCCGAGACGATGCGCTCGGCGCCGGCGATCTTGCCGTCGAAGACCTGCAGGCTGTTCGACCGCATCTTCGGATCGAGGATACGCTTCCACGAGTAGACGTAATCGGCGGCGGTCAGCTCGCGCCTCTTTCCCTTGAACACCGGATCGTCCGCGAAGTAGATGCCGGGCTTCACCTTCATCGTCCAGGTCTTGCCGTCGGGAGAGATCTCCGGCATCGCCGCCGCGGTGTTCGGCACGATAGTGTACGGGCGCGCGAGGTAGTCGTATGTGTAGAGCGGATCGAAGATCGCCCGATGGAGGTAGGCGGAGTAGATGTCACCGGCGACCTGTGGATCGAACCCGGTCTCCGCCTCTTCGAACGCGACGCGCAGCGTTTTGCTCATGTCTGCCGCCGCGACGGCGGCCGCGAAGAGCGCGAGCGCAAGTGCGCCCGCGCAGGAGCGAAGAGCGGTTTTCACAGCAGCTTCTCGATGTCGGGAGCGATCGCCTGCGGCTCGACGTTCGGCGCGTAGCGCTCGATCACCCTTCCCTTGCGGTCGACCAGAAACTTGGTGAAGTTCCACTTGATCGTCTCCGAGCCGAGCAGCCCCGGCTTTTCCTTCTTGAGGTACCTGTAGAGGGGCGCTGTGCCGTCGCCGTTGACGTCGATCTTGGCGAACAGAGGAAACTTCACTCCGTAGTTGATCTCGCAAAAGGATTCGATTTCCTTTTCGGTGCCCGGCTCCTGCGCGCCGAACTGGTTGCAGGGAAAACCGAGCACTTCGAGGCCGCGCGAATGCATCTTCTCGTAGAGCGACTCGAGCCCCTTGTACTGGGGCGTGAAGCCGCATTTGCTCGCGACGTTCACGATCAGCATGACCTTGTCCTTGTACTGATCCAGCTTCTGTTCCTTGCCGTGGATGTCCTTCACTGCGAAATCGTAGACGCCTGCCATGATGCCCTCGCAAAAATTCCTATTCTAAGCCCGATGCGCCGTATCCTCCGCCGCCGGGCGTCTGGATGACGAACACGTCGTCGCGATCCATTTCCACCTGGAACGTAGCGCCGAATTCCTCGCGCTTGCCACCCGCTCGCTCGACCCAGTTGCGCCCAACCGCGCCGGCCTTGCCGCCGGCCACGCCGAAAGGCGCGATGCGGCGGTGATTAGCGAGCATGACCGCGGTCATCGGTTCGAGGAAGCGCACCCGGCGCTCCCCGCCATCCCCGCCGTGATGTCGTCCCGCGCCGCCGCTGCCGCGGCGGATTCGGTATTCCTCGAGCAGCACCGGGAAGCGCCACTCGAGGACTTCGGGGTCGGTCAGCCGTGAGTTGGTCATGTGCGTCTGCACCACGCTCGCGCCGTCGAAGTCGGGACCCGCGCCCGCTCCGCCGGAGACGGTCTCGTAATACTGATAGCGCTCGTTGCCGAACGTGAAGTTGTTCATCGTGCCCTGCGAGGCCGCGAGCACGCCCAGCGCGCCGTAAAGCGCGTCGGTCATCGACTGCGAAGTCTCGACGTTGCCCGCCACGACCGCAGCCGGGTAATGCGGCGCGAGCATCGAGCCTTCGGGAATCACGACCTCCAGAGGTTTCAGGCAACCCGCATTCATAGGAATATCGTCGTCGACCAGCGTGCGGAAGACGTACAGCACCGCCGCCTTGCAAACAGCGGAGGGGGCATTGAAGTTGTTTGCCTGCTGCGGGCTGGTCCCGGTGAAGTCGATTTTCGCGGCGCGCCTAACGCGGTCGACGCTGATCGTGACAACGATGCGGCCGCCGTTGTCCATTTCGTATTCGAAATGTCCGTCCTTCAGCGCACCGAGCACGCGGCGTACCGAGTCCTCCGCGTTGTTCTGCACGTGCTGCATGTACGCGCGCACGACGGGCAGGCTGAAGTGCTCGACCATTTTGTGAAGCTCTTCGATACCTCTCGCGCATGCGGCCACCTGAGCGCGCAGATCGGCGAGGTTCTGCTCGACGTTGCGGCAGGGGTAGCGCCCTGAAGTGAGGATGACACGCATCTCCCGGTCGAGAAATCGTCCCTGGGCGACGAGCTGCACGTTGTCGAGCAGCACGCCCTCCTCGTCGACGTGCTTCGAGTCGGGCGGCATCGAGCCCGGCGTGATGCCGCCGATATCGGCGTGATGGCCGCGCGAAGCAACGTAGAACTCCGGCTGCGTCATTCGCTCGAGAAAGACCGGCGCGATCACGGTCACGTCGGGCAGATGGGTCCCGCCGTTGTACGGCGCATTGAGCACAAACACGTCGCCGGGCTGCATCGTATCGTGGCGCCGCTCGATGATCGTCTTCACGCTCTCACCCATCGAGCCGAGATGCACCGGCATGTGCGGCGCATTGGCGATGAGGTTGCCTTCGGCGTCGAAGATCGCGCAGGAAAAGTCGAGCCGCTCCTTGATGTTGACTGAGTATGCGGTGTTGGCGAGCGTGACGCCCATCTGTTCCGCGATCGCCATGAAGAGATTGTTGAACACTTCGAGCAACACCGGATCCGCACGGGTGCCGATCGCGTGCTCGCGCTTGAGAGCGACGACGCGTTCGAGCACGAGATCATCGCGCGCGGTCAGCGTGGCCGCCCATCCCGGCTCGATCACGGTGGTGGCATTCTGCTCGGCGATCACCGCCGGCCCCGCGACTCGGTCCTGCGGTCGCAAGTCCGCTCGCACGTACACCGGCGCGTCGTGCCAGGCGCCGCCGGTGAATACCCGGTTGGTCTTCACGGGCCCGAGCTTTCCGGCGCGCGCAGCAAAGGCAGGTGCGGCGTCGCGCGCGCTCGCCGCGACGCCGATCGCTTCAACTCCCGCTGCCTCGATCACCAGCGCCTTGTCGGGCATCAGGAATCCATAGTGACTGCGATAGCGGCGCTCGAATTCAGCTGTCAGGCCCTCGGTGTCATCATCTTTCGAGAACGGAATCTCCAGCGTCGTATCCGTTCCGTCGTACTTGAGCTGTAGCGTGCGCCGGATTTCGATCCTCTTGGCGTGAATGCCCTGCGCGAGCAACTCGCCTCTCGCCGCATCCGTGAGTCGGACGAGCAACGGCTCGACGCTGCGCAAGGCCTCCGCGGACAGCACGGACTCGACTGCCTCCTGCCTGATCGCGCGCACGTCGGCAAGCCCCATCCCGTATGCCGAGAGCACGCCCGCGAGCGGATGAATGAACACGCGCTTCATCCCCAGCGCGTCGGCAACCGCGCAAGCGTGCTGACCGCCGGCGCCGCCGAAGCAGCACAAGGTGTAGCCGGTCACGTCGTAGCCGCGCTCGACCGAGATGTGCTTGATCGCATGCGCCATGTTGTCGTTCGCGATCTGCAGGAAACCTTCGGCGAGCTGCTCGGCAGTGCGCACGTGGCCGGTCGCTTTGGCGACTTCCGCAGCAAACGCGGAAAGCCTTTCGCGCACAACCTCTGCGTCGAGCGGTAGCTTGCCGTCCAGTCCGAACACGTGGGGAAAGAGAGCCGGATCGATCTTGCCCACCATCACGTTGCAGTCGGTGACGGTGATCGGCCCGCCGCGCCGGTACGACGCCGGTCCGGGATTCGCTCCCGCCGATTGCGGTCCGACGCGAAGCCGCGCGCCGTCGAAGCTGCAGATCGAGCCTCCGCCCGCCGCGACCGTGTGTATGAGCATCATCGGCGCGCGCAGCCGCACTCCGGCGACCTCGGTCACGAAGGCGCGCTCGTATTCGCCGGCGTAGTGCGTGACGTCGGTCGAAGTCCCGCCCATGTCGAAGGCTATGATGCGATCGAAGCCGGCGAGCCGCGAGACTTCCACCGCGCCAACGATGCCGCCGGCTGGGCCCGACAGGATCGCGTCCTTGCCCTGGAAGCGGTGCGCCTCCGTGAGCCCGCCCGATGACTGCATGAACTGCAATCGCACACCGGGAAGATCGGACTCCACGTCGCGCACGTAGCGGCGCAGGATCGGCGAGAGATAGGCATCGACCACCGTGGTATCGCCACGCGAAACGACCTTCATCAGCGGGCTCACCTCGTGGCTCACCGAGACCTGTTCGAAGCCGACCTCGCGCGCCAGGGCGGCAAGCGCACTCTCGTGCTGCGGGTAGCGGTAGCCGTGCATCAGAACGATCGCGCAGGCGCGAATGCCGTCTGCCAGCGCGCGCTTGAGCTCCCGCTCCGCGCCAGCGACGTCGAGCGGCCGCACGATTTCACCGTGCGCGCCGATCCGCTCGTCGATCTCGATGACCCGCTCGTAGAGGAGCGCCGGCAGCACGATGTTACGCACGAACAGCTTCGGGCGGTTCTGATAGGCGATACGCAGTGCGTCGCCGAAGCCGCGCGTGATGAGAAGCGCCGTGCGCTCGCCCTTGCGCTCGAGCAGCGCGTTGGTAGCCACCGTGGTGCCCATCTTCACTGTTTCGATCGCATCCGCGGGAATCGGCGAGCCGGGCGCAATGCCGAGCAGCTCGCGAATACCCGCGATCGCGGCGTCACGGTAGCGCTCGGGGTTTTCCGACAGCAGCTTGTGCGTCGCGAGTGTGCCGTCGGGGCGGCGCGCCACAATGTCGGTGAACGTGCCGCCGCGATCGATCCAGAATTGCCAGCGGGAGTTGCGGCCGGAGGGCGTGGTCATGGTGGATCGCTGCGGGCGCCGGCCTCGAAGGGGCGCTCATTGTGCCCGAAATCCGCGGTCGATTGACACGGCGCACCCTGTGACTTAGCTTGCGATTTTTCGGTGGCAGCCAAGGGGGAAGTCCATGAAACGAATCCAGGGTCTCGCCGCGGTCGCGGGCATCGGCGCAGCGCTCTCCGTTTCGGCGCAGACCAAATGGGATATGCCGACCGCGTATCCCCCGACGAATTTCCACACCGAGAACATCATGCAATTCGTCGGCGACATCGAAAAGGCGACGGCCGGCAAGCTCAAGATTACCGTGCACGCGAACGCGTCGCTCTTCAAGGCGCCGGAGATCAAGCGCGCGGTACAGACCGAGCAGGCGCAGATGGGTGAGATCCTCGCTTCGGCGTACTCGAACGAGGACGCGATCTTCGGCGTCGATTCAATTCCCTTCCTCGCCACGAGCTACGCGGAGGCCGCCAAGCTGTGGAAGGCGTCGCGCAAGACGATCGAGGAGCGTTTCGCCAAGCAGGGCATGCGCGTGCTCTACGCCGTGCCATGGCCGCCGCAGGGGATCTACGTTAACAAGCCGCTCGCTTCGGTCGCCGACCTGAAGGGGCTCAAGATGCGCACTTACAATCCGGCGACCTCGCGCATCGCCGAACTGGTGGGCGCACAGCCGGTGACGATTCAGGCCGCGGAGCTGGCGCAGGCGATGGCCACCGGCGCCGTCAACGCGAACATCACGTCAGGCGCCACCGGCTACGACTCGAAGGCCTGGGAGCAGGTAAAGTATTTCTACGACACGCAGGCCTGGCTGCCGAAGAACCTGGTGATCGTCAACGAGAAGTCATTCAGCGCGCTCGACAAACCAACGCAGGACGCGGTGTTGAAGGCGGCGGCCGACGCCGAAGCGCGCGGCTGGAAACTTTCCGAAGAAAAGACGAAGTGGTATCTCGGAGAGCTCGCGAAGAACGGAATGACGGTTGCCCCGCCCTCGCCGCCGTTCGCGGGAGAGCTGAAAAAGGTCGGGGAGACGTTGACCTCGGAATGGATCAAGCAGGCAGGCCCCGACGGGCAGGCGATCGTCGACGCGTATCGGAAGATGTGATGCGCCGCTGGCTGGACCGGCTGTACGACGCCGCCGCGTACTTGGCGGCGTTGTTTTTGATAGGAACGCTGGCGATGGTGCTCGCCGGCATCTTCGGGCGGATGTTCGGCTTCCAGGTGCGCGGCAGCGACGCCTACGCCGGCTACTTCATGGCCGGCGCGGGCTTTCTCGCGCTGGCGCACACGCTCGTTCGTGGCGAGCACATCCGCGTCAACCTCGTCCTCGAGCACGTCGGCGAGCGCGCGCGCCGTGCGCTCGAGCGATGGTCGCTGGCAGCGGCTTCAGTGCTGGCGATCGTCTTCGCCTACTACAGTGTGCGGCTCGCCTGGCAGTCGTACGTGCTGCACGACGTCTCCACCGGCAACGACGCCACGCCCTTGTGGTTGCCGCAGATCGCGATGGCAGCCGGGACGATGATCTTCGCCATCGCCTTCGTCGATCTGTTCGCCCAGGAAATCTCGGGGAAGCGACGGCGCGAGAAGCCCCCCGAGGAGCCGGTGCACGTCGAGTAAGCGATGGAACTCGCGATCACCACGCTCCTGATCGTTGCGCTGTTCGTGCTCCTCGGCAGCGGCGTCTGGATCGGGCTCTCGCTCGCGGGCGTGGCCTGGATC
>DATKJP010000240.1:0-10474 GCA_035543635.1 Casimicrobiaceae bacterium
GAGTACGGGCGCAAGCTGACCGCTGAGTATTTGGCCGAGAGCGACAAACTGTTCGCCTTGTCGAGGCGGGTGGTGCGCCAGGCGCCCCGGAGTCGCGAATCGAGCTAAGCGCCCGCTGGCTGCAACTTCACGCCCTGGCCGCGTAAAGACAGCCCGCGGCGCTCGTTCGCAGGCAGCTCTACCGTGATCTCCCGGTACGGAAGCGCATAACGGCCCGTCACGCGCGCCGCGAGCCTTATTTCCGCCTGTGTCGTCTCCAGCTCGAACGCGACTTCGGCGTAGTCGCCGTCGCGATAGCGCAGGCTGATCCCGTCGTCCTCGTACAGGGTAAACGCAGCATGACCGCTCAGGCGCGACGGAAACACCAGCAGATGACGTGACGGTTCGTCGTGCAGTCGCGCCGGCGCCTCGGGGCCGGTCAACGGAATCATCGCGCCAGCGGGCGCGAACAGCGGGATGCGATCGAGCGGTGCCGGCACGGCGACTTCGCTCCCTCCAGGTTCATACGCTCCGCTGTGAAAGTCGTACCAGCCTTCGACGCCACGCGGCAGATAGACGCGCCGCTCACGCTGTCCCGGCTCGACCACGTTGGCCACGAGAAGCTGCGGACCGAACATGAAGTCGTCGCAGTCCGCAAACGCGCGCGGGTCGCGCTCGAACTCGTAGAAGAGCGGTCGCAGGATCGGCTCGCCGAATTGCGCCGCGCGCCGGTACAGCGTGTACAGATAAGGCATCAGGCGATAGCGGAAACGAATGGCAGCGCGAATCGCTGGCAGCGCGCCGGCATGCAGCCAGGGCGTATTCACCTCGCCGTCCACCTTCCACGAATTCATGATGAAGCGCGGACTGAACACTCCGTTCTGCGCCCAGCGCACGAGCAATTCCGGATCCGGAACGGGGCCGAAGAAACCGCCGACGTCGTGTCCGGTGTTGAACATGCCCGATAGGCTCATGGTGAGCCCCATGCGCAGATTCCAGCGCAGTGTGTGCCAGCTCGTTGTGTTGTCGCCGGACCAGGTCTGCGCGTAGCGCTGGATGCCCGGCGGGCCAGCGCGTGTCACCGTGTACGCGCGCTCGGCGGGCCGGTGCTCGGCTTGCGCTTCGGCGGTCGCCCGTGTCATCAGCAGCGCCTGCAAGGGGCGGGAACGCTGAATCGGCAGCGGTCGGCCGAATGCCTGCGAAACGCCTGAATCTTCCCAGATCTCGTACTCGTTGTTGTCGTTCCAGCCCGCATCGATGCCGTAGTCGAGCACCTGCTCGCGCAGGCTTTGCTGCCACCAGGCGATTCCTTCGAGATTCGTGAAGTCGACGTGCGCGCCTTCGCCGTCCCAGAACTGACCGATGCAAGGCTTACCGTTCGAATCACTGACAAACGCGCCGCGTGCAGCGACTGTTGCGTACGCGGGATGATCGTCGAGCAGGCAGGGCTTGAGATTGACGACGACCCGCGCATTTTTGCGCTTGAACTTCTCGATCGCGGCGCGAGGCTGCGGAAACTTGTCGTGGTTCCAGGTGAAAACGTAGCGGCGCTTGCCGATGCTCGTGTAGCCGGAACCGTAATGGAACGCCGAGAGCGGGATGTCATGCTCGGTCAGCTGGTCGGCGAAAGCCGAGAGCTGTGACTGCGCATCGGCTGCGTCGGTGAGGCTCATCGCTGTGTTGGCGTAGCCCAGGCTCCAGCGCGGGCCAAAAGCCATTCTGCCGCTTAGCTCGGTGAACTTGCGCACCACGTCGCGGATCGTCGGCCCGACGAAGAGGTAATAGTCGAGGTCGCCATCCTCGATCTCGGCATAGCGGTAAAAACCGTGATAGTTGTCGTATTCGCAGCCGAGGTCGAAGGTGACCGGCGCGAGCGTGTCGTAGAAGATTCCGTAGGCGATGCCCGAGGCGTCGTGACGCCCGGTCATGAAGGGCCAGTGCTTGTAGAGCGGGTCGGAAGTCCTCGCGTCGTAGCCGAGCGCGTCGAGGGCGAGCGTGCGCAAGCGCCGTCCGTGCTTGTCGAGCGGCCCGGTCTTGTCGCCGAGTCCGAAGTAGCGATCGCTCGTATCGCGCGCCATGTAGTGACGAATCGTGCCGTCGCGCTCTCGCCACTGGTAGGAATACGTCGGCCGATCGTCGGCGAAGATAATGTCGCCGGATGACCAACGCAGGCGAAAGGGCTTGAGCGAAACCGCGAGCGTGAGCTCGGCGGTCGCGACCGTGACTTCGCGATCGCTTTGCGCCACCGCGAAATTCGGGCGAGTGAACACGCTGGTATCCAGCCTGTCGCGACCCTCCCAGGGCGTGTCGACGCCGCCCGGCGCGATCATCCACGTGCGCGGCTCTCTGAGCTCGCCGTTGCGCAGGAACAGCACCCGGAAAAGATCGTCCGCGAGAACGAAGATCCGGCATTGCCAGCCGGAGGCCAGGTCGAAACGCAGCGAGCCCTCGACGCGCCCGGCGTAGCTTGCGTCGGCGAGCGCGCGCATCGTTATCGGCGCTGAAACACCTGTCCGCCTTCGGCAGCGTCGAATACGTGCGTATCGGCGAACGGCAGACTCACTTCAACCTGCGCGCCGGCGTCATAGCTCACCTGGCCCGGCGCATGCACGGTCAGCCGCTCGCCTCCGCCGAGCATGCAATACAGGAAACTCGCCGCTCCGAGTTGCTCCACGCGCTCGACGGTCGCGGTGAGTCTGAGCGACGGCACGGATGCTTCGCCGAGGGTGATGTGCTCGGGCCGAATGCCGAGCACGAGACGCTGCTGCGGAGCCGCGGCTGCCACCCGGAACGACGCTTCGGCTGCTCGCCCCTGCGCCGCGTCGAGCGCCACGGTCGCGCCGCCGTCTGCGTCCCCAGCACGCGCCGCAAGGAAATTCATCTGCGGCGAGCCGATGAATCCGGCGACGAAGCGGTTCGCGGGCCGGTTGTAGAGCTCGAGCGGCGTGCCTAACTGTTCCACGTCTCCTCCGCGCAGCACGACGATGCGATCGGCCATCGTCATTGCCTCGACCTGGTCGTGCGTGACGTAGATCATCGTCGTGCCGAGCCGTTCATGCAGAGCTGTGATCTCCGACCGCATCTGCACGCGCAGCTCGGCATCGAGGTTCGAGAGCGGCTCGTCGAAGAGGAAGATCGTCGGATTGCGCACGATGGCGCGTCCGATCGCCACGCGCTGCCGCTGGCCGCCCGAGAGCTGCGTCGGCCGTCGTTCCAGCAGCGTTTCGAGCCTCAGCATCTTCGCCGCCGCCTGGACCTTGGTCTCGATTTCCGCACGCGGCGTGCCCAGGTTCTCCAGCCCGAAAGCGAGATTCTGGTAGACGGTCATGTGCGGATAGAGCGCGTAGGACTGGAACACCATGGCGAGACCGCGCTGCGCGGCGGAGACGTCGTTGACGCGCTTGCCGTCGATGAGGAGATCTCCATCCGTCACCGACTCCAGTCCGGCGATCATGCGCAGCAAGGTCGACTTGCCGCAGCCCGACGGGCCGACGAAAACGACGAACTCGCCGTCCTTCACCTCGATGTCCACGCCGTGGATCACGGTGTTACTACCGTAGCGCTTGACGACCTGGTTGAGCTGCAGCGAAGCCATGCGCCGATCTCCTATTTGACGCCGCTCGCGGCGATGCCGGTCGTAATGTGCCGTTGCAGGAACGCGAAAACGATCGTTACCGGCAGCAGCGTGATCACCGTCATCGCGAGCAGGTAGTGCCACTGCGTCGTGAGCTCACCCTGAAACGCGTTCAGCGCGAGCTGCAGCGTGAACTTCTCGGTGCGCGAGAGCACGATCAACGGCCACAGGAAGTCGTTCCACCGCCACATGACCGAGAAGATCGCGAGCACGGCGAGCGCGGGCGCCGACAGCGGCAGGATGATGCGCCAGAAGATGCGCCATTCGCTCGCGTGATCCATGCGCGCCGCCTCGATCAGCTCGTCGGGAATCGTGAGCATGTACTGCCTCAGCAGGAACACCCCGGTCGGCGTTGCCACCGCGGGCCAGATGACGCCCCACAGGCTGTTCAGCAACCCGAGCTGGGAGACGACCAGGAAATTGGGCACCAGGATGATCGTCGGCGGGATCATCAGCGTCGAGATGATCAGCAGGAACACGACGTCGCGGCCTGCGAACTTGTATTTCGAGAGCGCGAACGCCGCCATGGCATTGAAGAGGAGCGTGATCAGCGTGGCGACCACGGTGATGAACACGCTGTTCCAGAGAAACGTGCCGAAAGAGTACTTGGCGAAGATCTCACTGTAGTTGCCGAGCGCGAGCTGGAATTCGCGCACCGGCTTGCGCTCGCGGATGTTGACCTTGTATTCCTGGTCCGGTGCCTTGGGATCGACCAGCGTCGCCTGGATCCCGATGCGGCGCACTTCAGCCAGTTCGCGCGTCGAGCCGTCGGGCAGCGTGACGCGATAAACCGGAAGCGGATCGTCGTGGCCGGCCACGGCGACGCTCTTCTGCCCATACGGTAGCAGCTGCGGCGGAAATTCGTTCAATGCCGCGGCGCTCTTGAACGACGACAGCAGCAGCCACAGCACCGGACCGAACATGAGGACCAGTCCCAGCAGCAGATAGCCGTACGAAAACCAGTCGGTCCAGTCGGGCTTGCCGCGTCCACGCTGCGCGGTGAGGATCGTCGCGAGGCTAGGCATCGTCGCGTCCCGTGCGACCTGCGAGGTTCCTGCGCGTGAGCTTGAGCTGCACGAGCGTGAGAATGAGCAACGACGCCGCGAGCACCAGCGACGCCGCGGCAGCGAGCCCGTACTGGTGAATCGCCTCCGCGAACGCGGTCTGGTAGATGAACTGAACGATGAACGTCGTGGCCGAGCCCGGCCCGCCGCCGGTCAGCACAAACACTTCGTCGAAGACCTGGACCGCGCGGATCAGACCCAGCACCAGCACGACGATAAGATTGGGCATCAGCAGCGGCAGCGTAAGCCGCGAAAAGCGCCGCCACGGCGAGGCGCCGTCCATCTCCGCCGCCTCGTACAGATCGGCGGGTATCGCCTGCAATCCGGCGAGGAGTATCAGCGTATAGAAGCCCATGTGCGCCCAGATGCTCACGAACACGCACCAGAAGAACGCCCAGCTCGCATCGGACAGCCAGCCCACCGGCGAAGCGCTCGCGGAGGCGAGCACCGCGTTGAGCACGCCCTCGCGTTGCAGCACCCACTTCCAGATCAGGGCGACTACCACGGGCGAGAGCAGCACCGGGTAGAAGAACACGCCGCGGAAGAACCCGCGGCCGAGAATTTTGCGGTTCAGCACCAGCGCGGTGATCAGGGCGAACGCGACCATCAGTCCTACTTGCAGCAGCGCGAACTCTGCCGTGTTGTAGATCGAGCGCCAGAAAAGATCCTTGCGGCAGCTCGCCGGATCGAGATAGTTGCCGCAGTCGAACAGGGTCCCGAGATTGTCGAGCCCGGTGAAGGGACGCTCCGACGGATAGAGCTGCACGCCACCGGTGAACGCAAAATAGAAATTGACGACGATCGGCAGGAAGGTGAACAGGCCGAGGATGGCGAGGTTCGGCGTGACGAACATCCAGCCGATGCGTGGCACGCCGAGCAACCGCTGCAGAGCGCGCATCGGCGGATCGAGCGCGTTCAGCACCGCCGCTGCGACGGTCGCCGGCAAGGCGAGCAGCGGATGGCGCGCGGAGCTCACGATCGGATGCGCGGGAAGACCCGCGTTATTTGGCCGCCGCCTTGACCTGCTCGTCGACGTCTGCGCTGATGCGCTTCAAGGCATCGTCGAGCGACATCTCGCCCGCGATCGCCTGCCCGAGACGCGCGGCGGTCGGATTGAAGATCGCCCGGTTCAGCTTGTAACCCTGGATCTGGTAAGCGACGGGTGAAAGCTTTGGCACGTCGGCGACGAACACGGCGAGCGCGGCCTTGGCTTGCGGAGAAACCTTGTACTCGACGCCCTTCTTAGCCACTCCGGCGTGCGCGGGAATGTTCTCGGTGCGCGCCATGTATTCCGCGTACACCGGCTCGCTCGCGAGGAAATCGAGGAAGCGGCCGACGTCCTTAGGATTCTTCGTGCGCTTGAGCGCCACGAACGCGGCACCGCCCGGGATTCCCGTGCACGCCGACGGACCGCAGGGATTCGGCACGGCGATCCAGTCGAAGTTCTTGCCGATCTGCGAATCCATGCGCCGGATCTGCCAGCTCCCGGAGAGATACATCACGACTCGCCCGTTCGCGAACTCCTCGAACGCATCACGATAGCTGGAGCCGCCGACGCCGCCCCAGACTTCCTTCGGCATCGTTCCGTCGCGGTTCCAGTCGTAGAGCTTCTTCGCCATCGTCTTGTAGCCGTCATCGACGACGAGATTGCCCTTGGCGTCGAAATATTTCGCGCCCATGCTGATCGCGGGCCCTGCGAAACGGTGGCCGCTGCGATCGAAGGCGACCGCGAACGGTACCTGCGTCGCCTTGGCGACCTTGCGGCAGGCATCGATCCATTGATCCCAGGTCGCTTGCGCTCCGGGAAGCAGCACGTTCGCCTGCTCGAAGTGCGTCTTATTGACGTACGGGCCCGTCACGGTGAGCTGCGTCATCATTCCGTAGATGCCCTTGTCGCTCGGCGATGCACGCATCCAGGCGAGCGTCTGCCCGAAATTCGCCTCCCAGTACTTCGGGTCCTTCACGTAGGGCGTGATGTCGAGGTAGTACTTCGAGAGCCCGCCGAGATCGGTCACGCGGGCGATGTCGGGGCCTTCGCCGGCGGCGAGCTGGACCGGCAGCTGCTCGACGATGGCCTTGTACGGAACCTTGTCGATCGCGACCTTGACGTCCGGGTTCTGCGTCTCGAAGCGCTTGGCGAGGTCCTGCGTCACCTCGCACTCGTTGCCGTCCGAATAGCAGGCGACGCGGATTTCTCCGGCCGCCGCGATACCGAAAACCAACGACACGGCACCTGCAAGGACCGCATTCCGGCAAAGATTTTCCATGACTATCTCCTCAACGCGCCGAGCGGCGATTCTTCGGCCGATTATAGAGGAACGGCCGCAAGCCAGTCGCGCCACTGCGCTGCCATTCGCCGATCCAAACGAGCGGTTCGTCGCAGGCCGACTCCCCCGCACCCTCCCGGCGCCGGAGAATCGTCGCACGCCTCGGACGACGGAGCCTGTCGCCTGAGCCGGACGATGTGTTCAAATGACCACCGGAGCGACCATGAACAAGACAACCGCCGTCGACGAAGCATCGGCCGGGAGCGCCGCCGAGTGCGCCCACATCCAACATCCGCTGGAGCTGATTCCGTACTTTCGCCGTTTCCGACACGGCCTGCTCCGCAACCTTTTGTACACGCTGATCTGGAGCTCGGCCTTCGGCGTCTTCTTCACGATCGTCGCCCTGGCCATGAATCCAGGATGGAATCTTGGCGAGGTTCTCGGCACAGATCTCGTGATCGCCAACTGCATCGGTTACTTGATCCACGGCGGGTTCGAGCTCGGCAATCGCGCCTTCGGAGGCTGGATCGTCCGGCAATCCAACGCCGTACGCACGCTCTACTTCTCCGCTATTTCCATCGCCGGCATGTTCGCGGGGTATTGGCTCGGGTTCAGGCTGCTCAACTTGCGCAATGCGCAGGAGTGGATGTTTTCAGCGAGAGGGGCGATGTCGATCCTCCTGCTCAGCTTGATCATAGCCGCAATACTCGCGGCGATGTTCCGCCTGCGCGAGCAGCAGGCGCTCGCCGAAGCGGCGGTCGTGCGCGAGCGTGCGCGCGTCGAGGCAGCCGAGCACCAGATCCACCTCGCGCAGCTCAAGATGCTCGAGGCGCAGACCGAGCCGCACTTTCTCTACAACACGCTCGCGAATGTCATCAGCCTGGTCGATACCGAGCCTTCCGCAGCGAAACGGATGGTTGAGCGACTGATCGACTACCTGCGGCGGGCGGCGGCAGCAAGCTCCAACGGCGCGAGTACGCTCGGCACTCAGGTCGAGCTGCTGCGCGCGTACCTCGATTTGATCGTGCTGCGGATGGGATCGCGGCTCTCTTATCGGGTCGACGTTCCCGCCGATCTCGCCGCGATGACCTTGCCGCCGATGCTTCTGCAACCGCTGGTCGAGAACGCCATCAAGCACGGCTTGGAGCCGAAGGTCGCGGGCGGCAAGGTGACGGTCGCGGCTTGCCGTGACGGGGCGCTTCTGCGCCTGACCGTGGCCGACGACGGCCAGGGATTCCCGGCGACACACACCGAAATAGCGCACGGCCTCGGGCTCGCCAATCTGCGCGAGCGGCTGGCGAGTCTCTTTGGCGATCGCGCGCAGATGACGATCGAAGACTCTCGTCCGGGAACGAGCGTCACGCTGTCGCTCCCCATCGACGCAATCTGATGAGCGAGACCGCACGCCTGCCGCGCGCGCTGATCGCCGACGACGAGCCGCGGCTTGCTGCGTACCTGCGCGAGCAACTCGCCGCCGCGTGGCCCGAGCTCGAAATCGTCGGCGTCGCGGCCGACGGACCCGAGGCGTTGCGCCTGATCGAGGAGCACGAGCCCGACATCCTCTTCCTCGACATCCGCATGCCTGGACTCACCGGTCTCGAAGTCGCTTCCCGCGCAGCCAAAGATGCGCACATCGTCTTCGTTACCGCGCACGATGAGTACGCGGTCAAGGCATTCGAAAGCGAAGCGGTCGACTACCTGCTCAAACCGGTGACCGAAGAGCGTTTGCGCGAGACCGTGCGCCGATTGTCCGCGCGCGTGAAGGAGTCGGCGCCGCCGGAAGGACTCGCTTCAGCGCTCGAGACGCTGCGACGCGTTCTGCCCTCGCTCGCTACCTCCTTGTCCGGTGGATCGGCACGTCTAGCATGGATTCGCGCGGCCGTTGGCAACCAGGTGCGTCTCATCGCCGTCGAGGAAGTGTGTTATTTTCAGGCGAACGACAAGTACACCAGCGTCTTCACGCGCGACGGCGAGGCGTTGATCCGCGTCCCGCTGAAGGAGCTTTCCGATCAGCTCGATCCCGATCGCTTCTGGCAGGTCCATCGCAGCACGATCGTGAATCTCGAGCACGTCGTCGCTACGACGCGCGATCTCTCCGGGCGCACGACGCTGCGTCTCAAATCCCGCCCCGAGACACTGACGGTGAGCCGCGCCTACGCTCATCGCTTCCGGCAGATGTGACCGCGGCGGACAACACCTCGTTCTGAAGAGGCTGCACTTCCCTGCCGCGGAGTGAGCCGCGGCAGGGACTCGATTGCTCCTAGTGTTGCTGAGCGTAATCGCGCATGTGTCCGAGGGTGGCAGCCCAGGCATCCGGCTTGTCGAACAGATCGCGCATCTTCTCCGCCTGGTCGCCGAAGCGTTCGAGGCAGCGATGCTCTAGCTCCACGCGCGTTCGCTTGGGAGTCTCAGCAATGAAGCGCACTTCGACCTCCGTATTCAGATCAGGATCGAAGCGAAACTCGGCGTTGAGGCCCCAGCTCAGCACGATCCGCGTCGGCTCGTCCCATACCAGCACGCGCCCCCAATCGCATTCGCTGCCGTCATCGCCGCGCTCGAACCAGCGGCCGCCTACCTTGGGCTCGACGATGGCCGTGAATTTCTCGGTCTTTCCGATGTGATGTGCGCGCGGCCACCATTCGTTCTGCTTCGCGGTGAACGCGCGAAACACATGTGCGGCCGGCGCGTTGACCGTGACGCTCTTTTGGACGGCGAAATGCTTCACTTCCATATCCATCACTTTCTCCTCATTTGGCGTTGATAGGAGGCCTCGGCTACGGCCTTGAAATCGGTCAGCGCGCGGTCCCACATCGCGTCGATGTACTGGCGCAGTGCGGCGAGCCCGCGTTGATTGACCTGATAGATGTTGCGCGCGCCGCGCGGCGTGTCGTGCACCAGCTCCGCGCTCTTCAGCACCCGCAGATGCTGCGAGATCGCGGGGCGCGATACCTCGAATCCTGACGCCACTTCGGCGACCGACATCGGCCTTCGAGCAAGGCGCTCGAAGATGGCGCGCCGGGTCGGATCGGCTAGAGCGGCGAGCTGTGCGTGTACAGGTGTCATCGGCATGTAGTAAGTGGATGCTTACCGTAAGCATAAGCTTACCATCAAATGGTTGTCAAGCTCTGAGTGCGGGCTCACAAAGGCGTTTTCGACGATCGAGGCTATGCGGTTCGCCCGACGATTACGGTCGGCATCGGGTAGGCTTCGTACCTCATTCCGATGTAGGCGCGCACTGCGGGATCGTCGTTCTGAAGGCGAAGCAGGTCTTCGTCGCTCTCGACGGCGACGATGCCTACGCCCCAGCCGCCTTCGGGATCCGCCACCGGTCCGAAGGCGATCGCGGTTCCCTTGTCGGCCTGGCTCTTCCAGTACGCGCCATGCCTTTTCATCGCTTCGGCTTCCTGCGGCGTCATGTCCGCCTGGAAGGTCGGTCGCGGTGGAATGAGACGGCAGAGGAAGTACTTCATCGAATCTCCGTGTGTGGAATCGGGATCAGGATCGAAGCGAAACTCGGCGTTGAGGCCCCA
>DATKJP010000241.1:0-16619 GCA_035543635.1 Casimicrobiaceae bacterium
GCTCGTCGCCGCTCGCGATGCGCATGATGCGCTCCGCGCCGGCATCGATACCTGCGGCGAACTGCCCCTTGCTGAAGAGCGGCGCCACGGTGTCGCCGATGATGCGACGCGAAGCGACGTCGGTGAGATTCCCTTCCAGACCGTAGCCGACTTCTATGCGCATGCGCTTGTCGTTCTTGGCGATCAGGAACAGCACGCCATTGTCCTTGCCCTTCTGCCCGAGCTTCCACGCGTCGACCACGCGGATGCCGTACTGCTCGATCGTCTCCGGCTGCGTCGTCGGGACGATCAGCACCGCGAGCTGATTGGTCGTCTTTTCCTCCCAGGCCGCGAGCTTCGACTCGAGCGCCTGGCGATCGCCCGCGGAGAGCGTTCCGGTGAGATCGGTGACTCGCGCGCGCAGCGGCGGAATCGGCTGCGGCTCTCCACTCGAAGCGTCCTGCGCACACGCGGCGGCGCTCAACAACCCAAGAGCGAACGCGGCGAGGACGCCGCGCCAGGCGCGGTAAGCGTCCATCACGAGATGCAACCGCTGTCGCAGACTGAGTTCAGGAACCCTTCTTCGCCGTGTCGCTGCTCGGCGCTGGCGCAGGCGCGGGCTTGCTGAAGTCCACGGTCGGCGGCGCGCTGATCGCCTTCTCATTCTCGACCGAGAAGTTAGGCTTCACATCCATCTTGAACAGCATCGCCGTCAGATTGGTCGGGAATGAGCGAACAGTGCTGTTGTATTCCTGCACTGATTTGATGTAGCGGTTGCGCGCCACCGCGATCCGGTTCTCGGTGCCTTCGAGCTGCGACTGCAGGTCGCGGAAGTTCTGATCCGACTTGAGCTGCGGATAATTTTCCGCAACGAGCAGCAATCGCGACAGCGACGATTGCAATTGGGCCTGCGCCGCGGTGAACTTCGCGAAGGCCTGCGGATCGTTAATTAGCTCCGGCGTCGCCTTGATGCTGCCGACCTGGGCTCGCGCGTTGGTCACTTCGGTCAGCACGCGCTCTTCCTGCGCGGCGTAGCCTTTGACCGTGTTGACCAGATTCGGCACGAGATCGGCCCGCCGCTGGTACTGGTTCAGCACCTCCGACCAGGCGGCTTTGATCTGCTCGTCCTGGCGCTGCAGGTCGTTGTAGCCGCAGCCGCCGAGCAGAAGCGTGGCAAGCGCTGCGATGATCAATGCGAATCGGTGTCCAAAAAGCTTGGCCATCGTGTTTTCCCTCTTGAGTGAATGCGACGCGGCGATCATGCCGCCGGCAAGCGTTGCATGGTTGTGCGCGCGAGACACAAATCTTCCCATGCCTTCGCTTTGTCGGGCAAGTTGCGCAGCAGATACGCGGGGTGATAGGTCACGAGCAACGGCACGCCGTGATAGCGGTGCAGCCGTCCGCGCAAACTGGCGATCGTGGCATCGACGTTGAGAAGCGTGGTTGCGGCGCTCTTTCCAAGTGCGATGATGAGCGATGGGTGAATCAATTCGATCTGTCGGTCGAGATAGGGGCGGCAGGACTCCACTTCAAGAGGCTCAGGCGTGCGATTGCCCGGCGGCCGGCACTTGAGGACGTTGGCGATGTAGACGTTCTCGCCGCGCTTCATGCCTAAAGCGGCCAGCATGTTGTCGAGGAGGCGCCCCGCCTGCCCGACGAAGGGCTCGCCTTTCGCGTCTTCCTCCGCGCCCGGCGCTTCGCCGACGAAGAGCCATTGCGCGCGTACGTCGCCCACGCCAGGGACCGCTTTGTTGCGCGTCCTGCACAGCGAGCACGCCGTGCACGCGGTAACGTCGCGCGCGAAGTCGCGCCACTCGAGCGTGGCGATCCGACGCAGCCGCTCGTCCGTGGGAAGCAGAGCCTCGCCGATCGCGACGGCGGTAGTGTCCTCGGCGACGGGCGCATCATGAACCGCGGTCGCATCGTGCGGGAGCGATTCCTGAATGCCGAGCGCAGGCGTCCGCGCGCGCAGGCGCCAGACGGGCAGGAGCCCCAGCTCGCGCAGAATCTCCGCGCGGTCGGTCATGTCACAAGACCGCGAGTGCGCGCCGCATCACCAGCGCATCCTCGCGCTCCTTGGTCGCCGCAGGAGGGTAATAGGCTACGCGTCGCGCAACGGCCACGAAGCGCTCCGCTGCATACAGCGCGATCGCTGCGCTGTTCGATACGCGCACCTCGAGAAAGCACTGCTCGGCTCCGCGCAGGCGCGCGGCGGCGAGAAAGCGCTTGAGCAGCGTGCGGCCGAGGCCCTGCCTGCGGGCACGCGGCGCAACGGTGAGGTTGAGGAGCTGCGCTTCGCCCGGCGCGAGAAGGAGCACGCCATAGGCCACGATCATGTCCGCCGTCACGCCCACGGTCAGGCTGTACCCGGCCGCGAGCGCGTCTATGAAATTGTCCGGCGTCCACGGCGCGAGGTGCGATTCGTGCTCGAGCGCCGCTACCGCCGGAACGTCTTCCGTGCGCAGTGGACGCCAGAGGAGCGACGATGCGTCGAACGCTTTCGCGAGCGCTGCATTCACAATCTCAACCCCGCGGCGCGTTCGGCCGCCGTCAATGCTACGCGCTGGCGCACATACAACGGTGCTGCATCGCGCGGCGATATCCCTTCATTCGCCCTGAAGCGCCGCAGGGCCAATGCGCCGATCGCCGCCGCGGTCGGTGTAATATCGTCGTGGCGTGCGGCAAGCGCGCGTCCGAGCCTGGCCGGAAGCTCGGGATAGGCGGCGAATCCTGCGCCGGCGCCCACCCAGGATCCACCCGGTGGCAGCGGCACTGCGTCGGGTTTGACGGCGGAGGCTTCGATAATTTCGTGCCAGCGTGTCCCGTCGTGCTCGTAGGCCGCGAGATAGACCTCGTGCATGCGCGCATCGAGCGCGGGCATCACGCGCTCCGCGCCGCGGTGCTGGCGCGCCATCTCCGCCATCGCTTCTAGCGTCGACACGCCCACGACCTTGAGGCCGCCTCCGAGCGCGAGCCCTTGCGCGACGCCGCAAGCGATGCGCAGTCCCGTGAACGATCCGGGTCCCGCGCCAAAGGCTATGCCGTCGAGCTCGGAGAGCTTAAGGCGCGCTTCGGCGAGCAACTCCTGCACCATCGGCAAGAGCAGCTCTGAATGACGCTGTCCCGCCCGCTCGGTGCGCTCGCGCCAGCTTTTGCCGTCACCGAGCGCCACGCTGCAGAGCTCGGTCGAAGCATCGAGGGCGATGATGCGCATCGGGTGATTCTACCGCGGCGGCGCGCTGCGCGACGGTACAATCAACACGCGCATGGACATCGTCGTCATCACCGCGCTCGATCAGGAAGGCCGCGGCGTCGCGCGCCGCGAGGGCAAGGTCATGTTCGTGGAAGGCGCGCTCGTCGGCGAAGAGGTCGCGATCGACATCGTGCGCGAGAAGTCGAGCTTCGCTCTGGCGCGCGCGGACGCGATCGAGCGCGCGAGTCCCGCACGCGTGGAGCCGCCCTGCCCCTATTTCGGCACCTGCGGAGGCTGCAGCCTGCAGCATCTCGACCCCGCGGGACAGGTCGCGATGAAGCAGCGCGTGCTCGAAGATGCGCTCTGGCACATCGGGCGCGTGCGAGCTGGTGAGCTGCTCGCGCCGATCCACGGCGTGCCGTGGGGCTATCGTCAACGCGCCCGCTTCTCGGTGCGTGATGTGTCGCGCAAGGGCGGCGTGCTGGTCGGATTCCACGAGCGCAAGTCGAGCTTCGTCGCGGACATGAAGAGCTGCCTCGTGGTGCCGCCGCGCATCTCCGCGCTCCTGCCCGAGCTGCGCGCGCTGATCGAGAGCCTGTCGATTCGCGATCGCGTCCCGCAGATCGAGCTGGCGATCGGCGAGGGCACGCCTGAAAGCGGTCCGGTCGACGCGCTCGTGCTTCGCGTGCTCGCACCGCCGACAGACGGCGATCATCGCACGCTCTCGAATTTCGAGTCGCGTCATCGCGTCCGCCTGTACCTGCAATCGGGTGGACCGGACAGCGTGCGTCTTCTCGATTCACATGCGCCCGAGCTCACCTATTCACTGCCGGATTTCGGCGTGAGCTTCGCCTTCGGGCCGACCGATTTCACGCAGGTCAACGAGGCGGTGAACCGCGTGCTCGTGCGCCGCGCGCTCGCGCTTCTCGATCCTGTGCCAGGCGAGCATATCGCCGATTTCTTCTGCGGCGTGGGCAATTTCACCTTGCCGATCGCGCGCGGCGGGGCGAACGTGGTGGGTGTGGAAGGGAGTCGTCCGCTCGTGGAGCGCGCCCGCGCCAACGCGGAGCGGAACGATCTCGCGCCGCGCGCGCGCTTCGAGGTCGCCAACCTCTTCGAGGCCACGCGCGACAGCATCGCGGCGCTCGGGCCGCTCGACAAGGCCTTGATCGATCCACCCCGCGAGGGTGCGATCGCGCTGATGAAGTCCCTGCCCGATGAGCGCGTCCAGCGCCTCGTCTACGTCTCGTGCAATCCCGCCACGCTGGCGCGCGACGCCGGAGTGCTCGTGCATCAACGCGGCTTCGCGCTCGCCGCGGCGGGCGTGGCCAACATGTTTCCGCACACCACCCACGTCGAGTCGCTGGCGCTCTTTGCTCGACAATGAAAAAGGGCGGCCGGAGCCGCCCTTCGACGAAGTCGCTGCCGTCAATCGCGCTGACCGGAGAACACCAGCAGCAGATTCAGCAGGTTGACGAAGAGGTTGAGGATGTCGAGGAACAGCCGGATCGTCGCCATGATGTAGTTGGTCTCGCCGCCGCGCACGATATCGCTCACGTCGTAGAGCATGTAGAGCGAGAAGATCAGGACCGCGATGGCCGAGATCGTTACCGCGAGCGCTGGCACCTGGAAGAAGAGATTGGCGATCGACGCGATGATCAGCAGTACCAACCCGACGAACAGGAACTTGCGCAGGAAACTGAAATCGCGCTTCGAAACCGTGGCGATCGTCGCCATGACGAAGAACACGGCCGCCGTCATAGCGCCGGCGAGCGCGACCAGCTGGCCGCCGTTCTTCAGCCCCGCGGCAAAGTACAGGATCGGCGTGAGCGAGAGCCCGGAGATGAAAGTGAAGCCGAACACCGCCGCTACGCCCCAGCCGCTGTTACGCAGCGCCGCGACGACGAAAAGCGACGCGATCATCGCGCCGAACATGGCCAGCGGCGCCGCGATCGGATAGGCCTTGTAGAAGGCCGCGAAGTTGATCGCCATGCCGGCGTAGGCACCGGCGATCGTCGGCAGCATCGACAGCGCGAGCAGCCAATAGGTGTTGCGCAGCACCCGATTCGGTGCCGCAACGGTTTCCACGCCAGCCGGGCCGGCCGCGCTGGCGGAGCCGAAAGTCGACCAGCGATTGCGCGTTTCGTCGATCGGGACGGGTTTGAGTTGTGGTTCCATGACGCTTTCTCCAGCTACGTGCGCGACGCCTTTCGCCGCAAGCTGTTAGACTAACAGAAACGGTCCCGGTTTCAACAGGTTTGAGCGACGATCACCGTGGTTTCCCGGCCGCGGAAGGTTGGCAGAGCGGTTGAATGCACCGGACTTGAAATCCGGCGTGTCGGCAACGGCACCGTGAGTTCGAATCTCACACCTTCCGCCAAACCCAATTTCGTCGATTATCTGCGTTCCCGTATCGCGATCGTCGTCGAGTCTCATTTGCTCGCCGGTTGTCACCCAGACCCCGAGCCGGCAGCCACGCTGCATGCCCGAAGGCCCGAGGCGACGTGTTCTATAATCGCTCTAGGAAGTCTTTGTCGGGGCTCTCGACGACCGCTGCTCCACGACGGCAGATTCGACTTGGTGTCAGTCCTTTTGCCGCAGCGCCGTTTTGACCCGTTCGACCGCGTTGCCCGAGGAGTTCCCGAAGCGTGATCGACCAGATAGATTTGAGCCGGCAGACTGCAGAGTCAAAAGCCTGGTTCCCTTCCTTGCTTAAAGCCACACTTCTGGTGTTCGGATTGCTCTTGTCGTTTGAGCTCGCGGCGAGGCTATCTCATCAGACCACCGACTTGCTCAATTCCCTCGGTTTTTGGGTCAATGTCCAGGAGCTTCTTGCGTCCATAGTTGCGTTTGCGTTCGTCATCCTTCCTCTGGTAATCGCAGAGCGCGTCTGGCCAGGGACAACATCGAAGCGAGACTACGTGGCAGGCGCGAAGTATTGGCTTGCGTACCTTGTCGTCGCATATGGCTGGTCGAAAATCACGGTCCTGCTCATCGCAAAACTGGGACTAGTGCCGGTCCTTGCCTGGAAGATTCAAGATGATTCTGGCGGCGCGATTCATCCGATCGTTGTCGCTCTCGGAATCCTCGTACCGATGTGGACTTTCGACTTTTTCTACTATTGGTTCCACAGGGCGCAGCATCGTTTTGGCGTGCTCTGGCGGTTTCATCGCGTGCACCATTCCATCGTTCACCTGAACTGTCTGAACTCATACCACCATGTGTTCGAGGAGATGTTCCGTTTTCCGTTTATCGCGGTTCCCCTGGCGCTTCTGCTGAAAGTCGATGTTCCGCAACTGGTCTTGTTGTCGGCCTTCGTCAGCACTTGGGGACTATTCATTCACTCGGATACCCGCATCAACTTTGGCGCTTTTGGTTGGGTGTTCGGAGATAACGTCAACCACCGCATGCATCACTCCATCGAGCACTTCAATAAAAACTTCGCCGCTTTTTTTCCGATCTGGGACAGACTCTTCGGAACCTATCAGAAACCAGAGCGCGATACCCTGCCCCCCGTGGGCCTCGAAAATGTGCCACCCCCTGGAAGCGTTCTCGATTATGTGTTCATGCCGTTCCGCCGGGCGCAGAGCTCAAGCGCATCCGCGTAGCACCCCGTTTTCTCCTTGCGCATCAGTCTGAAGCGCCGTGCCCTGTTGCTCTCGGGCGGCGCTCTGTTCACCGCCCGGACGAACTCCGCTCGCGCACAGGGCGACGGCGCCGATCCCGCGGCGAAGCGAATCCGCGCCTTCTACGATGCCCTTCTCGATGTGATGAAGCAGGCCGACCGCCTGGGTATCGATGGTCGTTTCCAAAAGCTCGCCCCGATGATCGGCGCCACCTTCGACCTCGCGGCGATGACCCGCATCGCGGTTGGGCCGGACTGGAGCGCGTTCAGCCCGGCGCAGCAGGAGGAGCTGGTCGCGAGCTTCACTCGCATGACGATCGCGACCTACGCCAATCGCTTCGACGGCTACTCGGGCGAACGCTTCGAGGTCGAGCCGACGACCGAAGAACGCAGCACCGGCCGCGTCGTTCGCACCAAGCTCATCCCTTCGAGCGGCGAGGCGGTCTCGCTGAATTACCTTATGCGCGGGTCGGGCGAGAACTGGAGGATCGTCGACGTCTATCTTACGGGTACGATCAGCGAGCTTGCCACGCGACGCGCCGAGTTCAGCTCCATCCTCAAGAACGGCGGCGCCGCGGCGTTGATCGAAAGCCTGCGCCGGCAAGCCGACAGGCAGATGCAAGGTGCGAAAATCGAGGCCGGCGAGCACTAGCGCAGTTGACTCCCGGCAAAGACAACTCTCGCTCCGCGCGATGACATCACGGCGGGCGCTGTTTCTGCGTCTCGCCGGAAGATGTTCCTGGATCGATGAGCTCAGGAGGTTCCTTAGCTCCTCCGCGCGCCTCGCGCAACTCCGCGTCGCGGCGCTGCTGTGCGATACTTTTGAGATGCGTGTAATAGTCGAGCGCGCTCGCCTTGATCTCGTCGAGGCTCTCGATGTTCCGCGACCGCAGATCCATGCCGTCGATGGTGCCGACCGCGAAGCCGGTCACGAGCCCCGCGTGACCCGGAACGAACACGCCAGGCGGGGTCGTGAAGAGATCGACGCCGAGGCCGAAAGCGTCGCGAAGGTTCGACGGACCGAAGAACAGCAGCACCAGATAGGGTCCGCTGTCCACGCCCCAGGCGTAGAGCGTCTGGCCGAAATCACCTGTTTGCTTCGGCAAGCCGCGCTCCGTCGCCGGATCGAACAGCCCGCCAACGCCAAGTGTGGTGTTGAGGAAAAAACGGTTGAAGGTGACGCCGGCCGCATCGCCTCGTCCCTGCAGCAAATCGTTGGCGAGGATTCTCGGCTCGGTGAGGTTATCGATGAAGGACCGGATGCGGTCGCGCAGGAGCTGCGGGACAGTCTTGCGATAGCCTTCGGCAACCGGCTTGATGACCGCCTCGTCCAGCGCGGTGTTCGCATCGAAGACGGCCCGGTTCAGCGGCTCGAGCGGATCGTCGGGCGAGACGCGTTCGGGGGGCGTCGTCGCGCAACCGCCGAGCGTTGCACAGAGGGCTGCTCCGGCCAGGATGCCGTAACCGGCGAAGCGAGTTGCTCTCACGCGGCGAATGCGATGTTCTTTGAAGTCTCGTCTCGCTCTGGATCAGCGAACTCGTTTGTAGGTTAGCGTACCTCGCCTGGCAGCGAAAGCGATGGTGCCACCGGATTCTGGATGATCGAAGCGATCAATGTTGCGCTGAGCGTTGTGCTTCTTGCGCTGGCCGCCGGAGGCTGCGTCTACACGCTGGTCGCCGCTGCCGCAGTCGCGCGTCTCGCGCGGAATCGCCCCCATCCATTGGCCAAGACGTGCCCGGGCGTCACGATACTGAAGCCACTTTCCGGTTCAGCACCCGGCCTTTACGACGATCTTGCCTCATTTTGCGGCCAGGACTACAACGGACCGCTGCAACTGCTCTTCGGCGTCCAGGATGCTGACGACCCGGCGATTGCTGTCGTCCAGCGGCTGATCGCGGAGCATCCCGGACACGACCTCGAGCTCGTGCGCCATTCGCCAGCACACGGATCGAATCCAAAGATGGCGAACGTCGTCGCGCTCGAGGGCCGCATTCGGCACGAGGTCGTGATTCTCGCCGACGCCGACATCGGCGTGCGAGCGGATTACCTGCGCGAGGTGATCGCTGCGCTCGAGCCGCCGAACGCCGGCGGAGTCACCTGCCTGTACCGCGGTGTCGCCCGCGGCGGAGTGTGGGCGCGGCTCGCAAGCATGGGCATCGACTACCATTTCCTGCCCAGCGTCCTGGTCGGGCTCCGGCTCGGCCTCGCGCGGCCGTGCTTCGGATCGACCATCGCGTTGCGCCGCGAGACCTTGGCCGCGATCGGAGGATTCCGCGCCTTCGTCGACTATATCGCCGATGACTACGCGATCGGAGAAGCGATACGCTCGGCCGGCATGAAGGTCGCGATTCCCTCGCTGGTCCTCGCGCATTCCTGCTCCGAGCGAAGCGCGGCCGAATTGCTTCGCCACGAGTTACGGTGGGCGCGGACGTTGCGGGCGGTCGATCCGCTCGGCTACGCAGGCTCGATCCTGACGCACGCCTTGCCTCTTGCGCTGCTGGGCGCAGCGTTCACCGGCTTCGGTTACGTCGGTCTGGGCATGACCGCCACAGCGCTTGCCTGCCGCCTTGTGCTGCAACTGCGGGTTGATCATACTCTCGGCGTGAGGCCGGGCCGCTGGTGGCTCGGCCCGGCACGCGACCTGCTGGCCTTCGCGGTCCATCTGGCGAGTTACTTCGTAGACGTCGTCAGCTGGCGCGGGCAGCGTTACCGTGTACGCAGCGACGGAACGCTGGCGGCCGTCGGAGATCAGAAACCATGATGCGCACTCTCTTTCTGCAGGCACCCTCGTTCGAAGGCTTCGACGGAGGAGCGGGATCGCGTTTTCAGTGTCGACGCGAAGTCCGCTCGTTCTGGTATCCGACCTGGCTCGCTCAGCCGGCGGCGCTGGTCGAAGGCAGCAAGCTCGTCGATGCGCCGCCGCATGGCCTCAGGCTCGCCGACGTCGCGCCGACCGCGCGCGATTACGAACTAGTCGTTCTGCATACGTCGTCGCCCTCGTTCGCCTCGGATGTGAAAACGGTCGAGGCCATGAAAGCCGTGAACCCGAGCCTCAAAGCAGGCTTGATCGGTGCCAAAGTTGCTGTCGATCCCGAAGGGAGTTTGAATGCGTCGCGGGCGATCGATTTCGTTTGCGGCAACGAGTTCGACTTCACGGTGAAGGAAGTCGCCGAAGGGCGCGACTGGGACCGGATCGCGGGACTGTCCTTCCGCGACTCCGACGGCGGCATCGTGCACACTCCGCCGCGGGCGATTCTGGAGAACATGGACGAGCTGCCATTCGTGACACCCGTCTACAAGCGTGACCTCGAGATCGAAAAGTATTTCATCGGCTACCTCAAGCATCCCTATGTTTCGCTCTACACAGGCCGTGGCTGCAAGTCGCGCTGCACTTTCTGCCTGTGGCCGCAGACCGTTGGCGGGCATCGGTACCGCACGCGGAGCGCCGCTCACGTTGTCGATGAAGTCGCTTGGGCCCAGAAGGCCTTCCCGCAGGCGAAGGAGTTCTTCTTCGACGACGACACGTTCACTGACAATCTGCCGCACGCCGAGGAGATCGCCCGGGGGCTGGGCAAGCTCGGCATCACCTGGTCGTGCACCGCGAAGGCGAATGTGCCGCGCGCCTCGCTCGAGGTGCTGCGCGACAACGGCTTGCGGCTGCTGCTCGTAGGCTACGAGACCGGAAACCAGCAGATCCTATACAACATCAAGAAGGGCATGCGCATCGAGTTCGCGCGCCGCTTCACCAAGGACTGCCACGACCTCGGCATCAAGATTCACGGCACGTTCATCCTGGGGCTCCCGGGCGAGACCAAGGAAACGATCGAGGAGACGATCCGCTTCGCCACCGAGATCAACCCGCACACGATCCAAGTCTCGCTGGCCGCGCCTTACCCCGGCACGTTTCTCTATCGTCAGGCGCTCGAGAACGGCTGGCTCGATAACGCCAACGCCGAGCTCGTCGACACGCACGGCGTGCAGCTCGCGCCGCTTACCTATCCGCACTTGAGCCACACCGAAATCTTCGATTCCGTCGAGACGTTCTACAAGCGCTTCTATTTCCGCAGCAGCAAGATCGCTTCGATTGTCGGCGAAATGGTGGCGAGCCCGGAGATGATGAAGCGCCGTCTGCGCGAGGGCGTAGAGTTCTTTCATTTTCTGCGCGAGCGGCGAGAGGCCGCACACTGAAGGCTCTCGTCGTCACGGCCGACGACTTCGGCCTGGCGCCGGAAGTGAACGCCGGTGTGGAGCTGGCGCACACCGACGGCATCCTGACTGCGGCAAGCCTCATGGTGGCAGGACCGGCGGCCGAAGACGCGGTGGCGCGAGCACGCCGCCTGCCTTCGCTTCGCGTCGGGCTCCATCTCGTGCTCGTCGACGGCATGCCGGTGCTGCCGCCGGAGCGCATTCCGGATCTCGTCGACGGCGACGGGCGGCTGCGCAACGACCTCGCGAGGGCCGGGCTCGAAATTTTTCTGCGTCCACGCGCGCGCGCGCAGGTGGCCGCCGAGATCGAGGCGCAATTCGCGGCCTACCGAGCGACAGGCCTGCCGCTCGACCATGTCAACGCTCATCATCACTTTCATCTGCATCCCACGGTGTGCTCGCAGATGCTGCGCATCGGCAGGCGCTACGGGATGAGCGCGGTGCGCGTGCCGCGCGAGCCCGCTAGACTGATCGCGCGCATCGACCGCGGCGCGCGCCCCAGTCGGCTCACCCGCCTGTGGGTGACACGGCTCGCGAGTCGCCTCCGCCGAAGCGGCTTGGCGGCGCCCGATCGCGTGTTCGGGTTGGCGTGGTCCGGCGCAATGACCGAGAAGCGCATCGCCGGCGTGCTGCAAGAGCTTCCTGACGGCCTCACCGAGATCTACTGTCATCCGGCAACCAGCGACCGCTTTGCCGGCGCAGCGCCCGGATATCGCTATGCGGACGAGCTCGCCGCGTTGACCGCGCCGGCGGTCAAGGAAGCCTACCGTTCCGCCACCGCGCGGAGCGGGGGTTTTGCGGATTTCGGACGCAGATGAGGTACGTCGCCCCTCTGTCGGCGATCGCGGGGCTTGCCCTTGCCGTCTTCCTTTTCATGCAGCAAGGCGTGGGCGCCATCGTGGCGCTCGTCCTTTCCGCCGGCCCCGGACTGCTGCTTGCCGCGCTCTTTCACATCTTGCCGATGGTAGCCAACGCCCGCGCCTGGCAACGCCTGCTGCCCGAGACGCAGCGCCCCGCGCTGCGCGTCCTCAGCTGGGCCACGTGGCTCCGCGAGTCGGTCAACGGCCTCCTGCCGGTCGCACGCATCGGCGGGGAGATCGTCGCTTACCGCGCCGTTCGTCGATACGCCGCGCACGGCAGCGAGCTTGCCGCGAGCCTCGTGGCGGACATGGCCTTGTCGCTGCTCAGTCAAACGGGCTTCGCGGTGCTCGGTCTGGCCTTGTTGTTCGCCCGTGGGCGATCGTCCGGGTTTGCGGGACAACTCCTCGCAGCCGTGGCGGGCATGATTCCGCTGGGCGTCGCGTTCATCGCTGTCCAACGCGCAGGCGCGTTGAGCGCGCTCACGCGTATTGTCGACCGACTCTTCGCGGGTCGGTTCGAAGCCGTGCACGCGAGCGCCGTCGGATTCGATGCGGCGCTCGCTGCCATCTACGCGCGTCGCCGCGACGTCGCCGCCTGCTTCGCCTGGCAGCTCGCGGGCTGGACGCTCGGGGCCGGAGAGATCTGGCTTGCTCTCTACTTCCTCGGACAGCCGATGAGCGTGCTCGACGCGCTGGCCATCGAGGCGTTGATCCAGGCGCTCAGCAGCGCTGCATTCATCGTTCCCGCGGCGCTCGGCGTGCAGGAAGGCGGTTTCGTGGTGATTGGCGCGATGCTGGGCATCGATGCCGGGACCTCGCTCGCGCTCGCCACCGCGCGGCGGCTGCGCGAGGTGGTGATCTTTCTTCCCGGGCTGGCGGCGTGGCAGTGGGCGGAGACGAGGGTGCGCCATTCGAAAACGATTGGCGCCTCGCAGTCCCGCTAAGCTTGCGCGTCATTCCTGCCACTTTCGCTCGCTGGAGGGATCGGGCGACGCGCTGCGCCGAGCAGCGTCGGCAGGAACAGCAGTGTCGACACCAGCGTGCACGCGAGCGACAGCGCGAGAAGCCTGCCCATGCTCGCGGTGCCCGGATGATGCGAAAGCCACAGGCTGCCGAACGAGGTGCCGGTCGTGAGCGCACTGAACAGCACGGCGCGCGTCAGGCTCGACGGCAGGAGCTCACGCTGTCCGGCCCGCCAGGCCATGACGTAATAGATGCTGAAGGCGACGCCGATGCCCGCGAGCAGCGGCAGCGCGATGATGTTTTCGAAGTTGAGAGGCAAATCGAGCGCAGCGCAAACGCCGAGCGTGGCGAGACCGGATAGAACGATCGGCGCCATCGTCAGCAGGACGTCGGTCGGTCGCCGGAGCGCAACGGCAAGCAGCACGATGATCGCGACGAACGCCAGAACGCCCGCCTCGACAAAGGCGCGCACGATCGTGCGCCCGGACTCCTGAATCGACACCGGCGCGCCGGTCGCCTCGGGAGCGAGCTGGCGCACGGCGCTGACGAAGCGCCGCAGCATCGCGTTGTCGTTCGCATCGCCTCCCGGATAAACCTCGATGCGCGCACGCCCGTCGGCGGCGACCCAGTCGCGCTTGATCTCCGCCGGCAGGTCCGCGAGCGTGACCGGTCGCGCCTGCATCGCTGCGCGTAGCTGCTCGAGCATCGTCGAGAGGCCAGGAATCAACGCATCTCGGGCCCGCTCGCGTTGCGCCGGCTCAGCAGCGGCGAGCGTTTCCATCGCTCTGGAAAGACGCCCCGCAGCTGCGGCGAGCGCCGTCTGCGGCTGGGCGGCGCTCATTTGCTCGAGCGACTGTGCCGTGCGCAGCATCGCGCGGGCCGTCTCATCGTCGCCGGCTGGCGTCTTGACTTGTCCTGGATTGAGGACCGGCTCGAGCAGCAAGGCCGCATCCTCGATCAATGCGAGCTTCGGCTCCTGCTGCTCGGGCACGAAACTCTGCAGGGTGACAGCATGGTCGACCTCCGGCAATTCCTCGAGCCGCCGGGCGAGCTGCGCCGCCTCATCAAGCGAAGCCGCGAGCACATCGATGGTGTTGGGCGTGGTGCCGGGATCCTGCATCAGATCGAGCAGCGTAGCGACGGATTCCACTTTCGCACTTTTCAGGTGCAGCGGATTGAAGTCGAAGTGAAGGCGCGGCAGGAGCGCCACGCTTCCGGCGGCGACGATCGCGGCGAGCGCGAGAACCGCTCGGCGATGCTCGAGCAGAAAGCGCCCGACCGGAGCGAGCCGAGGATAGCCCACCGTCGCCTTTTCTCCGGGCGGCCGCAGTGGCACGAGCAGCGACGGCAGCAGCGTGATCGTGACGATGAAAGCGATGATCATGCCCGTGCCGGCTATGACCCCCAGCTCGGAAACGCCGCGATACTCGGTCGGAAGGAAGGCATAGAAACCCGCCGCGATCGCAGCGGCCGCCAGCCCAAGCGCGGCCCCGACTTCTTCACCGGCGCGCCGAAGCGCGACATAGAGGTCGCCGCTCGCGTAGCGCTTCGCGCGATGACAGACGCAGTACTGGATGCCGAAGTCGATGCCGAGGCCGACGAAAAGCACGGCAAAGGCCACCGAGATCAGATTCAACCTGCCGAATGCCAAGAGACCGAAAGCGGTCGTGACGATCAATCCGACCGCAAGGCTTAGGATGATCGCCAGGACCAGACGCCAGGAGCGCAGCGCCGCCCAGAGCAGCACGACGAGAGCAAAGACCATCAGCGAGGCGTTGAGCGCCGCGCCGTCGGCGAGTGTGGCGAACTCCTCGTCGGCGAGCGGTACCGGACCCGTCAGCCGCACGACAACCCGCGGCTGCCCTGCATCGAGCTGCAGCTCATGAGCGGCCTTGCGAATCGCAGTTGTCGCGGCTTCGCCGGGCTGCAATGCGCCATAGTCGAGCACCGGTTGAACGAGGATGAAACGCCGTCGCTCGCGCGCTTCCGCAGCGTGACCGGTGATCAGCACGCGCCACGAGAATACCGGCGACTGTCCCGCCGCGCTGAGCTCGAAAGCTTCGGCCAGCCGCTGCAGCGCGGGGGCGAGCTCTTTCGATCGTGCAGGCTCGGCGGACGCCCCTTGCGTGACCAGCGAGAGCGCGTCCATCAACCCGCGCAGGCTGGGGTCCACGGCCAGTGTTCCGAGCAAGGGCTGCGCCGCGATCAGCGCTTGCGTCGTGCGCGCAACCTCGTCCATGGACTCGAACAAGAGGCCTTCACGATCGAAAAACGTGCCGCCGTCGGGACGCCACACGGCGCGGAAATAGCGAGGCTCGCTCGACAGTCGAGCCGCCAGGGCGGCGGTCGCCTGCTCGGCGCGTTCGGCGGTCGCGGCGTCGATCACGACGGCAATGAGATCTACCCTCCGGGGAAAAGCGGTGTCGAAGGCGAGCTCGCGTTTGCGCCAGGCTACATCTTCGGAGATCAGCTTGGCGGTGTCGGTATCGATCGCGATATTTCGCGCGGCGTACGCGAACGCGGCAACGCAAAGCGCGGCACCGACCATGATGACGAGCCGGTGACGGGTCGCACAGACGGCCACGACGCGCGCGATCAGCGCGGACACAGCAGTCTCCCCGTGAACCGCTTCGGCCCGATCATGCTTCGCGGTAAAAGAGCAGCAGAAGGCCGATCAGGACAAAGCACGCCGGCCACAGCCAGCCCGCCCAACGCCCTTCGGCGAGAGGCGCCTCGACCTCGAGCCAGCGCGCCCATCCGGCCGTGACGCCCATCACGGCGATCGGAAGGTGCGAGTACTCGATCAGCAGTTCCTCCTTGGCGTTGCCGAGCGCGTGCGAATGTGTCAGCAGCAACGTGCCCGCGATCGCCACGAGCAAGGGAAAGACCCTCGCCAGTGCGCGCGAAACGATGCGCCCTGTGCTCACCGCCCATTCGAAGAGCGCGAAGACGACGATGAGCAGCACGAACAGCCGATGCTGGGCGACGTCGGGCTCCTTCCAGCTTTCGATGAAGCCGATCTCGCCGATCGGCCAGGCTTCCGGGTCGGTGCGCAGGAACAAAAAACCTGCAAGCAACAGGAACAGCAAGGGCCAGTGCCGCGCTGCGGTCAGTCGTCCGCTCCGGCGCGCAAACGCGGCAAGCCCGATCGCCGCGACGAGCAGCCCAGCCCAATGATGGTTGTACTCCGACCAGGCGATGTCGTAGGCGTTGCGCGGAGGCGTCTCACCGGATCCCGGCACGAAGGCTGGCAGCCGAGATGCGCTTTGCGAGGATCGCGCTTCGGCGTCGAGCCGCGCCTGCAGCGCGGGAAGCGCGAGCGCTGCACGGTCGGGACTCTCGAGGCGGGGGATCATCGGGGCCATCCTCGCGGCGATCTCGGCGCCCGTGAGCCGATCCTCGACGAGATCGACTCCCGGGGGCAGCGAGGTGATCGAAGCGGCCGCCATCAGCACCGCGAAGCCGATCCCCATTTCCACTTCGACAAAATGCCGCACGCGATTGGTCGCATGTGGATCCGAGGCGAACCGCCGCACCGCGCGGAAGTTCGCGAGCCCCAGCGCGAGCAACACGGCAAACAGAACGCCCTTGGTCGCTACCATCGCGCCGTAGGCCGTGCCGTACGCGGCGGACAGCGAGCCGATGTACGAAATTGCGAACACGATTGCGCTCGCGGTGATCAGCGCGACGCCGGCGATCGACAGCGCGGAATACGAAGCTCCGATCCTGCCCGCAATCGATGCGCTGCCGACGCCTCGCAAAACGAGCCAGAAGCACGGGAGTCCTCCCAGC
>DATKJP010000242.1:0-2489 GCA_035543635.1 Casimicrobiaceae bacterium
CGATCACGCGGGCGAGGTCGAGCCGATCGCAGTGCAGATCGCAGGCGCCGATCCTGCTCAGATGGCTGACGCGGCGCGCTACAACGCCGACCGGGGCGCGCAGATCATCGACATCAACATGGGTTGCCCGGCCAAGAAGGTCTGCAACGTCGCGGCTGGGTCGGCGCTGCTCAAGGACGAGCCGCTGGTTGCTTCGATCCTGACCTCCGTGGTCCGTGCGGTGGACGTTTCCGTGACGCTCAAGATTCGCACCGGATGGGATCGCGAGCACAAGAATGCGGTTCGCATCGCCCGCATCGCCGCTGATTCGGGGATCGCTGCCTTGTCGGTACACGGACGGACGCGCGAGTGCGGCTTCGTCGGCGCCGTCGAGTACGACACGATCGCGGAGGTCAAGCGCGCCGTGGCTATCCCGGTCGCCGCCAACGGGGACATCGATTCTCCCGAGAAGGCGCGCGAAGTGCTCGAGCGCACGGGGGCCGACGCGATCATGATCGGTCGCGCCGCGCAAGGGCGTCCGTGGATCTTCCGCGAGATCCGCCATTTTCTCGAGCACGGCGAGCTGTCTCTGCCGCCGCGTGTGGAAGAAATCCGCCGCGTCGTGCTAGAGCATCTCGAAGAGCATTACGCGTTTTACGGCGAGGCGACAGGGGTGCGCATCGCACGCAAGCACCTGGGGTGGTACGCCCATGAATTCGTCGGAGGCGAGGCGTTCCGCCACGAAGTGAACCGGCTTGAGACGTCGGCGGCACAGATCGCCGCGGTCAACCGTTTTTTCGATCGGCTCGGCACGCTCGGCGAGCGGCTGGAACGCAGCTCCCGCGCGTGCGCTTCCGGGTCAAGGGTGGAGGAGGCCCTGGCAGCATGAGAAAGACCGTCCGTTTGAATGGGGGAAACGAAATCTGCCGCAGCGTCGAGAAGTCCCTCGACGAATATTTCCGGAGGCTGGACGGGGAGCAGCCGCACGGCATCTACGACATGGTGATCGCCAATGTTGAGCGCTCGATGCTCGCGACGATCATGCACCGCGCCGGCGGCAACCAGAGCCAGGCCGCCGACATGCTGGGGATGAACCGCAACACGCTGCGGACGAAACTCTCGAAGTACGGCATTCGATAGCGGGGCGACGCTCGTTGCGCGGCAGCGCGATGGTTGGTCTCGTAACGCAGGCGCTGCTGTCGGTTTCCGACAAGACGGGGCTGGTCGATTTCGCGCGGGGCTTGCACGGGCTCGGCGTGAGGCTCCTATCGACGGGAGGGACGGCGAAGGCGCTCGCCGATGCGAGGCTTCCTGTCACCGAGATCTGCGCCTACACCGGCTTTCCAGAAATGCTCGACGGCCGCGTGAAGACGCTGCACCCCAAGGTCCACGGCGGCATCCTCGCGCGGCGCGATGTCGCAGACCACCTCGCCGCGCTCGATGCGCATCAGATCCCGACCATCGATCTGGTTGTGGTCAACCTGTATCCGTTTCGCGAGACAGTCGCCCGCCCGGGCTGCACGCTCGCGGAGGCCATCGAGAACATCGACATCGGCGGACCAACGCTCGTGCGCGCCGCGGCGAAGAATCATGCGCACGTGGGCGTGGTCGTCGACCCGGCCGACTACCCGGCGCTCCTCGCGGAGTTGCGTGCGAACGCGTTGAAGCTCTCCGACGCCACGCGCTTTCGCCTCGCGCAGAAGGCGTTCTCTTACACCGCCGCCTACGACGGTGCGATCAGCAATTACCTGACCTCGCACGACGCGACAGGCGCCGCACGGGCATTTCCCGATCGCTTCAACTGGCAGGGCACGAAGCTCGAGGACTTGCGCTATGGCGAGAACCCGCATCAGCAGGCCGCGTTCTATCGCGACGAAGCGCCAGCTGCGGGTACGATCGCAGCCTACACGCAGCTTCAGGGCAAGGAGCTCTCGTACAACAACATCGCCGACGCGGATGCTGCGGTGGAGTGCGTGGCGAGCTTCGCCGAGCCGGCCTGCGTGATCGTCAAGCACGCCAACCCCTGCGGCGCGGCGATCGCGGCGACCCCGCTGGATGCCTATCGCGCCGCTTTTGCCACCGATCCCACCTCTGCCTTCGGCGGCATCATCGCGTTCAACCGCGAAGTTGGCGCGGACGTGGTCGAGGCGGTTAGCGATCAATTTCTCGAGGTACTGATCGCGCCCGGGTATTCGGCGGATGCGCTGGCTCGCATCGCGAAGAAGGCCAATGTGCGCGTGCTGAGCGTGCCGCGCGCGACGCGCGCACATGACCAGGCCTGGGACATGAAGCGGGTCGGCAGCGGCATGCTCTTGCAGACTGCCGATCGCTTTGAGGTGAATCCCGGCGAGCTGCGGACGGTGACACGCAAGGCGCCGACCAAGGCTCAGCTCGCCGATCTGATGTTCGTCTGGCGCGTGGCGAAGTTCGTGAAATCCAACGCGATCGTCTTCGGCGCGGGCGGACGCACGCTCGGAATCGGCGCCGGGCAGATGAGCCGGGTCGACTCG
>DATKJP010000243.1:0-15115 GCA_035543635.1 Casimicrobiaceae bacterium
GTTGTACAGACCCACTTCCTCGTAGCAGCGCCGGCGAATCATCACGGAAGGGTGACAGAGCCCATTGCCCTTGCGGAAGAAACGTCGCAGCCACCCGTCCCGCGACCTGTTCTTCTCGCTCGCGAGCGCGATATCCTTTCCTGGGTTCGGATGCGGGTTGCCATCCTCACCTATGAACAGCGGTTGGGTGAATACCGCGGCAACGCCGGGGTTTTCGTCCAGGTAGCGGACCTGCCGGGCCAGCTTCCCGGGAAGAAAAACGTCGTCGGAATTCAGAATTGCGATGTAGTCTCCGGATGCGCGAAGGATCGTCGCGTTGATCGCCGCACAAGCCCCTCCATTGCGCGGCAAAGCCACCAGGGATATTCGCGGATCGGCGATCGCCTGCACCTCCGCGACCGTACGATCGACTGAACCGTCATCGGTCACGAGAATCTCGAAGTCCTGGAACGATTGCGCGAGAACGCTTTCGATCGTCGCGCGGACGTACTTCTCGTGGTTGTACGATGCGATGACGACGCTGACTCTCGGCATGAGTTACTGGCTGTTCAGGCAGTGCTCGATCATAGCGCAAATACGCTCGGCATCGACCGGCGACAGCGCTCCATAAAGCGGCAGGCACAACACTTCTTCTGCGACCCTCCGTGCCACCGGCAATCGCTCGGCAGCAGCACTTTTCAGCCCGCGGTAGCACGCGTAGTCGCTCGCCAGCGGATAAAAATATTTCCGGGTGTACACGTTGAAGCGCTTCAGCCTCTCGTGGAGCTTGTCGCGCGAGCAATCGGAGCGAGACGCGTCTACTCGTATCACGTAGTACTGCAGGCTCTTGCTCGCGGTGACCGGGGGTTGTGCCAATCTGATGCCGGGGATCTTCGCCAGGGCGAAATCGTAAACTTCTGCGATCGCTGCTCGGCGGGCGCGCTCGGCTTCCAGATGCGGCAGAACGGCGAGCCCGAGCGCTGCCGACAATTCACTCATCTTGGCGTTGATGCCGGCCAGATCCACTTCGGACTCGCTGCGAATCCCGAAGTTTTTGATGAGATCCACACGTTCCTTCGTCGCCGCATCGCGCACGACCAGCGCGCCGCCTTCGGCCGTGTGGAAGAGTTTGGTCGCGTGGAAAGAGAGCATGGTGGCGTCGCCGAATCCGCAGAGGGGGACGCCGTCGATTGCGGTGCCGAACGCGTGCGCCGCGTCGTAGATCAACCTCAGCCCGTGTCGGCCTGCTATCGCTGCCAGTTCCCGGACGGCGCAGGGGATTCCGTAGACGTGCACGGCGACGATCGCTGACGTCCTCGTCGTGATCGCCTCTTCGACACGCGCCGGATCGATCGTCATGGTTCGCGAATCGATATCGACGAAGACGGGGTCGAGACCGGCCCACGTCAGCGCGTGCGCCGTGGCGGGGAATGTAAACGGCGTCGTGATCGCCTCACCGTCGAGCGCGAATGTCTTGCACGCCGCGAGCAGAGCGAGTGTTCCATTGGCGAACAGCGAAAGGTTTGGTGCGCGCAGCTGCTCGGCCAATGCCCGCTCCAGCGCCTGATGCTGCGTGCCATTGTTGGTCAGCCATCGCGCATCCCAGACCGCTGCGAGGCGTGCCGTGTAATCATCGAGTGGCGGGAGCAACGGCCGCGTCACATAGATGCGCTCGGCGAAAGGTTCAAGCGCTGGCATGGAGACTCACGGCCGTGCGGTGCGACTCGGTCCAGACGTCATTGCGGTCGCGCCGGTACGCCGGCCGCGGTTACGCCGGAGGCGATCGATGTCGCCGCCACCGCACCCGCACCCAGCCGCGCGCCACTGCCGATTTCGATCCGAGGCAACACGACGGCACAGGCGCCAATGTCGCAACCTCGGCCGATCGTCACCCCTCCGCACAGTGTCGCGCCGGGGGCAAGCGTCGCGAAGTCGGCGACAACCGAATCGTGGCTGACCCGGCAGCCGATGTTCAGGATGACGTGCGCGCCGATGCTCACATCAGCATTGAGCAAGGCACCCGCACAGACCTGGGTCCCCTCGCCAAGCGTAACCCGCTCCGCGATCCAGGCTCGCGGGTGCACGAGAGTCGCAAACGGATTGTTGCACGCAGCGCGAATTCGCCCGACGATGTCTTCGCGAGCGACCGGATCGCCGATAGCAATGGTCACGCTGCAAGCTGGATGCTTCGGGAGCCATTCGAGGCCACCGAGGCGCGGCAAACCGACTTCTTCCTTGAGTCGCCACTCGGCCCGGTCGGTCAGCACTCCGACCAGATCCCAGCCGCCTCCTTCCAAATGCGCAGCATTGAGATCGCGTACGAGCGCGATGATCTCGCTCGCATGTCCGCCGGCGCCGAAGATAGCGAGCGGCTTCACGGGTGATCTTGAGGGCAAGGCCGCCTCATCGCGCCGAGTATAGCGTCTCGCATGCACGGTTCACGGCACAACCCGGTTCCGATAGGGTCACAGACTCACGCCACAAGCCCGCGCCTCGCGCTCCAGGATCGCGATGCGTGGCAGGATCTGCCGGTCGGGCGCATAGAGTGCGCGCGATTTCTCTTGTCCCGCAAGAGCAACCGCCCGCAGATGCTCTGGGTCGCGTGCGAGCGCGACGAGCGCTTCGGAGACGGCTTCGGCCTCCGGCGCGGCAACAATGAGCTCATCCCCTGCCTGATACTCGGTATTCAGCCTGAGGACATCGGAAACGACCATTGCCACACCGCATAGCGAGGCTTCGGCACAAGCACCGGTGGGAAACCCGTCGAAGTGCCCCGGATGCAGGAGGAACGGAATGTTCGGGGATGCGATCACATCCATCTCCCGATAGAACTCCCGCAGTTTTTGCGTCCTCAGCCGGCCGTGAAATGTCACTCTCTCCGCCAATGCTTCGAGGGGCCAGTCGGCCGGCTCGAAATCTCCGACCACGTGCAGTCTTGTCTCGGGAACGATTGCGGCCAGCCGCCGTCCCGCGTCGATGAACACGGGGTACCCCTTGTTCCATCCGTGGCGCATGTATTTCCCGGCGACGAAGCAGACGTCGAAGGTTGCCTTGCCTTCGCCAAACCAGGACCGTGGCGCGCCGGCCTCAGAAAAGTAAAGCGGATGGACGACGCATCCGAAAATGAGGGTCGATGGCACGCTTGGATGGCGAGCATGGAGGTAATCCGCCGTCAGCTTTTGCGTCACGATGACGTGCTTGAGGAGCGGCGAGGCGCAGACTCGGTCGAGCTTGGCGTCGGACTCAGCGGCATTGATGCCGAAACCGCCCCCAGGATAAAGGGTGAACACGAATGGGGTCTTTCGCTGTTCGACAAAATGCAGGAAGTCGCAAGCGTTGTTGACGAAGTTGAGATACGCGAATGAGGGCTGCTTGAGCGCACCCCTCAAAAACTGCTTCACGCGCGGCGCGAGCTCAGGGTAGACGTGCGAATATCTGCGGTGGTACCGATCGAACCTGAGCCTCGTCGAATGGACTGACAGGCGCGGGAACTTCTCAAGCAGCGCATTATATTCGGCAATCCTGAATCCCGTCTGAAGGTCCGGAAAAAAATCGTCGAGGATAACCCAGCCTTCGTCTGGCGCTTGCCAATCGCGATCGTTCCGGTAGCTGATCTGATAGCTGCCGTCGGCCTGATTCATCCGGATGCCCTGGTTCATCCGGATACGATCCAGTTCCGTGGAAGATAGCCTCCCATGCCGAGGCTCCTGAGGTGGGCAATGAATGCACTCAGCAGTTCCGCGTCGCGGGCGATCGGGTGCTCGCGAAGGCGCTCGAAGAACCGTGCCAGCAGCTGCTCCACCTCAATTGGGCCTTTCGCGCGTGCGCTCGCGACCGTGTTGCTCTCGTGCAGGCGGTACTCGTAAAGAGGTTCGTCGATAAAAACGAGTGGCGTCTCGTAGCTCGCGGCGAGCAGGAAATCCCAATCGTGGCACACGCGCATGGCGCAAAAGCCGCCGATCTTCTCGACCAGCTGCCGCCGGAACACAAAGTTCCCGGTGGACACAGCGATGTTGCTGTAGACGAGCGTAAAGAGCAGGTCCGGAGCCTCGGCCGCCGCCGCGATGGCTCGGCGGATATGGCTTACATACGGATCGGTGTCTGCCACAGGCCGGCCGTCATCATCGATATACAGAGTGCGCGAGAAGGCAAACCCAGCTCCTCGGCGATCCATTTCTGCGAGCAACCGTTCGAGCCGGGTCGGCGCGTACCGGTCGTCGGAGTTGATGATGGCGATCACGTCGCCGCGTGCGAGGGCAATCCCGTGGTTGATCGCCTCGTGGGCGCCGGCATTCGACTGGTGCACGACCGTCAACGCGTGTGACCGGCAGCGCACCGCGCAGTCGTCGAGCAACGCGCCGGTCGCGTCTCTCGAGCCATCGTCGACAGCGACGATCTCAAGATCGCGGTGGGTCTGGGCAAGTATGGAATTGATTGCGGTGACTACGTAGCGCTCGTGGTTGTACGCCGGCATGACGACGGAAACGCTCGGAGCGGATCCTCGCTCAAGCTCCACCGGGTTCGAACGCACGAGATGTTTCGTCGAAAGACCGCCACCGGTCGCCCACGCCCGAACCCGGTCCCACGAAGGGCGGGCTGGCACATCCATCGGCGGGCGATGCACCGCAGTACGCAGCGCCTCAAGGTATCGCCTTCCGTGCGTGGCATCCGGCTCGAGGCAGCAACCCGCGTCCCACTCATTCCATGCGCGGACGAACAGAAGACGCTCGTCGTCCGAGAAACGCAAGCGCGTCTGCTCAAGCGCAAGCTGCGCCCAATAGTCAAAAGTTTCCGGATTGCCGTCGACAAAGATCTTGGGCGCTTCAGGTGAGCGTGCAGTCTCGTCCCAGCCGGTCATCACGGTGCGGAACACGGTGTGGTCCGGGCGAGGAAAAGAAAGCATCTGGGCCACATAGCTTCGATAGCTCCTCACATCGCCCGTCAGCTCGACATCCAGCGGGGTAACCTCATCGCTTCTGCTCTTCGGAAAGCCGCCGAGGGGAGGACACTCGACGATCGCGTCGAAACCGAGCAGCTTAGGATCGGCGCCGAACGCGCCGCCGTAACACGCAAGGTACGGATTGCCGAGGCCCGCGCGCACGCACTCGTCGCGCCAGAGGGACGCGACAGTTCGGACTTCTGGAATTGGATCTGGCGAAGAAACCACAAACAACGGCCGGTTGCCGATGCGAATGTAGCGGCCGTCGGCGAAGATCTGAGCCAGGCCGCGGATCAGCTCGGTGCACTCCTCCTTGCTGTAAAACCGTTGTCGCCCCGGGTCCTCCGCGCCGAAACCGGCGCCGGCATTGAGGCTCGTCGTTTCCCAGCATAGGCAGAACGGGAACGCTGGCCGCCTCGAACTGACGATCTCCAGGAGCGTTGGATCGAGCGTCGGGGAACCGATGTGCCGGAACACATAGCAGAAGCCGTTGACCGCATATGCGGCCGCCAGCGCCGCCTGAGCATCGCGCACCGATGCGAGGCGCGCATTGCAATAACCGAGTTCGCCGGGTACCCGAGGCTGCACGTGGCCAACAAACCGCGGGCGCGCCGCCCGCACGGGTTTCCATTCGGGAAGACCTTCCGGGGCGACTGGACCGGCAGGCGTTGGCGACTCCGGTAAACGATAGAAGGCGAGCACGCGAACGTCTCGACGGCTCTCGCGCTGGGTACTGATTCCGTCAGTCATCACGACTCGCGGCGGTCAATGCTGCGCTTCGGCCATTGCGGCATGGCGCAGGAAACCTAGTCGTTCGGCCAAGGCAAGGGTCGCGCATGTGATGCCCGGTCTCGGGTCTCCGAGTAGCGATACCTCGTCGATGCGATCGATGATGGCGCAGGGCTCATCGCGAACGAGTACCAGAAGGACCCTTTCGGGGCGAGCAGTGCCGAGCCATGTTGCCTGGGAGCGCGAGGCGCCCAGAAGCGCGATGACACCTCCCTCGGGCTGCACGCTGGCGCCGATTTCGATCATCCGCACGTCGATTTCTGCGGAGAAGGTCCCGGGTTGCCTCCAAACCTGAGGTTGCAACTGCCCGAAGGCGAATCTCAGCCGCTGGAGCGCCTGCAGTCCTTCTCCATCGGCGTCGTCGACGAGCACCAAGTGGATCCGTGTGGCCGACGAGGCGAAGCGCGCCACGTCGCTTACCAGTTCGACGCGCGGGACAAGCCGCGGGAGTATTTCCCGGCAGATTGCACCTTCGATCCGCGGCATCGACTCCAGCAGTCTGAGGTTGTGACGGGCGATTGCGATCTCCGGTCGCAGCTGGATCGCTTGCCGCAACAACGCGATCGCGCTCTCGTAGCGTCCGCATTCGTATTCGACCAGCGCCAGCATGTGCGCCGCATCGAAGTTAGAGGGCTCGGCAGCGAGTACGCGCCGATAACCTGCAGCCGCATCGGGTCCGCGTCCGCCCTGCTGCGCGCGCAGCGCGGCCTGCATCACCTGAGGCACCCATGACAGGTCCGCAGAGCCGGACTGCATTAGCACATCGCTGCCGTCGGCTGCCGCGATCGCGCCATGACACTCCTTGTAACGCTTGCCGCTGCCGCAGGGACAGGGTTGATTGCGTCCGACGCCAGCCTTCGTCATGCTGCCTCAACCATGTCGCGCAGCGTCACAGCGAGCGGCGAATCGGCGACCGGCCCCACCAGCGAAGCGAGCTTGCGCGGCGATCCGACGAGGCATCGGACCTCGCTCGCGCGAACGAAGCGCGGATTGACGTGGACCTCCATGCGATGGCCGGTTTCGCCTTCGAGCAGCGCGATGACATCGCGCAACGCCATGCCGCGGCCGGTGCAGATATTGATCGTCTCTCCGATCGCATCGTCGCAGGCAAGCAGTCGCAGATAGGCGCCGCACACCGCACGCACGTCCGTGAACTCGCGCACGACGTCGAGGTTGCCGAGCTCGATCGACTTCGCGCGCCGCCGGAAATGTGCCACCAGCTTCGGAACCACGAATTGCTCCGACTGTCCCGGTCCCGTGTAATTGAACGGCCGTACGATGACGACCGGTAGGAGGTCGCGAAATGTGGCCGCCATGTGCTCCATCGCGAGCTTGCTGGCGGCATAGTGACTTAACGGCGCGGGAAGCGTCGACTCGTCGATCGCTCCATCGCCGACGTTGCCGTAGACGTTAGCGCTGCTCGCGAGGATCACGGCGCGGATCGCTTCGGAACGCAGCGCCAGCGCCTGCATGAGGCCGAGCGAGCCGAGAACATTGGTGCGATAGATCGCCTCCACGCCATCGTGAGCGACGAAGGAGATCGCCGCCAGGTGTATGACGCGGTCGGGACGTGCCTCCTCGACGGCGCGCGCGGTCGCCGCGGCATCGGTGAGATCCGCGCAAACTTCGTCGGATGCCACCGGTGGCGATTCGACGAGCCCGATGACTTCATAGCCGGCAGCGCGCAGCGCGGTGGTGAGATGCCGCCCGGTAAAGCCGTGCGCACCGGTCACCAGTATCCGTTCAGAACGAGACACCGCGCTCCACGCGTTTGAGATCGGCTTCGACCATCATGCGGCACAGCTCCTCGAGTGAAGTCCGCGCTTCCCAGTCGAGCTCGCGCCGGGCTTTCGCCGCGTCGCCGATCAGCAAGTCGACTTCGGTCGGGCGATAGAACGCGGGATTGACGCGCACGATTGTCCGCTTTGTTGCCGTGTCGATACCGACTTCATCGGCGCCCCTGCCGCGCCAGTCGATCTTTATGTCGACGGCGGCGAAAGCGAGCTCGACGAAGCGACGCACGCTTTCAGTGCGCCCGGTCGCAAGAACGTAGCTATCCGGCTGCGGAGCCTGCAGCATTCGCCACATCCCCTCGACGTATTCCCGCGCGTAACCCCAATCGCGGCAGGCGTCGAGATTGCCTATGTCGAGCGCATCGAGCTTGCCGGCGCGAATACGCGCCGCGGCATCGGTCACCTTGCGGGTGACGAACTCGCGCCCGCGCAGCGGTGACTCGTGGTTGAAGCAGATGCCGCTCACTCCGTAGATGCCATGCGCCTCGCGGTAGTTAACCGTCATCCAGTGCGCGTACAGCTTCGCCACGCCGTAGGGGCTGCGCGGATGAAAGGGCGTGTCTTCATTCTGCGGCGCCGAGCGGACCTTGCCGAACATCTCCGAGGTGCTCGCCTGGTAGTAGCGAATCGAAGAATCGACCAGGCGAATCGCCTCGAGCAGATTCGCGGCGCCGAGCCCGGTGATGAGGCTCGTCGTAAGCGGCTGATCGAAGGAGACACCGACGAAGCTCTGAGCGGCGAGGTTGTAGACCTCGCTCGGGCGCGCCTTCTCGATCAGACGCAGACTGGACCCCTGCTCGAGAAGGTCGTGCTCAACAAGCTTGAGCTCGGGATGATGCGCGATGCCCAGTTCCTCGGCGCGCCAGAAGTTCACGGAGCTGGTCCGCCGGTACGTGCCGTAGACGCGATAACCGCGCTCGAGGAGCACCGCGGCGAGATAGGCGCCGTCCTGCCCGGTAACCCCGGTGATGACAGCCGTTTTCAATAGGTGCCCGGCTGGGCGAGATTCTCGAAGCGCGTGTACTGTCCGAGGAAGGCCAGTTTCACGGTGCCGATCGGCCCGTTGCGCTGCTTGCCGACGATGATCTCCGCGACACCCTTATCCTGCGTGTCCTCGTTGTAGACTTCGTCGCGGTAGATGAAGAGAATCAGGTCGCTGTCCTGCTCGATCGCTCCCGATTCCCTAAGGTCCGACATGATCGGCCGCTTGTTCGGGCGTTGCTCGAGGCTGCGATTGAGCTGCGAGAGCGCGATGACCGGGACCCTGAGTTCCTTGGCGAGCGCCTTGAGCGAGCGCGAGATCTCGGAGATCTCGGTGGCGCGGTTCTCGCCCTGCGCCACTGCCTGCATGAGCTGCAGGTAATCGACGACGATGGCGCCAAGCTTGCCGCCGTACTGGCGCGCGAGTCGGCGCGCACGCGCGCGCAACTCGAGCGCGTTCAGCGCTGCCGTTTCGTCGATGTGGATCGCTGCATCCGATAGTCGACCCAGCGCGTCGGAGAGACGCTCCCAGTCGTCGGGCGAGAGCTGCCCGGTGCGAATCTTGTGCTGATCGAGACGTCCCACCGAGCCGATGAGTCGCATCGCGAGCTGCGTTGCCCCCATCTCCATGCTGAAGACCGCCACGGGCAGCTTAACCTTGGTCGACAGCGCGATGTGCTCCGCGATGTTGAGTGCCAGAGCGGTCTTGCCCATGCTGGGTCTGCCGGCGACCACGATGAGATCGCCCTCCTGCAGCCCCGAAGTGAGACGATCGAGATCGGTGAATCCCGTCGGCACGCCCGTGACGTCGGAAGGATTCTCGCGCGCGAAGAGAAGCTCGATCCGCTCGACGACCTGGGTTAGCAGCGGGCGCAGCTCCTGGAATCCCTGCTGTCCGCGCGCGCCGTGCTCGGCGATCTCGAACACGCGCGTCTCCGCCTGATCGAGGATCTCGCGCACGCTGCGGCCGAGCGGGTTGTAGGCCGTGTCCGCGATCTCGCCTCCCGCGGCGGCGAGGCGGCGCAGGATCGAGCGCTCGCGCACGATCTCGGCGTAGCGGCGGATGTTGGCCGCGGTGGGCACGTTCTCCACCAGCGCGCCGAGGTAGGCCATGCCGCCGACGTAGTCGAGCTTCTTGAGCGAGCCGAGCGCTTCGGCGACCGTCACCACGTCGGCGGGCTTGTTGTCGGCGATCAGGTTCATGATCGCGGCGAAGACGCTGCGATGCGCGTCGTTGTAGAAATCCTCGCCCGCGAGAATGTCGCCGACCTTGTCGGCGGCAGAGTTGTCCAGCAGCAGCCCGCCGAGCACCGATTGTTCCGCCTCGAGCGAATGCGGCGGGACCTTCAGCGCTTCGAGCGTGGTGTCGTTCGGCATCGGGGGCAACGCGACTGGCGCGGCCATTCTATCAGGACGATGTCATCAGAAGACGCCGAAGCGACGTACGGCATCCCAAGGAGCCTGTCGCTCCCGTCCTGCGAGGTTCCGCGCTGGTCGTTATGCCTGCGCGCCGCTGGTGTCGCCGAGAACGGAGACAGTGATCTGCGCCGTGACGTCCGCGTGCAGCGCGACGACGATGGGATACTCGCCGACCTGCTTCAGCGGCCCGGCCGGCATGCGGATCATCGCCTTCTCGATCTCGTGCCCTTGCCCCGCAAGCGCTTCCACGATGTCGACGTTGGTGACCGAGCCGAAGAGCCGGCCATCGACTCCCGCCTTTTGCGTGATCTGGATCGTGATGCCTTCGAGCTTCGACGCCTGGTCCTGCGCCAGAGCGAGCTTGTCGGCCGCCGCTTTCTCCAACTCGGCCCGCCGCTCCTCGAGGAGCTTGATGTTTTCGGGCGTGGCGCGCTTCGCCTTGCCCTGCGGGATCAGGAAATTGCGCGCGAACCCCGGTTTGACCTTGACCACCTGGCCGAGGTCGCCGACGTTCTGCACTTTCTCGAGCAATATGACTTGCATGTCGTCAGCCCCCTAGTGCAGATCGGTGTACGGCAGCAGCGCCAGGAAGCGCGCTCGTTTGATCGCCGTGGAGAGCTGCCGCTGGTAGCGCGCCTTGGTGCCGGTGATGCGCGCGGGCATGATCTTGCCATTCTCCTGGATGAAGTCCTTCAGCACATCGATGTCCTTGTAATCGATCTGCTTCACGCCTTCGGCGGTGAAGCGGCAGAACTTCTTGCGCTTGAAAAGATTGTTGCCGCGTTCGCGGCGCTTGCCGTCCTTGCCCTTGCCTTTGCCTTTCGCAAACTTCGAGCCTCTTCCCATCGGGCGTGGCATGTCAGTTTCCTTCCAGTAGTTCGAATTCGTTCACGTGCAGCGCGACGCTCGTGCCGCTGCGGTAGCGGCGGGCGAGAAAGCCGCGGCAGCGCAGCTGCGCGCCGACGGCGACTGCCGCGAGGTCCTTCGCCAGCGGGCCGAGCGCGACGGCGGCCAGATCGCAGGCCACGCGTCTTTCGCCTCCCGCTTCCGTCTGCATCGAATCGTGCGCCAATTGAAAGTCGAGTGCCGGGATGCCCGCGGGCGTAAAGCGCAGGTCGGCGCGGGCCGCGAGCCGCGCGTCGAGCGTCACTGCGTTGGAGGTCACCGGACAGCGCTACGCTTGAGGAGCGGGTGCCGCTGTGGGCGAGCTCGCCGCAGCCTGCGGCGCGAGCGACTTCGCCTTCTCTTCCTTCATCATCGGCGACGGCGCCACCACCGCTTCGCTCATCGCGACGATCAGATGCCGCAGCACCGCATCGTTGAACTTGAACGCGTGCTCGAGTTCGGTGAGGGTGGCGTCGTTGCACTCGATGTTCATCAGAACGTAGTGCGCCTTGTGCATCTTGGCGATCGGATACGCGAGCTGGCGACGCCCCCAGTCCTCGAGACGGTGAACGCGGCCGGGGGGACCACCGTTGTTGGCTGTGACCATCGTGCGATAGCGCTCGATCATCGCCGGGACCTGTTCGCTCTGGTCCGGGTGCACGATGAAGACAACTTCATAGTGACGCATGCAGAACACTCCTTGTGGACGTTTGGTTGAGCGGCGTTCGTGCGGACCCTGAAGGGTAGCTTTTGCCGCGACGGCCTCCCCGTCTGCGCCGGGTGAGGCAAGGAAACGTGAAATTATATCGGGACTTACGATCCGGGACAAGCAGCTCCTAACGCGGAAACGCGGCGGCCAGGCCCTTGCCAGACGCGACGGCTGCCAGCGCCAGTTCGCGCTGCACCTTGGACATCGCAGAGAGTTGCTTCACCCGCGCGTAAAAGCGCGGCAGATCGCCGCCCTCGGCGTCGAGCAGCGCCTTGAACTGCGGCACCTTTTCCGTGTAGAGCCCGACCGCGACGATTGCGGCGTTGTTCGCGCCGCGGGAGAACCAGGCATCGAAACCGCCGTGTCCGCCCGAGGCTGCGTTCTGCGCTTCATACTCGGCGCGCATCGCCGCGAATGCGGCCGCCTTGCCCGCTCGCTTCTCTTCGTCGCTTGCCGCGCTCACGTAAAGCGTCTCCAGCCGCGAGCGCGTGCGGCGCACGAGATCGAGGAAAGCTTCCCGCTGCCGCTGCGCCCACTCGAATTGTGCCGTCAGTTTCGGGTCGTCGCGCTTGGCAAGCCAGCGCTCAACGCCGACTTCTTCCACGGTCACGGCGAATGATTCGTTGAACACCGTGTCGTCCTTCGCGTAAGCGATCTGGTGCGCGAGCTCGTGGAAGATGAGCCGCGCAACTTCGGGCTCCGGATAACGGATGATCGTCGAGAGCACCGGATCGTCGAAGTAGCCGAGCGTCGAATACGCGGGCACGCCGCCGACGTAGACGTCTTCGCCCGTGGCGGAAAGACGGGAGGCTTCGGCATGTGCTGCGGCTTCAGCGAAATAGCCGCGATAATTGACGCAGCCCGCCACCGGGAAGCACCACTGCCTCGGTTCGAGCGAGAGCGGTGGAGTCGCGAAGACGTTCCAAAGCACGTAGGGTCGGTCGAGCGCCGTATAGCGGCGATAGCTCCCGTTATCGGGAAGTCCAAGCTCTTTGCTCGCGAACTCGCGGATCTCGATCGTGTGCTCGAGCTTCTGCTTGAGCGCGGCATCGGAGGTGCTCTCGACCACCGAAGGGATCGGCTGCGCGCGGTCGAGAAGATCGAGCTCTCCCGCGATGCCCTGCCAGTAGTACCTGGCCGTAGAGCAGCTTCCGAGGATGAGCGCACTCGCACCGGCGAGAACGCCAAGAGTCAGCTTGCGATTCATCGGTGATTCGGTGTCGGCAGCCACCGCGCGAGCCGGCGGACACCCTCCTCCAGCTTGGATCGCGCGATCGTGTAGGCCATGCGCACGTGAGCGTCGGGCCGGTTACGGCCGAAATCGATGCCGGGGGTGAAGGCCACGCCGGTGGCTTCGAGCGCGTGCAAGGCAAAGCGTTCACTGTCCATGCCGAAACGTGAACAATCAGCGTACACGAAGAAACCACCGGTGGGCATAACGGGGATCCCGAAACCCAGCTTGCGCAGTGCCGGGACGAGGAAATCGCGCCGCGACTGGAATTCGCAGCGTCGCTCCTCGAGGATTGCCAGCGTTTCTGGCTCAAAGCAGGCAAGCGCTGCCCGCTGCGAAGGCGTGGGCGGAGAGATGTAGAGATTCTGCGCCAGCTTTTCGAGGTCGCGAACATGGCGCTCCGGCGCGATAAGCCAGCCCAGCCGCCAACCCGTCATGTTGAAGTATTTCGAGAAACTGCTGACCACGAAAATGTCGTCTGAGAGCGCGAGTGCGCTGCGCGGCGGCTCTGCGTAGGAGAGGCCAAGATAAATCTCATCGACGATGAGCACGCCGCGGCGAGCCGCGATGACCTCGACGATGCGCGCCAACTCATCGCGCGGCACCACGGTTCCAGTCGGGTTTGAAGGAGATGCGACCAGTGCACCGCGCGTGCGCGGCGTCCACGCCTTTGCAACGAGCTCCGCGGTGAGCTGGTAGTTCGACGCCGCGCCGACCGGGATGCCGGTCGGCTCGCCTTCGAGCGTGCGCACGACGTGCCGCGTGCAAGGATAGCCCGGATCGGCAAGCAGGATTTGCTCGTCGCGATTGACCAGCAGAGCCAGAGCAAGCAGCAGAGCCGCGGACGAACCGGCTGTGACGATCACGCGCTCTGGCGAAACTTCGACCCGATAGTGGTCGCGATAATGCGCGGCGATTGCCTCGCGCAGCGCAGACAGCCCGAGCGCCGATGTGTAATAGATCGCGCCTCCGGCGATCGCCGCCTGCGCCGCCGCCACGACAGGGGCCGGCGTGGGGAAGTCCGGCTCGCCGATCTCCATGTGGATCACGCTGCGCCCGGCTGCTTCGAGCGCGCGCGCGGCCGTCTGCACCTCCATGACGTGGAAGGGCGCGATCTCATGTACGCGCGCAGCGGCGTGAATGCGGGTATCCACCGAAAGTCTGAGTTTGGAGCCTTCCGAAGGTACTATGTTAATCGCTTTTCAGATATGGACGGACCGCCATGCGCCGCGCTGCTGTGTTCCGTGCTCTGCTCCCTGTCGCGCTTCTCGCAACGCTCGCCGCGTCGCCGTCGGGCGCGGCGCTCGTCAAATGCGCCGACGATTGGGGCCGTGTGGTGTATCAGGACAGCGCTTGTCCGCCGGGCAAGGAGCTGCGCGACCTCGAAGCGAATCCCGCGACATTGAGCGTCGTGCCCGGGATGCCGATACCGCCCGTCACCACGACGGCCAAATCGGCGCGAAGCGCGCGCCCGACCGCTATACGCGTTGCAGCACATCGCAACAAGCCCGGAAATCCAGCGGAGCGCCGGTTCGTTCATAACGGCATGAGCGAGGCGGAAGCGATCATGCGCATCGGACGGCCCGACGTGCGGAGCAAGGGGCAAGGCAAGGCGGGCGGCACGCGCTGGTCGTATCTGCCCGCAGCGGGTGACGCGGACACGCTGACCACCTTGACGCTTATCGGCGGCAAGGTCGTCGACGTCGAACGCCGCGTTGCACGCTGATAGCGATGCGTGCTGTCGTCCAGCGCGTGCGCGAGGCGGCAGTGAGCGTCGGCGGCACCACGGTCGGCGCGATTGGCGAGGGCTTGCTCGTGCTCTGCGGCATCACCGCATTGGACGGCGACGCGGATCGCGATTGGCTGGCGCGCAAGATCGTAAGCTTGCGCATTTTCAACGACGAGAACGGCGTGATGAATCGCTCGCTCGCGGAGGTCGGTGGCGGCTTGCTCGCGGTGAGCCAGTTCACGCTCTACGCGTCAACGCGCAAAGGCGCGCGGCCGTCATACAGCGCCGCCGCACCGCCCGAGGTGGCAGCCCCGATGTTCGCATCCTTCGTTCAGGCGCTGGAGCGCGAGCTGGGCCGTCAGGTCGCGACCGGGAGTTTCGGCGCCGACATGAAAGTATCGCTCGTCAATGACGGGCCGGTAACGATCTGGCTCGACTCGACGACCCGCGAGTAACCTATCGGCGGTCAGCCTTGGTCGAGGCTGTAGCGTCCCGGGCCGAACGCAAAGAGAAGAAGGAAGCCTCCGAGAATCGAGACATTCTTCATGAAATGGATCTGCTGCATCGCCGCTTCGTCCGGCGGGACGCCCCAGAACTTGTGGAAGGCCGGCGTGATCACGATCATGAACAGTGCAAGCACGGCGGCTGCAAAGCGCGTCTT
>DATKJP010000244.1:0-17425 GCA_035543635.1 Casimicrobiaceae bacterium
CTCCGCCTTGAAGAGACGCTGCGTCTCGTCGAAGAGGCGGGCATTTTCGAGCGCGATGCCCATGCCGCCTGCAACTGTCGTGAGCAAGCGAATCTCGGCCTCGCCAAAGGCGTCCTCGCGCTCGTGGTTCTCGAGCTGGATGGTGCCCAACGCGCGGTCGCTGCCGATGATGGGAACGACCACCATAGACTTGCTCACATCCGTCCCGGCGACGACATCCGAGGAACCGCTCGGGTTCCACAACTGCACCTCACGGGTGTGGAGGGCCCTGTCCGTGGGACCACCGGCGCGCAGGCGGCTGGGCGAAACCTGCAGGCGCTTGCCGTGCTCGTAGACGTAGAGCCACTGCGTCCGGCTCTCCTTCTCGTCCCACCAGCGGATGGCCATGTCGCCGGTGTGGAACACTTCGCGCAGCTTGTCGCCGACCAGGTCGATGATGGCCTGGAAGTCGAGCTTCGACGCGATGCCCTGCTGGATGCTGTTGATCACCGCCAGCTCGGCGGCGCGCTGCTGCTCCGCCTTGAATAGACGCTGGGTCTCGTCGAAGAGGCGAGCGCTCTCCAGCGCGACACCCATACTGGACGCGATGGTCGTCAGCAGCCGGACCTCCGACTCGCCGAAGGCGTACTCACGCTCGAAACTCTCGACGATAATTCCGCCGATCACCCGATCGCTCCCGATGATCGGAACGGAGATGTTCGACTTGGATGTGTCCGTTCCCGGCACGACGCCAACTGCGGCTGACTCTGCGGTCGTGTTGATGATGCGCGGCTCGCGCCGCGAGGTCAGCGTTTCCCAGCCCACTCTTGGCGGCCCCGGCGGTATCGACAGGCGCTTGCCGTGCTCGAAGTCGTAGAGGAAGTGAACGATTTTCTTTTCGTAGTCGAACCAGCGGATGCCTATGTCGTCGGTGTGAAAGACTTCGCGCAACTTGTCGCCGACCAGGTCGATGATCGCCTGGAACTCGAGCTTCGACGCCATGCCTTGCTGGATGCTGTTGATGACCGCCAGCTCGGCCGCACGCTGCTCGGTTACCTTGAGCAGGTGTTGGGTCTCGTCGAAGAGCCGCGCGTTCTCGAGCGCGACGCTCATGGCATTGCAGAGCGTGGAGAGCAGCGTTACGTCGACCGAGGAGAAAGCGTGGGCTTCCTGTTTCCCAACGCAGATCGCTCCGGTCGCCCGGTCTTCACGCAGGATCGGAACGTAAATGAACGAGTTGTCCTCGGTCGCGCCACCGAGCTGACTCGAATCCAGCTCGACCATTCGTCGATTCAATTCCTCGACAGTGTCTATGACGATCGGCTCGCGTGTCTTCAGCACATGTCCGGTGAAGCCTGTCGGAGGCTTCGGCTCCGGGATAGAAGCGCTCGCCGTGGTCGAGAATGAACGGGTAGTGGACAAGATTGGTGGCATGGTTCAGCAGGGCAATTCCGACAACGTCGGCATCGAAGATCTCGCGAATCTTGTGGCCGACGAGATCGTAGATCGCCTGCATCTCGAGCTTCGATGCAAGGCCGGCCTGCACGCTGTTGATGACCGCCAACTCGGCGGCGCGCTGCTCGGTCTCCTTCAACAGATGCTGCGTCTCGTCGAAGAGCCGCGCGTTCTCCAGCGCAACCCCCATGCTTGCTGCGACCGTGCTTAGCAGGCGGATCTCGGCGTCCCCGAAGGCACTTTCGCGCGTGTGATCCTCCAGCATGATCGCGCCGAGCACGCGGTCGCCGCCGAGGATCGGGACTCCGACCGAGGAGAGAGCAACATCCGTACCGGGTACGATGATGATGCCTCTAGCCTCCATTTCGGCACGATTGTTCGCGACGAGCGGCCGGCGCGTGGCTGCGATGTGTGTCCAGGTCGTGCTCTCCGATGCCGGCCTGGGCGGCACGATCAACGGCTTGCCGTGTTCGTAGGCGTACAAGTAGTGAATTTGATCAGTCTTGGCGTCGTGCCAGCGAATGCCGATGTCGCCCGTGTTGAATACATCGCGCAACTTGTCACCAACCAGGTTGACGATGGACTGGAACTCCAGTTTGGCAGCCATTCCCTCCTGGATGCTGTTGATCACCGACAGCTCGGCCGCACGCTGCTCGGTCTCTTTCAGAAGACGCTGCGTTTCGTCGAACAGGCGCGCGTTCTCGAGCGCCGTGCTAAGCGATCCCGCGATGGTCGTCAGCAACCTCACGTCGGATTCGCTATAGGCATGCTCTCGCTCGTAGTTCTCGATGGCGATCATGCCAAGCATGTGGTCACTGCTGATGATCGGAACGGCGACCATTGACTTGCTCTGGTCGGTGCCGGGGATGGGTGAAGTCCCGCCCTTCGTCAGTTCTGCCACGGTATTGAGCAGACGCGGCCGGCGCGTTTTGCGCATGGTCTCGAACATGCCGCCGGGGATAGGCGTGCGGGGCGCGATCGCCAGGCGCTTGCCGTGTTCGTAGGCGTACAGATAGTGCAGCTTGTTCGTCTTCTCGTTGTACCAGTTGATCCCAAGATCCGGCGTAGCGAAGATCTCGCGCAGCTTGTCGCCCACGAGATCGACGATCGCCTGGAAGTCGAGCTCGGAGGCGAGCCCCTGTTGAATCGAATTGATGATCGCCAGCTCGGTATTACGCTGCTCGAGCAGGCGCTCCGTTGTCGGCTTGGTGGCCGTCGGGGGTGCGGCTCGCGTTTGCGCCGTCCGCTTGCTGGCGTTCGAGGACGCTCGCCGAGTGGGTCGCTTCTTCACTCGCCTGCTAGCGGGCGTTTTCGATGTGCGCTTGGAAGAACTTGCAATGCGTTTCGTCACCATGCGGAAAAAGTGAAAGGCGTCGAAGAAGGCGGCAATTGTAGCCGCTCGGTCAGCTGGCTCGAATGTTGGAGGCGGGGGTCGGAATCGAACCGGCGTAGACGGCTTTGCAGGCCGCTGCATGACCACTCTGCCACCCCGCCGGGTGGTCGATCGCGCGCGGCTCGTGAACCGCAAGAAGCCTAAATGCCAAGGCAGAGCGGGCGCTCTCCCCGAGAGAAACTGGAGCGGGAAACGAGTCTCGAACTCGCGACCTCAACCTTGGCAAGGTTGCGCTCTACCAACTGAGCTATTCCCGCAATCGACAGCCTGCAATTATAGCCGCGACACCGATCGGCCGCTCGGCCGCATTGTAGACGACGATTGCCGGGGTGGCCCTTTGCTTCCGGCAAAGCATCCTTTCGGGCTGGTTGATCCTGAAGGCCAATTAGCGTCATCGATTTGTAACATCGCAGGCGCCGCGATAAAGTTCCAAAAGGACCCGATGACATCGCTTTGCTGACCCATCATTGAACAATGCGGAGCCATGCCGCATTTTGTGGATGTCACAACCGCTCGTCGGAGCGCTGCCCACCCAAACTTCACTCTGTTAGGCTGCGCTGATCAGGCATCGAGGGGACAGGCGCTCCATGCCGCCGATTACCGATGGGGGATCCGACTCGGGCAAGTCGCGCCCGAGTTGGCTTACAGTTCTGGGGCGTATTCTCCTGCCCGTTGGGCTGCTTGCCATTGCGCTCCTAGGCGCGGCGCCGAATCTCGCCAAGGCGGCCACTGGCTCTCAGAATTCATCCCAAAATACACCCCAGGGTAACGGCTGGGGCGCAGGTGGCCCCAATGGCAAGATTGCGCCGGACTTATGGGCGGCTCTAGGATCAGGAAACGTACCAAAAGCCAGATGGGCCGCCAATACCAGCCACGGCCTCTATGTCCAGGTGGTCATCACTGCGACGAGCCCTGATCCGATGCTGCAGAACGTGCGCTCGACGGTGCTAGCCGTCGGCGGGTCTGTTTACTACATGTACCAGTCAGTCCCGGCGATTCTTGCGGTGCTGCCGGGGAGCGCGGTATCGCAAGTGGCGGGTCTTGGCGAAGTGGACGCCATTGTTCCGAATCGCGTCGCGTATCGCACCGCGAGTTATCTGCAGCAGACCACTGGCGCAAGCAGCGCGCCGCAAGTCAAGACGGGGGTTTCCTATGACGGGACCAGCATAGGCATCGCGATTCTCGATTCCGGTATCGATGCCTGTCACGCGGCGTTCGGCGCCAGCCTCCAGGGCAAGAGCAGCACGTGCAGCAGCAAGGGAGTCTCGATCCAGCAGAAGGCTGATTTCACGCGGCTGAGCGCCGGGTTGCAGCCTGGCGTCGTCAACTGGACGCAGCCCGTCGACATGACAGCGACCTACTTCCCGGGCAGCGTGCAGTTCAAGAGTTACCAGAGCGCGATCGACGGTTCCAAGATCAGCGATCCCGATCTCTTCGGTCACGGCACTCACGTTGCCTCGATCGCCGCAGGTCGCGCAATCGCCGGCGAGCCGGATACGACGGGACTCGCGCCCAACGCAAAGCTCTACGACGTGCGCGTGCTCGACGGTACCGGCGTGGGCCAGGTCAGCGACGTGCTCGCCGGCATCGACTGGGTGCTGTACCACGGCAAGGACTACGGCATCCGCATCGCGAACCTGAGCCTTTCCGCGGATTCGACCGGTTCCTATTTGACTGATCCGCTCTGTCGCGCTGTGCGAGCGTTGACTGCGGCAGGGATCACCGTAGTTGTCGCCGCAGGCAATTACGGACTGAACGCGGCGGGCGCCGAACAGTACGGCGCGATCAGCTCGCCCGGCAACGATCCGTCGGTGATCACCGTCGGGTCGGCGAACGGGCACGGGTCGACACTGCGCGCGGACGATACAGTAAATCGGTTCAGCTCGCGCGGCCCGACGCGCGGCGAATGGATCGACGCTGCGGGCGTGGTACACGTGGACAACCTGCTCAAGCCTGATCTCGTCGCGCCGGGCAACGCGATCGTCGGTGCAATGGCTAACGGCGGCACGCCGCCGAACGCCCTCATTGCATCGTATCCATGGCTCGAGCTCTCGGGGTTCACGCCGCTGGCCAACGGCCGTCTGATGCAGCTAACAGGAACCTCGATCGCAGCCCCCGCGGTGAGCGGCACCGTTGCCCTGATGCTGCAGGCGAATCCGGGCCTGACGCCGCCGCTTATCAAAGCGATCCTGCAGTACACGGCGCAGCCGATCACGGGAGCGTCGCTCGTCCAGCAAGGCGCCGGCCTGCTGAACGTCGAAGGGGCAGTACGCCTCGCGAGATCGCTTCGCACCGACATCGGCCCCGCGATCATCGCCGGGACGATCCATCCCGGTGACAACCTGCTCGCTCCCGGACGAGCTCTTGCCACGCCGGGCTCGTCGATCCAGGGCGTATACGCGCCATGGAGCGGTTTCATTGTTGCCGGAGGTTTGCATCTGCTGTCGAGCCCCACGCTATTCCTGCAGTACCAGGGCTTCTACGATCCGCGGCTGGTCTGGGTCGGCGACGGCGCGCAGAGCATCAGCTTCGGTTATTGGCCCAACGATACGCACGTACGCAATGTCGTCGTCTCGAATACGCTCGCAGGGACCGTTGTCACGCCCGGCGTGCTGATGCTCGATGCGATGGCGGGCACTTCGGACTACCGCGCCGGCACCGGAATATTCTCGACCACATCCTCGCTGTCGACACAGTCGCAGGGACTCGTCCTCTCCGAAGGGGTCGTCCTTTCCGAGGGCCTGATTCTTTCCGAGGGACTGATCCTTTCCGAGGGACTCGTTCTCTCCGAGGGCCTGGTTCTCTCCGAAGGGCTCGTGCTTTCCGAGGGACTTGTCCTCTCCGAAGGGCTCATCCTTTCGGAGGGGTTGATTCTGTCCGAGAGCCTGGTGCAGTCCCAAGGACTCGTATTGTCCGAGTGACCGATTGAAATGACGCAGGCATCGAGCACCGTCGAGCAGGGGCGCTAAAAATGTTCCCGCGGATGGACGACTACAACGCGAGCGCCAAGGCATATTGGTGGACAACCGCCATCGTGGGCGCGATCGCCCTCGCGCTGGCGCTAAAGGGCGTTGCGGCGATGCCTCGTGGCGCGATCCTGCAGATCGCCTTCGGCACCTTCGTTGCTGGCCTGACGGGCGCGTTCCCGATCCGCGTTCCAGGCAGCAAGACGTCAATCACTGGCGCGGAGCTGGTGATCTTCCTGTTGTTGCTGCTGTACGGTCCCGAAGCCGCCGCCGTGGCCGCAGCTGCCGAAGCCGCCGTCGGATCGTGGCGCACTTCGACGCGCTGGACCAGCCGCCTCGGGAGCCCTGCGATGGCCGGGCTCGCCATGTACGCCTGCGGCACGGCCTTCGCGGACACGGTCGATTTCGTCGCCCGCCACAGCGGGGCGCCGACCCTCGCCGTGCTGGTCCTGCTGCTGCTCTGCCTCGCATTGGCGTATTTCGCGGCGGGCACGCTGCTGATGGCGTCGCTCATCACGCTGAAGGCGGGCCAGCCGCTCCGTCCGCTGCAGATCCTGCGCGACCACCTCTGGCTCGCGCTTGTCTACTGCGCAAGCGCCGCAATCGCCGGTTTGATCTACGTCGGTTACGACAAGCTTGGCGCGGGAATCGTACTCGCCGCCATTCCGGTGATCGCTGTGGTTCTGCTAACGCATCGGTTGTACCTCGGCCATCTCGAAGCGACCGAGCAGGCGAAGCACGCGGCGGAGCGCCAAGCAGCAGAGGCCACACGCCATCTCGCCGACCTGCAAAAGAGCGAGAGCCGCTTTCAGAACGCGTTCTCTCACGCCGCTATCGGCATGGCGCTCGTGACCGATGACCGCTACATCCTGCAGGCGAACCCCGCGCTGTGCGAGATTCTCGGCCGCTCCGCGCAACAGCTGATGGGCAGCGACTTTTCGAGCTTCATCCACGCCGACGACGTCCATTTCCTCACCGAGGGCCTGTCGACGCTGGCGAGCAGTGCTGCGACGACCTGCTCGCTCGAGCTGCGATGCGCGCGCAGCGACCGCAAGGAGCTGCTGATATCGCTGCACGCCTCGCTCTTCACCGCCAGCGAAGCGGACGCACCGTGCCTCATCTTCCAGGTGCAGGACATCACGGCGCGGCGTCAAGCGGAGACGCGGCTGCAGCACATCGCTAATCACGACGATCTGACCGGACTTCCGAACCGAGCTCACTTCTTCGATCAGCTCACCCGGGCGGTGAGGGCGGTGAAGCACGATCCGGACTTCCGTTTCGCGGTGCTGTTCCTCGATTTCGACCGCTTCAAAACGATCAACGACAGCCTCGGGCATCGCGCGGGCGACGATCTGCTCGTCGTACTGGCGAAGCGCATCGCCGCGCAATTGCGCCCGACCGACGTGGTCGCGCGCCTGGGCGGAGACGAGTTCGCGATCCTGGTTCGCAACCTGCGCCACGAACGCGAGGCGATCGCGCTCGCCGACCGCCTGCAATCGGTGGTGCGCGAGCCGGTGCGGCTCCACTCGGGCGAAGTATCGACAAGCGTCAGCATCGGCATCACGGTGAGCGCATTCGACTACGAGTCGCCGGACGACGTGATGCGCGATGCCGACATTGCGATGTATCGGGCGAAAGCACAGGGCAGGGCGCAGTACGCGTTGTTCGACAGCGGGCTGCATGCCGACGTGTCGTCGCAGCTCGAGATGGAAAGCGCGCTGCGGCGGGCGCTCGATCAAGCGCAGCTGAACCTAGTCTATCAACCGATCTTCGATCTCCGCACGCGCCAGGTGACTGGTGTCGAGACGCTTTGCCGCTGGACCCATCCCGAGCGCGGCGCGGTTCCGCCTGAGCGCTTCATTCGAGTCGCCGAGGAAACGGGCATGATCGTGCAGCTCGGCGCATGGGTCCTCGAGCAGGCCTGCCGCCAGTTGTCCGCTTGGCAGAAGAGCGTGCCGGGAGTCTCTTCACTGCTGCTGCACGTCAACGTTTCCGTCGTTCAGCTCGTGCAGCCGGGGTTCGCACAGAGGGTGAAAGAGATCATCGAGCGCGCCAAGCTCAAGCCCGCGCAGGTTGCCCTCGAGGTGACCGAAAGCGTGCTAATCGACCGGCTGTCGGCCGCGCTGCCCAACCTGCGGCAACTACGCGAATACGGCGTCCAGATAAGTATCGACGACTTCGGTACCGGCTACTCGTCGTTCGGGAGCATGGTCGATCTGCCAATCGGAGAGATCAAGATCGATCGCTCGTTCGTGAACCGGCTTGCGCGCAGCGGCGAGGGCGAGGAGGTGGTGCGCGCCATCATCGCCATGGGCCACGCGATCGGCAAGCGCGTGGTTGCCGAGGGCATCGAGACCGAACCGCAGCAGCGCAAGCTTGTCGAGCTGGGCTGCGAAGGCGGCCAGGGCTATCTCCTCGCGCGTCCCCTGGCGCCTTGGGACGTCGAAACGATGCTGAAGGAACCGCGCCTGCACACGGTCGCGGCCTGAGCTTCGGCGCGCCGCGCCGTCGAGCTACATCAAGCGCTGATTACCTTCGCGATCGCCTGTGCAACGTAGTCGATGTTGCGGGCGTTAAGCGCCGCGACGCAGATGCGGCCGCTGTCGATCGCGTAGATCGAGAACTCGCCGCGCATGTGCGCGACCTGCTCCTTGGTAAGCCCGGAGTAGGAAAACATCCCGCGCTGTTTCAACACGAAGTCGAAATCAGCTTTCGGGGCATGCGCTTTGAGGCGATCGACGAGCGCGCAGCGATTGGAGCGGATCCGCTTGCGCATCGCGCTTAGCTCGGTTTGCCACAGAGCACCAAGTTCGGGCGAGTCGAGGATGGTCGCGACCGCCTGACTGCCGAAACCCGGCGGGCTGGAATAGTTTCCGCGGATGACGCGCTTCACCTGCGACAGCACCCGCGCCGCTTCGTCTCGGTCCGCGGTGACGATCGACAGCGCTCCAACACGCTCGCCGTAGAGCGAGAAGGATTTCGAGAACGAGCTGGCGACGAACAGCGGGCCCGGTGTCGCGGCGAACTGCCGCACGATCGCTGCATCGGCGTCGACGCCGTCTCCGAATCCCTGATAGGCGAAATCCAGGAACGGTATCAGACCTCGCGCGCGAACCATCTCGAGGATGCGCCCCCATTGTTCGGGCGACGGATCCACTCCGGTCGGGTTGTGGCAGCAAGCGTGCAGAACCACAACGTTGCCCGCCGCGATGCGCTCGAGCGCTCCGATCATGCCCTCGAAGTCGAGACCGCGCGTCGACGGCATGTAGTACGGATAAACGTTGACGGTGAATCCTGCGCTCTCGTAAAGAGCCCGATGGTTCTCCCAGGACGGATCGCTGATCCAGATCTGTGCCCCTGGAGCGAAGCGGCGCAGGAAATCGGCTCCGATCTTGAGCGCGCCCGTGCCGCCTACAGCCTGCACGGTGACGATCCGGCCCGAACGCAGGATTTCGCTGTCGGCTCCGAAGATCAGCCGCTGCACCGCGCGGTCGTATGCCGCGATGCCATCGATCGGCAGATAGACGTGCGGCGAAGCTTTCTCGCTCATCAGCTGCTCGGCCTTCCGCACGCATTCGAGCAGCGGTACTTTGCCCTTTTCATCGCAATAGACACCAACGCCGAGGTTGACCTTGTTCGCATTGAGGTCGGCGTTGAACGCTTCGGTGACGCCGAGTATGGGGTCGCGCGGCGCCAGGTCGACGGCTGCAAAGAGGGGAGCCGAGAGCGGAGCGTTCATCGTCTGGAGTCTTGCGGAAGGGCAACCCGATTTTATCATGCGGCGCATTCGGTCCTCGCCGCGATGATGCTTCCCTGAGGAATGTCATGTGACAGATGTCATCGAGCGGGATGCGCCGGGCAACTCGAATCCGCTAGAATGCTCGATTCGTCCGCGCCGTCGCTCCATGGTCGTCCAGTTCCCCAACAGTCCCTTCGAGCTCCAGCAGCCGTTTCCGCCGTCCGGCGACCAGCCCGAAGCGATCGACCACCTGGTCGAGGGTATCGGCGACGGTCTCGCTTTCCAGACACTGCTCGGCGTCACGGGCTCGGGCAAGACCTACACGATGGCGAATGTCATCGCGCGCACGGGAAGGCCCGCTCTCGTGCTGGCACCGAACAAGACGCTCGCCGCGCAGCTCTACTCGGAGTTCCGCGAGTTCTTCCCGACGCATGCGGTGGAGTACTTCGTCTCGTATTACGACTACTACCAGCCCGAAGCCTACGTCCCGTCGCGCGATCTCTATATCGAGAAGGATTCCTCGATCAACGAGCATATCGAGCAGATGCGCTTGTCGGCGACCAAGGCGATCCTCGAGCGACCCGATTGCGTCATCGTCGCGACGGTGTCGGCGATCTACGGGATCGGCGATCCTGCCGAATACCACAGCATGATCCTGCACCTGCGCCAGGGAGACACGCTGGCGCAGCGCGAGGCGATCAAGCGCCTGACCGAGCTGCAGTACCAACGCAACGATACCGAGTTCCGCCGCGGTACGTTTCGCGTGCACGGCGACGTGATCGATATCTTTCCTGCCGAGCATGCCGAGAATGCGATCCGAGTCTCGCTCTTCGACGACGAGGTCGAGACGCTGCAACTCTTCGATCCGCTCACCGGGCACATCAAGCAGAAACTCTCGCGTTTCACGGTATTTCCCTCCAGCCATTACGTCACCGGCCGGCACAAGGTGCTCGATGCGGTCGAGGCGATCAAAGTCGAGCTCGCGCAACAGAAAGAGTACTTCGTCTCGCAGATGAAGCTTGTCGAGGCACAGCGCATCGAGCAGCGCACGCGCTTCGACGTCGAGATGATGCTTGAGATCGGGTTCTGCAAAGGCATCGAGAACTACTCGCGTCATCTCTCGGGACGCAGGCGAGGCGAGCCGCCCCCCACACTCATCGACTATCTGCCGGACAACGCCATCGCGTTCATCGACGAGTCGCATGTGACGATTCCGCAGGTCGGCGGCATGTACCGCGGCGATCGAGCGCGCAAGGAGAATCTCGTCAACTACGGTTTTCGTCTGCCGTCCGCTCTGGACAACCGCCCGCTTCGTTTCGACGAGTTCGAGAAGCTGCTGCCGCAGACGATCTTCGTTTCAGCGACGCCCGCTGAGTATGAGCACAAGCACTCGGGCCAGGTGGTCGAGCAGGTCGTAAGGCCGACCGGCCTGGTCGATCCGATGCTGGAAGTACGGCCGGCGCAGACGCAGGTCGACGATCTGCTTTCGGAGATCAGCGTACGCGTCGAGCGCGACGAGCGCGTGCTCGTGACAACGCTTACCAAGCGCATGGCCGAGGATCTCACCGACTATCTCAACGAGCACGGCGTCAAGGTGCGCTATCTTCACTCGGACATCGACACGGTCGAGCGCGTCGAGATCATCCGTGATTTGCGGTTGGGGGAGTTCGACGTGCTGGTCGGCATCAACCTTCTGCGCGAGGGGCTCGATATTCCGGAGGTGTCGCTGGTCGCGGTGCTCGACGCCGACAAGGAAGGCTTCCTGCGCGCCGAGCGCTCGCTCATCCAGACCATCGGCCGCGCCGCACGTCACATCAACGGCACGGCGATCCTCTACGCCGATACGATGACCGACTCGATGAAATCGGCGATCGGGGAGACCGAGCGCCGCCGGCGGAAGCAGATCGACTACAACGAGCGCGAGGGCATCACGCCGGTCGGTGTCACCAAGCGCATCAAGGACATCATCGACGGCGTCTACGACGTCGACGAGGAGCGCAAGCAGCTTAAGGCCGCACAGGCGCAGGCAAAGTACGAAGCGATGCCGGAGAAGGACCTGGAGAGAGAGCTCAAGCGCGTCGAGCGCGAGATGCTCGATGCGGCGAAAAACCTGGAATTTGAGAAGGCTGCAGAGTTGCGCGACCGGTTGTACCAGCTGAAGGAGAAACTCTTCGGGGTCGCGGTGCAGGAGTAACGATGTCGCGGAAAAGCAAGACAAAGAAGAGCGTCTATGGCGTCGAGCACGAGCAAACCGTTCTCGTGCTGCAAGGCGGTGGCGCGCTCGGTGCCTATCAGGCGGGCGTGTACGAGGGCATGCACGAGCAGGGCTTTGCGCCGGACTGGGTCGCCGGCGTATCGATCGGCGCCATCAACGGCGCGCTGATCGCGGGCAATCCTCGCGACATGAGGGTCGAGCGCTTGCGCGAGTTCTGGGATCGTGTCTCCTCCGGCTTGCCGATCGTTGCGCCGGCGCAGATCGATCCCGTGCGAATCGCGGTCAATCGCCTCAGCGCGGCTGCTGCCGCCGCCTTCGGCGTCCCTGGCTTCTTCGTGCCACGCATTCCACCGGCGATCCTCGCACCCGACGGTACGCCGGGCGCGCTGAGCGTCTACGACACTTCGCCGTTGCGCGCCTCGCTCGAGGAACTCGTCGATTTCGATCTGATCAACGACAGAAAGCGCATCCGGCTGAGCGTCGGGTCCGTGAACGTTCGCACCGGGAACTCGGTCTACTTCGACAATCGACGCCAGCGGCTCGCGGTCGAGCACGTCATGGCCAGCGGCTCGCTGCCGCCGGGATTTCCGCCGACCGAGATCGACGGTGATCATTACTGGGACGGCGGCCTGGTGTCGAACTCGCCGTTGTCCTACGTGCTCAAGGACTCGCCGGATATAAGCGCGCTGATCATCCAGGTGGATCTCTTCAGCGCTCGCGGCGACCTCCCGGTCAATCTCGATCAGGTCCTGGAGCGCGCCAAGGACATCCAGTATTCGAGCAAGACCCGCTTCAACACGATGCGTGCGAAGGAGATGGAGGAGCTGCGTCATGCGCTCGGGCGGCTGCTGGAGAAGTTGCCCGCGAAGCTGCGCGACGACCCGGACTACAAGCTGCTTGCACCCCAGTGCGAAGACAAACGGCAGATTACGATCGCGCACCTCATCAACCGGCGTTTCTCGACCACGACCAACGCGAAGGACTACGAGTTTTCGAGGGCCACCGTCCGCGAGCTCTGGGAAGCCGGGCTCGACGACATTCGGCGCACCTGTGCCCACCGCGAGTGGCTGAGGGCGCGGGAAGTCGCGGACGGCGTGCGCGTGTTCGATCTTACCCGCTGATGATGAGCCGACTTTCAGGAGAGTTGTCGTGAACGAACAAGACGTGAGGAGCCGCGCCTTCGCGATGCCGTTGACCAATCCCGCGTTTCCGCCCGGGCCCTATCGTTTCGTCAATCGCGAATTCTTCATCATTACCTACCGGACCGACCCCGATGCGCTTCGGGCTGTGATCCCAGCGCCCTTGGAATTCACGCAGCCGCTGGTGAAATACGAGTTCATCCGCATGCCCGATTCGACCGGCTTCGGCGACTACACCGAGTCGGGACAGGTCATTCCGGTGCGCTTCCAAGGACAGGAAGGCGGCTACGTGCATGCGATGTATCTTGATGACGAGTCGCCGATCGCCGGCGGGCGCGAGCTGTGGGGCTTCCCGAAGAAGCTCGCGGAGCCAAAGCTTACGGTCGAGAAAGACACGCTGCTCGGCGTGCTGCGCTACGGACCCGTCCCGGTCGCGGTCGCGACCATGGGCTACAAGCACCGCGCGCTCGACAACGCGAAGATCGCCGCGTCGCTCGCCGCGCCAAATTTCCTGCTCAAGATCATTCCGCATGTCGACGGCAGCCCGCGGATCTGCGAGCTGGTGCGCTATTTCTGCGAGGACATCACGGTGAAAGGGGCGTGGGAAGGACCGACTGCGCTCGAGCTGTTTCATCACGCGCTCGCACCCGTCGCCCAGCTTCCGGTGCTGGCCTGCGTGTCGGGCGTGCACATCCTCACCGACCTGACGCTTGGCCTGGGCACGGTTGTTCACGATTATCTCGCTTGACTGGAGACTTACATGAAGCTCAAAGACAAATCGGCCATCATCACCGGCGCCGCCAGCGGCATCGGCAAGGACATCGCTCTCGTCTACGCCCGCGAAGGCGCGAAGGTCGCCATCGCCGACCTCAACCTCGACGCGGCGAATGCTACGGCGGGCGAAATTCGCGCGAGCGGAGGCCAGGCGATAGGTGTGGCCATGAACGTCACCGACGAGAAGCAGGTGAACGACGGGGTCGCTGCGGTGGTAAAGGCGTTCGGTGGCGTCGACATCCTCGTGAGCAACGCCGGCATCCAGATCGTGCACCCGATCGAGGAATTTACTTACTCAGACTGGAAGAAGCTCATGGCGATCCATGTCGACGGTGCTTTTCTCACCACGCGCGCGTGCCTGCCGCACATGTACAAGTCCGGGCGCGGCGGCAGCGTGATCTACATGGGCTCGGTGCACTCGAAAGAGGCTTCGATGCTGAAGGCGCCCTACGTGACGGCGAAGCATGGCCTGATCGGGCTCGCCAAGGTCGTCGCCAAGGAGGGCGCCGCGCACGGCGTGCGCGCCAACGTAATCTGTCCAGGTTTCGTGCGCACACCGCTGGTGGAGAAGCAGATCCCCGAGCAGGCGAAGGAGCTCGGCATCTCCGAGCAGGAAGTCATCAAGAACGTAATGCTCAAGGAAACGGTGGACGGCGAATTCACGACCGTCGATGACGTGGCCGAGGTCGCGCTCTTCTTCGCTGCCTTTCCGACCAACGCGCTGACCGGGCAGTCACTGGTCGTGAGCCACGGCTGGTTCATGCAATAGAGACGCGCCGTCGTGACCGGTGTACTGTTCGTCTGCTTGGGCAACATCTGCCGCTCGCCGATGGTGGAAAGCATCTTCAGAGTGCTGGTCATGCGTGAAGGGTTGTCGGACCGGATAGCGGCCGATTCCGCTGGGACGGGCGATTATCAGGTCGGCCAGCCTCCGGACCCGCGCGCGATTTGGGTCGCGCGCCGGCACGGTTACGAGTTAGCCGAGAGAGTGGCGCGTCAAGTAGGTGAAGACGATTTCCGGCGCTTTGACTGGATCTTGGCGATGGATCGTCACAACCTCGAAACGCTGCGCGCGTTGCAGCCGCGCGAGTACACCGGACATCTCGGATTGTTTCTCGATTTCGCCCCGGAAGTCGGGGTGCGCGACATCCCCGATCCGTATCGGGGCTCGATGAGCGACTTCGAGCGAGTGGTCGACTTCGCCGAGCGCGGGGCGCCACCTCTGCTCGCCGTGATTCGCGAAAATCTCGCTCAGACAAAATAGCGACGACGCGCCAGCGCCCGGCGCTCTCTGCCCGCTACTCGCCGGGCGGCGTCGAATCCTTGTGCGTCGTCTCGACCATCTGTAACGGCTCCTCGGCGATCTGAGCTCGCGGGGGCCGCACGCGACGGGGAAGCGGTTGCAATTCCTCTTCGACGGGTGTCGCCGCCGTGTGGCTCGTTTCCACGAGCACCAGACCCGAGTCCTGCGGCAGCTCCAGTGACACGCGGGGAATCTCCGGAGCATCGCGCGGGACGATCGGCTGGCTCGCTTCAAGCGCCTGCACGCTCGGTGCAGGTGTGTCGCCCGATTCAAGACGCGGCGTCGGTGCCGCTCGCTCGGTGAGCGCCACCGGTTCCGTAAGCGCTCCCACCTCGGGAGGCCCGGCTGGCGAGATAGCTTCCGTAACTTGCGGAACCGTTGCGACTGGCGGAGCCGACGGCCGCTCTTCGCCTTGCTCGACGCGCGTTTCGCCAGGCGCATGACGGTCGCCGCGGTCGCGGCCACGCCGGCGCGACCGGCGACGACGGCCGCCGCCTTCGCCATGTGGCGCGGCACCGGGTTGCTCCTGAGTGATCGCCGGCGCATTCGGATCGACTGCGCGCGGCTCCTGCGCCTCGCGAGCCTCGCGCTGCTGACGCTGCTGTTGCTGGCGCTGCGCCTCGCGCTGCGCGGCACGCTGTGCGTCGCGTTCCTCATCGCGCCTCGCCTCGTGCTGCACGTCGCGGCGTTCGCCGCGCCGGTCGCGTCCGTGATCGTGGCGCTGAGATTGCTGTTGCGATCCCTGAGGCTGGCGCTCGCCGGCTCGCTGCCCGTCGCGTCTTGCTTCACGCCGCTCTTCGGTGCGCTCGTCGCGCCGATCGCGGCGGCCCTGCCGATCGCGTCGATCGCGACGGCCGCGATCGAGATCGTCGCGCGCCGCAGCCTTGCGCTCGGGCGCAGGGGCTGGGGCGACTTCTTCCGGCGCACGTTTGAACCAACCCATCACGGTCGTGAGCCAGTTTTCGCGCTTCCGCATTTCCGGTGAGCGCTCGACCGGCACCGGCGCGGGCTGCGCCGGAGTGATTCCCTTCACCGCGGCTTCCGGCCGCGGCTCGCGAGCTTCTTCCTTCTTGACCTTGGCGAGATCCTCCTCCTCGGGGCGCTCGACCATGTCGAACGACGCCGGCAGCGGCTCGGCCTGATTGAGATCGTCGTGGCGCAGCCGCTGCACCTTGTAATTCGGCGTCTCGAGATAGGTGTTGGGCACCAGCATCACGTTGACCTTGAACCGCGTCTCGATGCCGTGGATTTCGGGCCGCTTCTCGTTGAGCAGGAAAGTCGCAACGTCGACCGGAACCTGCGCGACGACCTGCGCCGTGTTGTCCTTCATCGCTTCCTCCTGCAGGATGCGCAGGATATGCAGCGAAGTGGACTCGGTGCAGCGGCATCGGTCATATCCGCGGCACCGAGGGCACGGAATGTAAGCCGACTCGGCGAGCGCCGGGCGCAGCCGCTGCCGCGAAAGCTCCATCAGCCCGAAGCGCGAAATCTTGCCGAGCTGGACGCGCGCGCGGTCGTACTTGAGCGCGTCCTTGAGACGATTCTCGACCTCGCGCTGGTTCTTGGCGCTCTCCATGTCGATGAAGTCGATCACAATGAGACCGCCCAGGTCGCGCAGCCGCAGCTGGCGCGCCAGCTCCTCGGCCGCTTCGAGGTTGGTGTGGAACGCGGTCGTCTCGATGTCGCCCGCCTTGGTGGCGCGTGCGGAATTGACGTCGATCGAAACCAGCGCTTCGGTGTGATCGATCACGATCGCGCCGCCCGAGGGGAGGGGGACCTGCCGCGCATAGGCGGTTTCGATCTGGTGCTCGATCTGGAAGCGCGAGAAGAGCGGCACATCGTCCTTGTAGAGCTTCACACGATGCACGTTGTTCGGCATCACGTGGCTCATGAACTGCTGCGCCTGCTCGAAGATCGACTCGGTGTCGATCAGGAGCTCGCCGATGTCAGGCTGGAAATAGTCGCGGATGGCGCGGATAACGAGGCTCGATTCCTGGTAGATGAGGAAGGCGCCGGATTGCGACTTCGCGGCGCCGTCGATCGCCTGCCAGAGCTGGAGCAGGTAGTTCAGGTCCCAGTTGAGCTCCTCGAGCGTGCGGCCGATGCCGGCAGTGCGCGCGATCACGCTCATCCCGCCGGGTACGTCGAGCTGGCCGATGACTTCCCGCAATTCGTTGCGATCCTCGCCCTCGATGCGGCGCGAGACGCCGCCGCCGCGCGGGTTGTTCGGCATCAGCACGAGATAGCGTCCTGCGAGCGAGATGTAGGTCGTGAGCGCCGCACCTTTGGTGCCTCGCTCGTCCTTGTCGACTTGGACGATCAGCTCCTGGCCCTCGCGCAGATGGTCTTGCGCGCGGCCCCGCCCATCGCCGTTGCCGCCCCGGAGGTACTCGCGGGCAATCTCCTTGAACGGCAGGAAGCCATGGCGGTCGGTGCCGTAATCGACGAAGCAAGCCTCCAGG
>DATKJP010000245.1:0-2525 GCA_035543635.1 Casimicrobiaceae bacterium
CGTGTTTTGCTCGTCGAGGATGAGAAGCGCCGCCAGATTGTCTTCGACCTCCTGGAAACCCCCGAGCACGGTCTGCCGATAGGTCGCCACACTCGCGTCGTAGGCCGCGATTGCCTGCTCGGTCTGCGCCTTGCGCAAACCCGCATCGAAGATCGTCTGCGCAAGCGCTGCTCCGACCGACCAGTAGCGCGCCGGCGCAGAGAACAGATTGGCGATCGTGGAGCTCGCGAATCCTCCGGTCGCCGAGAGCGTCACCGTCGGGAAGAACGCAGCTTCCGCGACGCCGATCTGCGCGTTGGCCGCAGCGGCACGCCGTTCCGCCGCAGCAATGTCGGGCCGTCGCTCGAGAAGCTCGGACGGCAGGCCGGCCGGAATGTCGGGAAATGTTTGTTTGAGCGGAATGGGCGCAATGGAAAATCCCGCCGGCGGCTTGCCCATCAGCACGGCGATGGCGTGCTCGAGCGCCGCGCGCTGTATGCCCGCGTTGATCGCCTGAGCCTGAGTCGACTTCAGCTGTGTCTCTGCAAGGGCGACGTCGCTTCGTCCAGCCACGCCGACGGCGTACTGATTGTGCGTGAGCTGGAGCGATTTCTCGTACTCCGTCACCGTCCTCTGCAGCAAATCGATGTCGGCGTCCTGCACGCGCAGCAACAAATAATCGGTTGCGAGCAGCGCCTGGGCGGAGAGCGTTGCGCCACCCAAATCGGCGACGCTCGCCTGCGCCGCCGCTTCGCTCGACTCGACATTGCGGCGTACGCGCCCCCACAGATCCAGTTCCCAGGTTGCGTCGAGCGAAACGTTGTAGAGATTTGCGACGACGCCGCCACCGCCGCCAGTAGCGTTCGAGCCGCTGCTCGCGCCACCGCCGCGCTGGCCGCCTGCGCGCGTCGCCGACGCGTTGCCGGTTACCGTCGGAAAGAAGGCGGAGCGGGCTTGATCGGTGAGCGCGCGCGCTTGGCGCACATTAGCCTCGGCGAACTTGACGTTCTGATTGTTGATCTCGACCTGGGCAACGAGGCCGTTGAGCAGCGGATCGTCGAACACCTCCCACCATCGGTCGCGAGGTAGATTGTCGCGCGGCTGCGCTACCTTCCAGTTCTGCGCCTCCTTGAACGCCGAGGGCGTCTCGACGGCCGGCTTCACATAATCGGGCCCGACCGTGCACCCGCCCGCGAGCATTGCTGCGGAGACGAGCGCGGCCCGCGCGGCCAATCGATGCACAAAAGCTCTTTGCGTACCGATCATGAAAATTAGTCTGCCGGCCCTGCGGTCAAGTTCATGCGCCAGGGCCTGGCCGCCCAGCGCCGCTGGCACCACAAGCGGAATCGATCGAGGTAGATGTAGACGACCGGTGTCGTATAGAGCGTCAGCGCCTGACTGACAAGCAAGCCTCCGACGATCGAAATTCCCAGCGGGCGCCGCAGTTCCGACCCCTCGCCGAAGCCGATCGCCAGAGGCAATGCGCCCAGCATGGCGGCGAAGGTCGTCATCATGATTGGGCGGAAGCGAAGGCTGCATGCCTCGTAGATCGCGTCCCTCGTGCTGAGGCCGTGGCTGCGCTCCGCCTCGAGCGCGAAGTCGATCATCATGATCGCATTCTTCTTCACGATGCCGATCAGGAGAATCACGCCGATCAGCGCGATGATGCTGAACTCGCTGCGGAACACCAGCAGCGCGAGCAGGGCGCCCACCCCAGCCGACGGCAATGTGGACAGAATCGTGATTGGGTGAACATAGCTCTCATAGAGCACCCCGAGCACGATGTACACGGCGAGCAGCGCAGTGAGGATGAGCCAGGGTTGACTGCTCAGCGATTCCTGAAAGGCGCGCGCCGTGCCCTGGAAGCTTCCGTGCACGGTGTTCGGCACGCCGAGACGTATGAGCGCGTCGTCGACCGCGCGCGTTGCCTGCGACAGCGACACGCCGTCGGGAAGATTGAACGAGATCGTCGTCGCGACGAACTGCGATTGGTGATTCACGGCGAGTGGCGTGTTGGTCGGCCCGTAGCGCGCGAATGTCGACAACGGCACTTGAGCTCCCGTCGAAGTCGTCACGTACACACTGTCGAGCGCCTCGGGCGACTGCCAGTACTCCGGCGCCGCCTCCATCACAACGTGATACTGGTTGAGCGGCGCGTAGATCGTGGAAACCTGCCGCTGGCCGAAGGCATCGTTCAATGTCGCGTCGATTAGCTGCGGGCTGATGCCCAGCCGCGACGCGGTGTCGCGGTCGATGATGAGCGAGGTCTGAAGGCCCTTGTCCTGGGCATCGGTGTTGACGTCGACGAGCTCCGGCAGCTCGCTCATCGCCTGGCGGATGCGCGGCTCCCAGGCGCGAAGATCCGCGAGATCGTCGGCCTGCAGGGTGTACTGATATGTGGCATTGGACTGACGGCCGCCAACGCGGATGTCCTGCACCGGGTTGAGAAAGAGATTGGCGCCCGGCTCCTTCGCGAGCTTTACCCGCAGCCGCGCGACAACCTGGTCTGCGCTCTCCTTGCGCTGCGAGAGCGGCTTCAGGGCGAC
>DATKJP010000246.1:0-5757 GCA_035543635.1 Casimicrobiaceae bacterium
GCTGATGCGCGTGGCGCAGCGCAAGATCGTTCCGCCGTCCGCGCTGCCCCGCGCGCTGGGAGAGATCGTGGTTGCCGCGGCGGCTGCCGCCGGAAAGGAGCTGCTGTCCACGCTCGCCGGCATCGAAGCTTCGGACGGAGCCAAGGCCATCGCGGCGAGCCTGGCTAGCGGCGAGCGCAAGGGCATTTTCCTCGGCAATCTCGCGCGAGCGCATCCGCGTGCGGCGCAACTGCACGCGCTCGCGCAAACGCTCGCGGAATTTGCTGGCGCGAAGCTCGGTGTTCTCACCGAAGCGGCGAACTCGGTCGGAGGCTACATCGCCGGGGCGCTGCCGCAAAAAGGCGGGTTGCACGCGCAGGCGATGCTCGGCGGTGCGGAGTCACGCAAGGCCTTGCTCCTGCTTCATGCGGAGCCCGAATTCGACAGCGCGAATCCTTCCGCGGCGCGCGCGGCACTCAGCAAGGCCGAGCTGGTCGTCGCGCTTACCTGCTTCAAGTCGAGCGCGAGCGACTGCGCGCATGTGCTCCTGCCGATCGCGCCATTCACCGAAACCGCGGGTACCTTCGTCAACTGCGAAGGGCGGGCGCAAGCTTGCAACGGCGCCGTGCCGCCACTCGGCGACACGCGACCGGCGTGGAAAGTGCTGCGCGTGCTGGGCTCGATGCTTGGGCTTGCGGGGTTCGATTTCAACAGCATCGCCGCCGTGCGCGCCGAGCTGCCTTCGCAGGAAGAGATCGCTAAGCGCCTCTCGAATGCGACCTCGGTCGCAGTCGAGTCTCCCAAGGCAATAATGAACGGCGTCGAGCGCGTCAGCGACGTGCCGATCTACTTCGCCGATCCGCTGGTGCGCCGCGCGACGTCGCTGCAGAAGACCGCCGACGCGCGCGCACCGGTTCTGCGCGCCAGCGCGACGACGCTGGCGCGCCTGAAGCTCAAGGCCGGTGCGTCGGCGCGGCTGAAGCAGGACGGCGGGGAAGCGACGCTCCAGGTCGCGCTCGACGATGGCGTGCCCGAGGGTTGCGTTCGGATCCCGGCTGCGCACCGTGCGACTGCTACGCTCGGCGCGATGTTCGGCTCGATCACGGTCGAGGCGCAATGATGGTTCCGCTCGAGAGCTTCCTGGGACACAGCCTGGCGCTTCTCGTCTGGACGGTGGTGAAGATCATCGTGATCGCCGTTCCGCTCATCCTCGGCGTGGCCTATCTCACGCTCGCTGAGCGCAAGGTGATCGGCTACATGCAGGTGCGGATCGGTCCCAATCGCGTCGGCCCCTTCGGCCTGCTGCAGCCGTTCGCCGACGTGCTCAAGATGCTGTTCAAGGAGATCGTCGTACCTTCGGGGGCGAACCGCTGGCTGTTCTTCATCGCGCCCATGCTGTCGCTCGCGCCGGCGCTGGCGGCGTGGGCGGTGATTCCCTTCGCCGACGGGCTGGTGCTGTCCAATATCAACGCCGGGCTCCTCTACATCCTGGCGATGACCTCGATGGGCGTCTACGGCGTGATCCTCGCCGGCTGGGCGTCGAACTCGAAGTACGCGTTCCTGGGCTGCCTGCGTTCTGCGGCGCAGATCGTCTCCTACGAGATCGCGATGGGCTTCGCGCTGGTCGGCGTGCTGATGGCATCGAGCAGCCTCAATCTCGGGGACATCGTGCGCGGACAGGAAGGCGGTGCCGCGCACTGGTACGTCTGGCCGCTTTTCCCCTTGTTCATCGTCTACCTCGTCGCCGGCATCGCAGAAACGAACCGCCATCCCTTCGACGTCGCGGAAGGTGAGTCCGAGATCGTGGCGGGATTTCACGTCGAGTATTCGGGCATCGCGTTCGCGCTCTTCTTCCTGGCCGAATACATGAACATGATCCTGGTGTCGGCGCTGTGCTCGATCATGTTCCTCGGCGGCTGGCTCTCGCCATGGCCGGGATTGAACGACTACGTAATTGCATCGCCGGTTCCGATCGTCGGCGGGATCGCGCCTTTCGGCGACGGGATCGGCTGGCTCTTCGTGAAGGCCTGCGCGGTGCTCTTTGTCTTCCTGTGGATCCGCGCAACCTTCCCGCGCTATCGCTACGACCAGATCATGCGGCTTGGGTGGAAGGTGTTCATCCCGATCACGCTGATCTGGATCATCTTCGTGGGCGCGATGATGCAGACACGCTGGGCGTATCTGTTCCACTGATCATATGCTCGAGCGCATCAAGGACTTCTTCAACGCCTACACGCTCTGGGAGCTGTGGAAAGGCCTGTGGGTCACGCGCAAGTACTTGTTCCGGCAGAAGATCACGGTGCAGTACCCGGAAGAAAAAACGCCGATGAGCCCGCGCTTCCGCGGTTTGCACGCGCTGCGCCGCTACCCCAACGGCGAGGAGCGCTGCATCGCCTGCAAGCTTTGCGAGGCGGTGTGCCCGGCGCTCGCGATCACGATCGAATCGGAGGAGCGTGGAGACGGCACTCGCCGCACGACGCGCTACGACATCGATCTCACAAAGTGCATCTTCTGCGGCTTCTGCGAGGAGAGCTGCCCGGTCGACTCGATCGTCGAGACGCACATCCTCGAATACCATGGCGAGCGCCGCGGCGATCTCATCTACACCAAGGAGATGCTGCTCGCGGTGGGCGACCGCTACGAAGCCGAGATCGCGGCCGCTCGCAGCGCCGACGCGAAGTACCGCTGACCATGTTCGAAACCTTCGTCTTCTGGGTGTTCGCGTTGATCCTGATCTTCGCGGCCTTGCGCGTCATTACGGTGCGCAACCTTGTGCACGCTGCGCTCTGGCTCGTCCTTTCCTTCTTCACCGCAGCGGCGCTGTGGCTGCTGCTGCAGGCAGAGTTCCTCGCCATCGCGCTGGTGCTCGTCTACGTCGGCGCAGTGATGGTGCTGTTCCTGTTCGTGGTGATGATGCTCGACATCGACGTGGAGAAGCTGCGTGCAGGGTTCCGCAGCTACATCCCCGTGGGCGCCACGGTTGGCATCTTGATCCTGTTCGAGATGATGCTGGTGCTGATCGGCGGCTATTTCGGCTCGCGCGCGGTTCCCTCGCCGCCGGCCGCGCCGGCCAGCTACAGCAACACCCGCGCGCTGGGCTTGCAGCTGTACACCGATTACGCATACCCGTTCGAGATCGCGGCAGCGATCCTGCTCGTGGCGATCATCGCCGCGATCGCGCTGACGCACCGCAAGCGCCGGCAAACGAAGTACCAGAATCCGAGCGAGCAGCTTCGCGTGCGCCGCGACGAGCGGCTGCGCATTCTGAACATTCCTGCCGAAAAGCGGGAGCCTTAGTGATCTAGTGAGCCGCGGCGGGTTGCTGCCGCGGGAGCAGGGGGGATTGAAGTGGCTGATCGATTTGCCGCGATAACCGGATTTCTGACGCCGACGTTGTCGCACTACCTCGTGCTGGGGGCGATCCTGTTCGCGATCGCCGTGATCGGCATTTTCCTCAACCGGCGCAACGTGATCATCATGCTGATGGCGATCGAACTGATGCTGCTCGCCGTCAACCTCAACTTCATCGCATTCTCGAATTATCTCGGCGATACGGCGGGACAGGTGTTCGTGTTCTTTATCCTCACCGTGGCCGCCGCTGAGTCGGCGATCGGTCTCGCGATCCTCGTATTGCTTTTCCGGCACGTCGGCTCGATCGACGTCGAGGAGTTGGGGCAGCTCAAGGGCTAAGCTGATGACGATGCATCAGCTCTACCTCCTCGTCCCGCTGGCGCCGCTCGCCGCGGCCATCGTGGTCGGTTTGTGGGGCCCGAAGATCGGACGCACGTGGTCTCACAGGCTGTGCATTCTGGGCGTATTCGTCTCGACGATCGCCTCGGCCGTCATCCTGCGCGACGTCATGGCCGGCAACAGCTTCGACGGCGACGTTTACGTCTGGCAGACCTCGGGCCAGCTCAAGTTCGCAATCGGCTTCCTGGTCGATCCGCTGACGGCGCTGATGATCACGGTGGTCAGCTTCGTTTCGCTCATGGTGCATATCTACACCATCGGCTACATGGCCGACGACGACGGCTACACGCGCTTCTTCTCGTACATCTCGCTCTTCACCTTCAGCATGCTGATGCTGGTGATGGCCAACAACTTCCTGCAGCTCTTCTTCGGATGGGAAGGGGTAGGGCTCGTTTCCTACCTGCTCATCGGCTTCTGGTACACGCGGCCGACGGCGATCTACGCGAGCCTCAAGGCCTTCCTCGCCAACCGTGTCGGTGACTTCGGTTTCGCGCTCGGGCTGGGACTGATCGTCGCCTACTTCGGCTCGCTCGACTACGCGACAGTGTTCAAGGCTGCGCCTGCGCTCGCCGGAACCGCGCTCAACCTGGTCGGCGACGCGCAATGGTCGGTGTTGACCGCGATATGCATCGGGCTCTTCGTCGGAGCGATGGGGAAATCCGCGCAGGTGCCGCTGCACGTGTGGCTCCCGGACTCGATGGAAGGCCCGACGCCGATCTCCGCGCTGATCCATGCCGCGACGATGGTGACCGCCGGCATCTTCATGGTCGCTCGCATGAGCCCGCTCTTCGAGCTCTCCGACACTGCGCTCGCCTTCGTCACCGTGATCGGCGCCACGACCGCTCTCTTCATGGCGATCCTCGGCGTGGTGCAGAACGACATCAAGCGCGTGATCGCCTACTCAACGCTCTCGCAGCTCGGCTACATGGCGGTCGCGCTCGGCGTGTCGGCCTACTCTGCGGCGATCTTCCATCTGATGACGCACGCCTTCTTCAAGGCGCTGCTCTTCCTCGCCGCGGGCTCGGTCATCATCGCGCTTCATCACGAGCAGGACATGCGCAAGATGGGCGGGCTCAAGAAATACATGCCGATCACTTACTGGACGGCAGTGGTCGGTGCGCTCGCGTTGGCCGGCGTGCCGCCTTTCGCGGGATTCTTCTCCAAGGACGCGATCATCGACGCGGTGTATCTCTCACAGGTGCCGGGACACAGCTACGCGGCCTTCGCCGTGACGATCGGCGTGTTCATCACCGGGTTGTACACCTTCCGCATGCTGTTCATGACTTTCCACGGCGAAGAGCGCTTCCGCCAGGTCGAGGCGCACGACGAGCATGGTGGCGAACATCACGCGATCGAGCCGAAGGAGAGCCCGTGGGTCGTGACCGTTCCGCTGGTGCTGCTGGCGATACCGTCGATCTATTCCGGCTGGACGTACGTCGATCGCGTGCTGTTCGGCAATTTTTTCGGTAGCTCGATCGTGATTGCATCGGTGCACGGGGGGATGGCCACGCTCACCGAGGAATGGCACGGCGCCTGGGCATTCGTCGCGCATGCGGTCACCACGCTCGGATTCTGGTTCGCGATCGCCGGCATTGCGACGGCGTTCTTCTTTTATATCCTTCGGCCCGAGCTGCCGGGAATCTTCGCCGAGCGAGCCGGTCGCCTCTACGATGTGCTGGTCAACAACTACTACATCGACAAGTTCAACGACTGGTTCTTCGCCGGCGGGGTCCGGAAGATCGGCACATGGTGCGCGGAAGTCGGCGACCGCTCGGTGATCGACGGCTTCTTCGTCAACGGCAGCGCTCGGCTGGTAGCGCTCGCCGCACGGCTGATGCGGCAAATCCAGTCGGGGTACATCTACCACTACGCTTTCACCATGATCATCGGCGTGTTCGCGGCGCTCGACGCGGTGCTCTTCTATGTCTTCTTCGAGGCGCAGCTGATCCCGATGTATCTCATCATCGGCATCTGGGGCGGGCCGAACCGCATCTACGCAGCCCTCAAGTTCTTCCTCTACACCTTCCT
>DATKJP010000247.1:0-13308 GCA_035543635.1 Casimicrobiaceae bacterium
TCGCGCTCGTACCCACGGCGGCAAGGTCATCTGCGCGGCAACCTGCAAGGCGGAAAGAATCGAGATCCAGGCCACGCCGGTTGCGAGCATTGCCACGGCCAGCAGAGCGATGTTTTGCACGTAAGCGAGCGCAAGCGCGGCCAGCGCATAGAGCACGCTCGCGCTCGCGACCAAGAGGTCGCGCGAGAGCTTGGCCCGCAAGCGCGGCAGGAACATTGCTCCGGCCACGGCGCCCACTCCAATGCAGGTGAGCAGCAGCCCGTAGATTTCGGGTCCGCGCGCCAGCTCGCGCCGCACGACAAGCGGGAACAGTGCCCAGGTGGCGCTCGCGAAGATGAAGAACGCAGCGCCTCGAATGAGCACCACCTGCAGCGCGTCGGCATGCAGCACGAAGCGCATCCCGACGCGCAGCGCGCTGAAGAATCGTTCCGCTGGCAACGTGCTCTTGCGGTGCTCGCGCCGCCAGCCCACGAGCACCACGATGATGCCGATGTACGACAGCGCATTAAGGACGAAGACGAGCCACGGCCCGACGGCTGCGACCAAAACTCCCGCAATGGCTGGCCCGATCGCACGGGAGGCGTTGATCGCCACGCTGTTCAGCGCCACGGCTGCCGACAGCTCTTCCCTGCGAACGAGTTCCGGCACGATCGCCGACCAGGCGGGCATCATCATCGCTGCGCCGACGCCGAGCGCGAACGTGAATCCGAGCAGCGCCCACGCGCCGGTCAGGTCCAGCAATGTCAGAATGCCCAGCGCGCCGGCGACAATCAGCAAGTAGACCTGGACGGCGATCAGCAGGCGTCGCCGATCGACGATATCGGCAATCGCGCCTGCGGGTAGCGCGAGCAGCATGATCGCAAAGCTGTCCGCGGCTTCGACCAGCGCCACCATCGACGGCGAGGGCGAGAGCGATGTCATCAGCCAGCCCGCGCCGACGTCCTGCATCCAGCTGCCGACGTTGGCGACGATCGTGGCGATCCAGAGGCTGCGGAAGAGCGAGTTCCGTAGCGGGCTCCAAGCGGATGCAACTGCGGGAGCGAGTGTGGATTCCGCGGGCTTCACGGATGCCGGGGGCTCGAGCGAAGCGCGGATCGCGGACTCAGCTGAGCTCCATCACGACCTCATCGATGTAGCACCAGCTCCAGCCTTCTTCCGGTTCGAGCGAAGTCATGATCGGGTGCTGCGTCGAACGAAAATGCTGCGTCGCGTGCTTGTTCTTCGAATCGTCACAGCAGCCCACGTGTCCGCAGGTCCGGCACAAGCGAAGGTGCATCCAGGTGTCGCCCATGGCGAGGCACTCCTCGCAGCCGGCGCTGTTGGGCTCGTCTGTCAGAACGAAGTTCAAGTGGCTGCAGCGGTGAGGCATCGGCTCAACCCACGTACTTCTCGACGACCTCGGGCGGCCGAAGCTTCGCCTCGCCTGCGTCGTGACCGGTTTCGCGCAGGGCACGCCGCTGACGCAGCAGATCCCAGCACTGATCCAGCTCGACCTGGATTTGCGCTAGACGCTCGCTCTGGGCATCGTCGAGCGATCCCTTGTCAAACAGCCGGTGCTCTTCGGCCACCAGCTCCTGGATGTGGGTCAATACGGGCGCCTCTTTCGACGCATTTTCCATGAAAGCTTCCTTTGCGAACTTCGATTTTCCTTTGCGATGATGCTGTTACGCTGCTAGCGTCCCGGCGTCTCTCCCGGACGGCTCGCCTCGAACAGGAACCAGGCGCGACGCTCGGCTTCGTCGATCCACACTTCCAGCAGGCTTGCCGTCGCGACATCGCCGTGCTCGTCGCACACGCCATGCGTCTCGCGCATGCGATCGGCCAGCCGCGCGTTGTCCTCGCGCAACTCGGCCAGCATGTCGAGCGGCGTGACATATGCAGCGTCGTTGTCCGACACACGCTGCAGGTGCCCGATGTGGCCGATCGAGCGCAGCGTCGTGCCGCCAAGCTTGCGCACGCGCTCCGCGATCGGGTCGGTCGTCGCGTAGAGCTGGTCGGCCTGCTCGTCGAGAAGCAGGTGATAGTCGCGGAAGTGTGGACCCGAGACGTGCCAGTGAAAGTTCTTGGTCTTCAGGTATAGCGCGAAGAAATCCGCGAGCAGCGCGTTGAGCGCGCCGGAGATGTCGCGCGTCGCGTCAGCGCCCAGGCTGGTCGGAGTGCTGAGCTTCGGATTGCGGCGTGCAGTGGAAGTCTTCAGATTCATGTCGCTTCTCTGGATGGTTGATGGATTCAAACGGGTCGCAGCGACGGCGCGCTGCTAACAGGGTGAAACGATCTGACCGCGCCGATGCCGAGCGCGACGAAGGCGACCAGAACGACGAGCTGAGAAATGACGAAGGGCGCTTCCGATTGCGTCGGTGCAAGGCTGTGCAGGAAAGCGATCTTGGCGAACGACTGCGCGACCGCAACGAAGACGTTGAACCAGAGGGCAACGATAGCCGTCACGACGTAGATCCATCGCCACGATCCTTCGAGGCGGTAGCGGTAGAAGCCAAGCACGGCGAGCGCCAGGGCGATAAGGGACAGCGCGCCGACGATGTGCGACGGCAAGACCTTGTCGACGGGAAAGAAATATCCGGTAACGCTGGTCAATATTGTCGTGGCCAGAAAAACCGCGGTCCAGCCATCAAACCGTTTCGAGACGAACATGCCGGCCAGAACGACGAACCCGGCCGCGATTCCAATCAGGCTCAGGACGACGTGCAGTGTGGTGAATGCTGAGGTCGACATTCCGAGAATCATGAAGGTTCCTTCGTGGTTGCGGGTGACAAACGTTCTCAGGGGATAAGGTCACTTCGGCGAAAAAGCGGGCGCACGCCAACCCGCGCGGCATCAGGCAGCTGCTGAAGGCGTTTGAGTTGCGCTGCCCCCCGCGTCGGCAATCGACTCGATGCGAAGAGTCTCGCGCGAGGACAGTTCCGGCGCATGTCCGAAAGCTGGGTCCCCGTGACAATTGACACAATCGAAGACCGGGACGACAAATGCCCGTCGTGCGCAGACCCCAGCGTTGAGGCACAATCGATCATCCACCGATCGATCGGGATCAGACTCGCGGATGAACAAGCCCACACTACTCGACGATCTGCGCACCCAATACGAGGCAGCTCGCCAATCGACGCAAGAGCATGCCGACGTCGAGAGCTTCCAGGCGATCGACGCACGGCTGCGCAAGGCGTTTCGATGGCTGGAAAAGGCGATCACCTACCTGAGCGGGCTCAAGCCGGCAATCGACCATCGCTTCGATCTCGGGCACGGCCTCGTCTTCGAGTCGCCGAAATTCGGCCACGGTTCGGTAGGACAGCACGAGCATCGCATCGTCGGCTTTCCGGTGCTCGACGAGATCAACATCTATTACGAGATCTCGGCGGCGAAGCCGGTCTCGCTCGAGGTCGCGTCCGGGATGTACGCGGTCGCGGAGAAGGCGCTCGATCAGGCCGGACTGCAGTACACCAGCCGGCGCGTCGAAGCGGCGAACGGCAGCGTGCAGAAATGCTCGTTTACCGTCCCGCCGGCGATCCCGGCCCGAGTCTCCTTTAACGTCGACTACCAGACCGGAATCGTGACCGTGGCTCTCATGAACGTCGACCGCTTCGACCGCGTCACGCTCGAGTTTCACAGCAACGAGATCGAAGAACCCGTGCTCGAAGACCTGGTGAAGCTGATTCTCGGCCGCGATGCGGCATTTCTGCGCCGCGCGCCGCTGGCGGGACTGCATCCCAGACGCTAGCGCGTCACCGAGGTGGCTTTCCGGTCGCGAGCTCGCTCGACGCGAGCGCGCGCAGCTCCTTGCGCAGTTTGGCCGCGCGCTCCTCGCCGAATATTCTGGTGAACTCCGTCTGTGCCTCGCGCCAGGGCCTGAAGGCCCCGCGTAGGCGCTCACCGCCCTTTCTGGTGAGATGCAGTTCCTTGCTCCGGCGATCCACCACGGAGTCCTCGATGACGATCAGGCCCTCGCGTTGCAGCGGAAGCATCGTTCGACCCAGAGTTGTGCGATCCATGACCAGCTCGCGCGCCAGCGCATTGATCGTCATCGGTCCCGATCGGTGCAGCTTCGTCAGGATCGAGAGCTGCGTGGTGCGCAGCCCGGTCGAGGCCAGGAAGCGATCGTAGAACTGGGTCAGATGGCGCGCCGCCTGACGCAACGCGAGACAGTTGCACTCGCAGAGCTGACCGTCGGCTTCGGAGGTCATCGCGGCCCTGCCGAGGAACTTGACAATAGGTGCATATGCTCTCATTATATGCGCATATACGCCTATGTCAAGCTACCCTGCCCACCTGACGCGGACCTGGACCTTGCCGTCCGGCGAGATGCTCACCGTGCGACCGATACGCCACGATGACGTCGCGCTCGAGGAAGCCTTCGTACGCTCGCTGTCGCGCGAAACGGGCTACCAGCGCATGTTGAGTGGCGGACTCAAGGTGACGCCCGAGTGGCTCTACAAAATGACCCACATCGACTACGAGCGCCACATGGCCTTCGCCGTTACCACGTCGAGCGAAGGCACCGAGCAGTTCGTCGCCGTCGGCCGGTATGTGGTCGATGCCGAAAAGCCGAGCGCCGAGTTCGCGCTCGTCGTCGGTGACGCGTGGCAGCACAAAGGGATCGGTCGCGGGCTGCTCGAAATCTTGCTGGAGCACGCTCGCGATGCAGGCCTCGATGAAATGGCCGGCATCGTTCTCGCCACCAACACCTCGATGCTCAAGCTCGCCCGCTCGTTGGGCTTCGCCGTGGCGGCCGAGCCGGACGATGCAACGGTGAGGCGCATCCGCCGGCCGTTGCGCGTCGCCAACAGTCAATCAGCTTAAGGAAGGAAATCGCAATGGCAGACGTCGTTTTGTCTTACCCCGTTCGCACCGCGATCGGCACTTACAACGGCACACTGAAAGATACGCCGGCGACCGAGCTTGGCGCAGCCGTCGTTCGAGAAACACTGCGCCGGTCGGGCCTCGATCCCGCGCGCATAGGCAGCGTCGTCATGGGCAACGTCATTCAGGCCGGCAACCGCATGAATCCCGCGCGGCAGGCGGCGATCGGCGGAGGCGTTCCGGTTGCCGTGCCCGCGATGACGGTCAATCGCGTCTGCGGCTCTGGCGCGCAGGCGATCGTATCCGCGGCGCAGGAAATCGCGCTCGGTCAGATCGACGTCGCCATCGCCGGTGGTCTCGAGAACATGGATCGCGCACCGTACCTCATTCCCGACGGGCGCTGGGGACACCGCATGGGCGACATGCAGGTCTACGACAGCATGCTGCGCGACGGCCTCAACGACGCTTTCTCCGGCGAGCATTCCGGCTGGCACACCGAAGACCTCGTCGCGCGAGAGAAGATCTCGCGCGACGATCAGGACCGTTGGGCGGAACGCTCGCAGAAGCGATTCGCGGCGGCGCAGTCGGCGGGCCGATTCAAGGAGGAAATCGTCGATGTGGAAGTCAAAGGGCGCAAAGGCCCGCAGCAATTCAACATCGACGAGGCGAACCGGCCGGATACGACCATCGAAGTGCTCGCGAAGCTCAAGCCCGCGTTTCGCAAGGACGGCACCATCACGGCAGGCAACGCTCCAGGCCTCAACAGCGGCGCAGCAGCGGTGATCGTCGCCGAGCGCGGGTTCGCCGATCGCAACAAGCTGCAGGTGATCGCGCGGCTCGCCGCGTATGGGGTAGCGGCGGTCGAGCCTGGCATGTTCGGGATCGGTCCGGTTCCCGCGGTGCGGCAGGCGCTGGAGCGCGCGGGCTGGGCACTGGGCGATATCCAGCGCGTCGAGATCAACGAGGCGTTTGCGGCCGTGCCGCTCGCCGTATTGCGTCAGCTCGGTTTGCCGGAGGACATCGTCAATGTCGAGGGCGGCGCGATCGCGCACGGCCATCCGATCGGCGCAACCGGTGCGGTGCTGACCACCCGCCTATTGCATTCGATGAAGCGCGACGGATTGAAGCGCGGCCTCGTGACGCTATGCATCGGCGGAGGTCAAGGCATCGCGCTCGCGCTCGAGATGCTTTGAACTCATCCAGCGAGGCCTCGCGCAGCGGCTCGTGCGTCCGGGCTACGTCGCGAAGATCGCGATGTGCGCGGCTTCGCCCTCGCGCATCCAGGCGCGGTACATGCCGGGCGAATTGAAGGGCATCGCGACTTGTCCATCGCGGCTCACGGCGATGACGCCGCCGCGGCCGCCCAGCGGCTGCAGTGATTCGACGACGCTCTCCTGAGCGGCACGCGCGAGGTCGCGATTCAGATAATACATCCGCGCGTGCACGTCGTAGGCGATTGAGCCGCGAATGAAATGCTCTCCGGTGCCGGTGCACGACACGGCACAGGTCGCATCGTTGGCGTAAACGCCGGCGCCGATCTGCGACGTGTCCGAGATGCGCCCCGGCATCTTGTTGGTGAGTCCGCCGGTGGAGGTCGCGGCGGCGAGATGACCTTGCCGATCGCACGCAACCGCGCCCACAGTCCCGAAGCGCTGCGAGTTGTCCTCGGTCGCCGCAGCGGCATCGTGATCGACGACGGCCTGATCGCGGGCTTTCGCCTGCACCGCACGCAGCTGCGCCAGTCGATGCGGCGTGGAAAAGTAGGAAGGCTCGACGATCGCCAGACCGCGCAAGCGAGCGAACGCCTCGGCGGCTTCGCCCCCGAGAAGCACGCTTCGTCCGTCGCGCATCACTTCGCGCGCGGCAAGGATCGGGTTGCGAATCGTGCGCACGCCACACACGGCTCCGGCAGCGAGCGAGCTGCCATCCATCACGCCAGCGTCGAGCTCGTGTTGCGCGTCGGAGGTGAACACCGCGCCATGGCCCGCGTTGAACAGCGGGCTGTCTTCCAGCCAGACGACCGTCGCGATCACCGCGTCGAGCGCGCTGCCACCGCTGGCAAGCACCGCCTGTCCTGCAGTGAGCGCTGACCGCAACGCCTCCCGATAAGGCGCCTCGTCCGCCGCGCTACCCTTGGCGATCGTTCCGGCGCCGCCGTGCAGTGCGAGAGCGAAATGAGAGGCCACAGTTCAGTGCTTCAGGATCTTGCCGAGGAACGCGCGGCAGCGCTCGCTCTTCGGGTTGTCGAAGAAGTGCTCCGGCGGCTGCACCTCGAGAATTTTACCCGCTTCCATGAATACGACCCGGTCGGCGACCTGGCGCGCGAAGCCCATCTCGTGCGTGACGCAGATCATGGTCATCCCGTCGCGTGCCAATTCCTTCATCGTGTCCAGCACCTCACCCACCATCTCCGGGTCGAGCGCCGAGGTGGGCTCGTCGAAGAGCATGAGCTGAGGCTGCATCGCCAGCGCGCGAGCGATGGCCACCCGCTGCTGCTGACCACCCGAGAGCTGGCCGGGAAACTTCTCCGCCTGCTCGACGATGCGCACCCGTGCGAGGAGCTTCATCGCCTGTTCGCGCGCGAGCGCATGCCCCTGACGCTTCACCAGCGTCGGCGCGAGCATCACGTTCTCGAGCACGGTCAGGTGCGGGAACAGGTTGAACTGCTGGAACACCATGCCGATGCCCTTGCGCGCGTCGACCGCCTTGCGCGAGTCGTCAAGCGTCGTGCCCTCGAAGCTAATGCGGCCACCGTCGTGCTGCTCGATGCGGTTGATGCAGCGGATCAGCGTCGACTTGCCCGAGCCGGACGGTCCGCAGACGACGATCTTCTCGCCGCGAGCCACGTTGATCGAGCAGTCGTCCAACGCGTGAAAGTTGCCGTACCACTTGTGCACGCCTTCCATTGCCAGCAAATTCTCGCTCATGTCATTTCAGCGCGTAGCGCCGCTCCAGGTAACGCCCGTAGGAGGCGATGGTAAGGCCGATGGTGAGATAGATCGCGCTCACCAGGATGTACATCTCGACGGAATAGGGCCGCCATTCGGAATCGCCCATCGCGAGCTTCAGCGTGCCGCTCAGGTCGTAGACGTTGACGATGGACACGAGCGTGCTGTCCTTCACCGTCCCGATGAAAAGGCTCGCCGTCGGTGCGATGGTGATGCGCAGGGCTTGCGGCAGCACGACGCGGGTCAGCGTCTGCCACTTGCTCAAGCCCAGCGCGTGCGAAGCCTCGTACTGCCCGCGCATCACCGCCTGCAATCCGCCACGGAACACTTCCGCCAGATACGCCGCAGCGAACAGAGTGAGGCAGATGCCGATCCGCAACATCGGGTCCATGCGCCACTCCGGAGGCAGGAGCAGCGGCAGAACGAAAGAGCCGAAGAAGAGCAGCGTGATGAGCGGCACGCCTCGCACCAGCTCGATGTAGGTCGTCGACAGCCACTTGATCGCGGGGAGCTTTGAGCGCCGTCCCAGCGCCAGCGCGATGCCGAGCGGCACGCCGATCAAGAGCGCGATGACCGAGAGCAGCAGGGTGAGCGGCAGTCCGCCCCAAAGGTCGGTGCCGACCGGCGTTAGGCCGAAGACGCCGCCCGCCATCAGCACGCCGAACGCCACCACACCGGCGACCATCAACGCGAAGCCGACCTTGCCGAAGCAGCGTGGGTGCGCCGCTGCCCCGACGCATCCGAGGAGCGCGATGCTGCCCAGAATGGGCCGCCATTGCTCGCCCGGCGGAAAGCGGCCGAGCAAAACCAGTCGCGCCTTTTCGACGACTACGCCCCAACAGGCGCCTTCCGCAGCTCGACACGCTGCGACGTCGGGACGCGCGACCGCATTGATCACGCCCCAGCGCAGCGCTTCCCAAAGTCCCCATACGATGAGCAGCAACACCATGCTCGACACGATCGCCGATGGCTTGTCGCCGAACAGCGTCTGCCGCCAGCGTGCGGCGAGCGAGTCTCCGACGGGAGGATGCAGCATCTCGGCCATGATCAGCGCTCCTTCAACTGAACTCGCGCGTTGACGACACCCATCACGAGAGCGGTCAACAGGTTGAGCGTCAGGTACACCGCAGCGATGATGGCGATGCACTCGATCGCCTGACCGTTCTGGTTGAGCGCGGTCGTCGCCGCCGATACGATGTCGGGATAGCCGATCGCCACCGCCAGCGACGAGTTCTTGATCGTGTTCATCACCAGGCTCGTGTACGGCGGGACGATCACGCGCAGGCTCTGCGGGATGATCACGCGCCGGAGCGCCTGCGGCCGCGTCATCGAGAGCGCACACGTCGCCTCCCATTGTCCACGTGGAACCGCCTGCAGTCCCGCGCGCACGATCTCGGCGCAGTAGACGCCCGAGTACAGGGTGAGCGCGATCACCAGCGCCAGCCATTCGGGAGTCAGCGTCGCGCCGCCGGTCACGCCGAAGGCGCCGATCTCGGGTCGCTGCCATGAGTCCGGCCAGAATGCCCAGATGCCGACGACGATCAGCAGCGAGATCGGCATCGCGATCCTGCGCCAGCGACCAGCGAGCCAGGCGAGCCACGGCAGCACGATGGTGAGCGCCAACGGCACGACCGCCTGCGATGCCGTTAAATCCGGAACCGCCAGCGCAAGTCCTCCCTTGCTCAGGAAGGCCACGTCATCCACTGGCAGCGGCGTGTCGGTGCCCGGCAGAAGCTCCGTCAAAGCGAAGTACCACAGCAGCACCTGCACCAGCAGCGGCACGTTGCGCACGATGTCGACGAATCCGCGGGACAGCAGCTTCACCAGCGCGTGCCGGCTCGTCTGCGCGATGCCGAGCAAGAAGCCGAGCACGGTGGCGAGAAACACCGCGGGCAGCGCGGCGCGCAGCGTGTTCGCTACGCCCGCCGCGAACGCGCGCGCATAGCTATCGCTGGGCTCGTAGGGAAGCAAACCCTCGGAGATCGCGAACCCTGCGGTATCGTTCAGAAAGCCGAATCCCGAAGCGATGTTCTGAGCTTTCAGGTTGCTCGTCGCATTGTTCACGAGCCACGTGCCGAGGAGGACGACCAGCGCGAGCGCGAGGGCCTGCAGCCCGAGCGAGCGCCAGTTGAGCGGCGGGCGCGGCGGTGCCGCCGCGGGCAGCGTGCCGGGTAGCGCGGCCATGATCAGCGCAACGGCGGCGAGATCATCAGGCCGCCCTTGGTCCACAGGTTCATCTGACCGCGCGGCAGCTTCACCTTGGAGTTGGCGCCGACGTTGCGGTCGAAGCTCTCGCCGTAGTTGCCGACCTGCTTGACGATGCGGTAGCTCCACTCCTTGTCGAGACCCATGAACTTGCCGAGGTCGTCGCCGGTGCCCACGAAACGCTTGATCGCCGGATCTGTGCTCGACGCCTTGAGGCTGTCGATGTTCTGCGAGCTGATGCCCAGCTCCTCGGCCTCGATCATCGCGTTGAGCGTCCACTTGGCGATAGCGAACCAATCATCGTCGCCGCGGTGCACGGCAGGTCCCAGCGGTTCCTTCGAGATCTGCTCGGGCAGGATGACGTAGTCGTCGGGATTCTTGAGCTGGGTGGCCTTGAGCACGGCGAGGTTGCTGTTGTCGCCGGTGTACACCTGGCAGCGCCCGCTCATGAAAGCCTGCTGCGAGGCTTCGATCTGATCGAACACCACACCCTTGTACTGCAGCTTGTGCCCGGTGAAGTACTCGGCCAGGTTCTTCTCGGTCGTGCTGCCGGAGTCCACACAGATGGTCGCGCCCGCGAGCTGCGTGATCTTGGCGAGGCCCGGCTTCTTCTTGGTGATGAAGGCCTGCCCGTCGTAGAAGTTGACGCCGACCCAGACCAGCCCGAGCGAAGTGTCCCGCGTATACGTCCAGGTGGTGTTGCGCGACAGCACGTCGATCTCGCCGCTCTGCAGCGCGGTGATGCGGGTCTGTCCGCTGGTCGGAACGTATTTGACTTTCTTGGCGTCGCCGAGGACGGCAGCGGCGAGCGCGCGACAGTAGTCGACGTCGAGACCCGACCAGTTGCCGTTGCTGTCGGCGAGCGCGAAGCCCGCGCGACCGGTGTGCACGCCGCAGGTCACCACGCCCTTCTGCTTGATGCTGTCGAGCACCTTGCCTGCGTCGGCTGGCGCGGCAAATCCGCATGCTGCCGCGATGCCCGCCGCCAAGATTGCAAACCGCGAACCTGCTCTCATCGGAGTCCTCCTTGTTGTGAGTAGTTGAGTTCTACTTCTGTGCGGTCGCGAGATACGACAGCACCAGTTCCGACATCTCGCGGGCAACACGTGCCGCGTCGGGATTCAGCCGCGCGACCTCGGCCGCCATCGTCTCGATCACGGCCAGCACGCCCAGCGCCGAGCTGGGCATCACCGGATGCTCGCTTGGCGCCAGCAACAACAGATGGGCGGTCGCGGCCAGCGGGGCCTTCGGCGAGTCCGTGATGGCGACGACGTAGGCGCCGCGCTCGCGCGCGAAGCTCGTCAGGCGAACGGTGTCCTTCGAATACCGCGGCAGAGAGACCGCGACCAGGACGTCGCCGCGCCCGCAGCGCGAGAGGCGTCGCGCCGCTTCTTCTGTGCCGCCTTCTCCGGCGACGGCCCACACGCGCAGCAGATAGGGCGTCAACGCGTGCGCGGCGTAGCCGGCGAGATAGCTGCTCGTGCCGAGTCCCAACAGCAACACCTGGCGCGCCTTGAGCAGGCGTCCCGCGGCGCGCTGAATCTGCGGCTCGGTGACCGCGCGCCGCAGCGCTTCAGCGTCGATGACGGGCGCCGGCCCTTTCCCTCTGCCCGACCGAGCCCGTGTCTGCGGCTTCACCAGCTTGCGCAGCGGCGCGACCGCCGACTGCAGCTCGTCGCCGAGCACGGTCTTGAGATCGGTGAAGCCCTCGAAGCCCGCTGCGCGGGCGAAGCGGTTGATCGCCGCGACCGAGGTGCCGGTCAGCGCAGCGATCTCCTCCGCGCTGTGCGACAGGGTCCGGATCGGATGCGTCGACATCCAGCGTCCCACCCGCGAGAGCGAAGGCGAGGTCTCGGCGACCGCGCATTCGATGCGGTCCTGGGCCAGCATCTGAATGATCTAATTCAGTCGTGCATGATTGAATTATTCCATTCATACGCCTGATCGGGCGCCCTGTCAACGCCGGCGTCCCCAACCGGTCGGACGAGGCTCGCCGAGGCCATCATCCGGGTGTCACATATCGGCCACATAAGCTCGATACGCTCGGTAGCATCCGCGCGCCGGGATCGCTGCCATCCGGGCGACCGAAGATGCGGTCCAAACCCGTTCGAGGAACCGATGAGTCCCAAGCCCCTGCTCGCTCCCGCCGTGTTTTTCACCGTAGCGTCGATGCTGCCGGCCGCGCTTCTCGCCGCGGACGGCACGGCATCACCTCGCGGCGACCTGCAATGGATCAAGCATATCGTGGTCATCTACATGGAGAACCACAGCTTCGACAATCTGTATGGCAGGTGGGAGGCGGTCAACGGCGAGAAGGTGAATGGCCTCGACAACGTCGACGGAACGCACGTGGTTCAGGTCAGCCAGTCGGGGACGCCCTTCAACTGCCTGCTGCAGAACGATCCGAATCTCACGGCGCCGAGTCCGTTGCCCGCTTCCTGCGTCGACAACTCGACCGGCGCGCTGTTGAACAGCGCGTTCCCCAATCAGCCGTTCGACATCGCGATCTACATTCCGACGACGAGCCTCACGCGCGATCTGGTGCACCGCTATTACCAGGAGCAATACCAGCTAAATAACGGCGCGCAGAATCGCTACGTCGCAGGCAGCGATGCGATCGGTCTCGCCATGGGTTACTACGACACGCGCAAGCTGCCGGTCTACGCGTATCTGCGTTCGCCGGGTGCGCCCGGCTACGTCGTTCTCGACAACTTCTTTCAGGGAACCTTCGGCGGATCGTTCCTGAACCACCAGTGGCTCGTCGCTGCGCGAGCGCCGATCTGGGACAAGGCGGTCAACGATGGAAGCGCCGCCGACCTGCACTCGGTCGTCGACGGAAACGGAATGCCGACCAGCTACGCTCTGTACGCCTCATCGCTCGGGACTCAGGCGCTGGACGCGGCTTTGACCGCTTCATGCGCTCCGCCCGCGGGCCGGCCGGCGACGCCTGCCAGCGTCGTCTGCGGCGATTTCGCCGTCAACACGGTTCAATCGTGGTACCAGCCTTATGCGCCAGGCACGCCCGAAAGCAACCGGCTACCGCCGTTGTCGACGCCGACGATCGGCCAGGCGCTGACGCGTGCGCATATCGACTGGGCCTGGTACTCCGGCGGCTGGTCGAACGCCAGCGGCAATGTAGGTGCCCCGGGCTGGACCAATGGCACCGGACCGCTGCCGGCCACCGCGACCAGCGGCGCGCCCTGCCCCGACACGCATGCTCATCCGAAAGCCGTGTGGCCGAATTGTCCGGACAATCTCTTCCAGTTCCATCACCAAGCCCTCAATTACTTCGCCGCTTACGCACCGGGAACGAAAGCCCGAGCGGATCACCTTCGCGACGAAGCCGAGT
>DATKJP010000248.1:0-5348 GCA_035543635.1 Casimicrobiaceae bacterium
ACGCGGAGCCCGACGCAGATTTCGACAAGCTCTCAGCCGAGCAGGCAAAGTACGAAGCGATCATCGCCGCCGCGGGAGCCGACTCCGACCTGCAGATGGAGATCGCAGCCGATGCGCTCGGTCTTCCGCCATGGGACGCGAAGATCGCCAAGCTCTCGGGCGGTGAGAAGCGGCGCGTCGCGCTGTGCCGGCTGCTGCTTTCCAAGCCGGACATGCTTCTACTTGATGAGCCGACCAACCACCTCGATGCGGAGAGCGTCGGCTGGCTCGAGCAATTCCTGCAGAAGTTTCCCGGAACCGTGATCGCGGTCACGCACGACCGCTACTTTCTCGACAACGCGGCCGAGTGGATTCTCGAGCTCGATCGCGGCTACGGCATTCCGTGGAAGGGCAATTACAGCTCCTGGCTCGAGCAGAAAGAGGAACGGCTCGCAATCGAGGCGAAGCAGGAAGCCGCGCGCATCAAGGCTATGCACAAGGAGCTCGAGTGGGTGCGCACCAACGCCAAGGCGCGGCAGGCGAAGAGCAAGGCACGTATCGCGCGCTTCGAAGAGCTGGCGTCCTACGAGCATCAGAAGCGCAACGAGACGCAGGAGATCTTCATTCCGGTCGCGGAGCGGCTCGGCGACGCGGTGATCGAATTCAAGGGCGTGAGCAAAGGCTTCGGCGATCGACTGCTGATCGACGATCTTTCCTTCGTTGCTCCGGCGGGCGCGATCGTCGGGATCATCGGCCCCAACGGCGCCGGGAAGACCACGCTGTTTCGCATGATCACCGGCAAGGAGAAGCCCGATCAAGGCGAGATTGCGATCGGGCCGACGGTCAAACTCGCCGTCGTCGATCAGACGCGCGAAGCGCTGCCCAACGACAAGACGGCATGGGAAGCGATCTCGGGCGGGCAGGACATCATCACGGTCGGCAAGTTCGAGATGCCCTCGCGCGCGTATCTCGGTCGATTCAACTTCAGGGGCCCCGATCAGCAAAAAAACGTGGGGATGCTCTCCGGCGGCGAACGCGGGCGGCTGCATCTCGCGGCCACGCTGCTCAAGGGCGGCAATGTTCTGCTTCTCGACGAGCCATCGAATGATCTCGACGTCGAGACCCTGCGCGCACTCGAAGACGCTTTGACCGAATTCGCAGGCAGCGTGCTCGTCATCTCGCACGACCGCTGGTTCCTCGACCGCATCGCGACGCACATCCTCGCGGCCGAGGACGATTCGAAGTGGGTCTTCGTCGAAGGCAACTACCAGGACTACGAGGCGGACAAGCGGCGGCGTCTCGGCGAGGAGGGCGCTCGCCCACACCGGCTCCGCTACAAGCCGCTGCTGCAGTAGTCTTTGGAAAACAGCCCCGCTGTCCCTACTCGCCGAGCTTCTTCTTCAGAATCGCGTTGACCTGCGCGGGATTGGCCTTGCCCTTGGTCGCAGCCATGACCTTGCCGACCAGCGAGTTGAACGCCTTCTCCTTCCCGCCCTTGTATTCGGCGATGGTCGCGGCGCTTGCTGCGAGCACCTCATCGACGATCTTTTCAATCGCGCCGGTGTCGGAGATTTGTCGCAAGCCGCGCTTTCCGATGATCGCGTCGGCATCGCCTTCGCCGGCCCACATGGCCGCGAAGACATCTTTCGCAAGCTTGGTGCTCAAGGTGTTGTCGGCGAGGCGCCGCGCAAGCCCTGCGAGCGCAGAGGGGGTAACCGGACTTCGGGCAATCGAAAGTTCGCAGCGGTTGAGCGCCGCAGCAAGATCGCCCGCCATCAGATTCGCGATGTGCTTGGCGCCGGCCTGGACATCATCGGTGTCAAGGGCGACGAGCGCTCTTTCGAAATAGTCGACGGTATCCAGATCATCTGTCATCAGCGCCGCATCGTAAGCCGAAAGCCTGTATTCACTCGTGAAGCGCTGCCGCTTCGCTTCCGGCAACTCCGGCAGCTCCGATCGCACTCGCTCAATCCACGCCTCGTTGATCACGAGCGGCGGCAAATCGGGGTCTGGAAAGTAGCGGTAGTCCTGGGCGTCTTCCTTGGTGCGCATCGAGCGCGTTTCGTTGCGATCCGCATCGTAGAGCCGCGTTTCCTGCTCCACTGCTTTGCCGTCCTCGATCAACTCGATCTGCCGCCGGGTCTCGAACTCGATCGCGTGCTGGAGGAAGCGGAAACTGTTGAGGTTCTTGATCTCGCAGCGCGTGCCGAGTTTCGTCTCGCCAACAGGGCGCACCGAGACATTGGCGTCGCAGCGGAAACTCCCCTCCTGCATGTTGCCGTCGCAGATTTGGATCCAACCGACAAGCAAGTGCAGCTCCTTAGCGTACGCGACTGCTTCCTCCGCGCTGCGCAGATCGGGCTCCGAGACGATCTCGAGCAGGGGCGTTCCGGCGCGATTGAGATCGATGCCGGTCGTGTTGTGGTTTGCGGGCTCGAGTCCTTCGTGCAGCGACTTGCCCGCATCCTCCTCGAGATGAGCGCGCGTTAGACGCACGTCAATCTCGCCGCGCGTAGGCGATACGCAGCGGATCGAGCCACCCTGCACGATCGGAATCTCGTACTGCGAGATCTGGTAGCCCTTTGGCAGATCGGGATAGAAATAATTCTTGCGTGCGAACACGCTGCGCCGGTTGATCGTGGCGCCGATCGCCACCCCGAAGCGGATCGCGCGCTCGACGGCGCCTCGGTTCAGCACCGGCAGCACGCCGGGCAGGGCGATATCGACCGCGGAGGCTTGCGTATTGGGTGGCGCGCCGAACGCGGTTGGCGCACCGGAGAAGATCTTCGACGCGGTGGAGAGCTGCACATGCGTCTCCAGCCCGATGACTGCTTCCCACATCATTTGCCACCCGATCGGGCTATCTCCGGCTCGCGTCGATGCCAATCGGTAGCCTGCTGGTAGCGATGCGCCACATCGAGGAGCCGCGCCTCGTCGAAATGATGTGCCTGCAAGTGCAGTCCGATCGGCAATCCTGCGCGCGTGAAACCGCAGGGGATCGAAAACGCCGGCGTTCCGGTCAGGTTCGCCGCAACGGTGAAGATGTCGTTCAAGTACATCTCCACAGGGTCATCGACTTTCGCGCCAATCTTGAACGCAGCGCTCGGCGCGGTCGGACCGAGCACGACGTCGCAGCGCTCGAACGCGTGCGCGAAACCTTCGGCGATCAGCCGCCGCACCTGCTGCGCCTTGAGATAGTAGGCGTCGTAGTAGCCGTGCGAGAGCACATAAGTACCGACGAGAATGCGCCGCTTGACCTCTGCACCGAAACCTTCGGCCCGCGTCTTCTTGTACATGTCCGAAAGATCTTCGTACTTCGCTGCACGATGCCCGTAACGCACGCCGTCGAAGCGCGACAGATTCGAGGAGGCTTCCGCTGGCGCGATGACGTAATAGACCGGTATCGAATGCTTGACCGCCGGCAATGCGATATCGACCGTCGACGCACCGAGTCGTCGCAATTCGACGATGGCAGCGTCGATTGCGGCGGCGACTTCGGCATCGACGCCTTCGCCGAAGTACTCGCTCGGCAAACCGATCTTCAGGCCGGCGAGCGGTCTCGCGCCGCGCGCTTCGCGTAAGCCTCGCGTGTAGTCCTCGCGCTCGCGTGAGACAGAGGTCGAGTCGCGTGCATCGTGCCCGGCCATGGCATTCAGCATCAGCGCGCAATCATCGGCACTGCGCGCGAAAGGACCGGGATGATCGAGGCTTGACGCGAAGGCGACGAGGCCATAGCGCGAGCACAGACCGTAGGTCGGCTTAAGGCCGCAGATGCCGGTCAGCGCCGCAGGTTGGCGGATCGAGCCGCCGGTGTCGGTGCCGGTCGCGGCAGGCACCATGCGCGCCGCAACCGCAGCGGCCGAGCCGCCAGAGCTTCCACCGGGGACATACTCGACCTGCCAGGGGTTCCTGACCGGACCGAAATGAGAGTTCTCCGTCGACGACCCCATGGCGAACTCGTCCATGTTGGTCTTGCCGACCAGCACCATGCCCTCTTGCGCCAGTCGCTCCACGACGAAGGCGTTGTAGGGCGCGACGAAGTTCTCGAGCATGCGCGAGCCGCAGGTCGTTTTCACGCCCGCAGTCATCAGCACGTCCTTATGCGCGACCGGGATGCCGGTGAGCGGTTGCGCGTCGCCGGCCGCAATGCGTGCATCGGCGGTTCGTGCCGCTTGCAGCGCCCGTTCGCGATCGACGGTCAGAAATGCATTGAGCTTCGGATCAAGCGTCTCGATACGGTCGAGAGCGGTGCGCGTCAGCTCGACGCTCGACACGCGCTTCTCCGCGAGCGAGCGCGAAAGCTCGGACAGCGACGCGGAAAGCGAAGTCATCTCACTCAATGACTTTGGGTACCAGATACAACCCGTCGTGTACCGCCGGCGCGACGCTCTGGTAGAGCGCGTGGCGGTCGGGCTCGCTGACGTGATCGTCGCGCAGCGGGGCCGTCACCTCCTGCGCATGCGACATCGGCACGATGCCTGTGGTGTCGACCGCGCGCATTTCATTGATGAGCTCGAAGATGCCGTCGAGCTTGCGCTGCACGTCTTGCGCCTCGGCCGACGTTATCTCGATCCTGGCGAGATGCGCGATGCGCTGGATGTCCTGAATGGAGATGGGCATGTGGAGAAAGCCGCGGGAAAGTGCCGCTTTCGGAAGCTTTCCGCGGGTTTTCGAGCAAGAAGCGGTGCGGAAGCCAAGCATATTAGGTTATCATATTTCGATTGCCCGGCCGCCGCGCCTGCATAGACGTCAGTGCAGATGCGTTTGCGGCCCGCGCCGCACAGAAGGACGGCATGTTCGAATCATTTAAAGGCTATTTCTCCAGCGATCTCGCCATCGATCTGGGGACGGCCAACACGCTCATCTACGTACGCGGCAAAGGGATCGTCCTCAACGAGCCTTCGGTCGTGTCGATACGGCAGGAAGGCGGCCCCAACGGCAAGCGCGTGATCCAGGAAGTCGGGCTTGCGGCGAAGCAGATGCTCGGACGAACGCCGGGAAACATCACGGCGATCCGGCCGATGAAAGACGGCGTCATCGCCGATTTCACCGTGACCGAGCAGATGTTGAAGCAATTCATCAAGAAAGTGCTCGATTCCAAGCTCTTTAGCCCTTCCCCGCGCATCATCATCTGCGTGCCTTGCGGCTCCACACAGGTCGAGCGCCGGGCGATTCGCGAGTCCGCGCTCGGCGCGGGCGCCTCGAAGGTTTATCTCATCGAGGAGCCGATGGCCGCGGCCATCGGTGCCGATCTTCCGATTTCGGAAGCAACCGGCTCGATGGTGGTCGACATCGGCGGCGGCACGACCGAAGGCTCGTTGAGGACGATCCCTTTGCCGCGTACGTAGATGAGCGTGTTGGCCGTCCCC
>DATKJP010000249.1:0-8149 GCA_035543635.1 Casimicrobiaceae bacterium
CGCGCTCGAAGCAGCTGGCGAGACCGACCGCGCCGAGGATTGCTATCGTGCCGTGCTCGCCGGCGATCCGAATCATATCGACGCGCTCGGCAATCTCGGCAACATTCTTTCCGCCCGCGAAGCGGTCGGGGAAGCTGTCGCCGTCTACGACCGACTGTTCGCCATCCGCCGCGACCTGCCCGCGGCCGTATGGATCAGACGTGCGATGGCGCAAAACCGGGCGCAGGACATCCCCGCGGCGATCGAGAGCTACCGTGAAGCCGCGCGCCTCGATCCGGGCGACATGCAAGTACAGCTCCATCTCGGCACGCTCCTGATCCGGCAGCATGCTTTCAGTGACGGCGAAATCGTGCTCCGACGGGCGCTCGAGCTCGACCCGGGCAACCGCTACGCGCTGTCGATGCTCGCGCACACTCGCCAGCAGCGCTGCGCCTGGGACGGGCTCGACGATGTCCTCGCCGAGATTCGCGCGAGGCTCGAGGACAATGAAGATCCCGATAGCGACTTTCCGGTGATGCCCTTCGCAGCGCTCGCGATGCCGCTCTCGCCGCTCGCGCAGTTGCACGCGGCACAGCGCTGGTCGCGCACCGTGAGTCACGGGGCGCTTTCCTCGCGACCGACGGTCTCATATGCGCCGGGCGAGCGGTTGCGAGTCGCCTTCGCAACCTGGAACTTCCGCGATCATCCGACCATGCATCTCTCGCTCGAATTCTGGGAGAAGATCGATCGCAGCCGCCTGGAGATGTTCGCCTACAGCCTGCGCCGCGACGACGACAATCCGTTCCAGCGTCGTGCGCGGATCGCCTTCGAGCATTTCACCGACGTGAGCCCGGAGTCGGTGGAATCCATCGCCGAGCGCATCCGCAAGGATCGCATCGGCATTCTTATCGACCGCAACGGTTACACGCTCAACGCGCGTGAAGGCATCTTCCCGCTCAGGCCGGCGCCGATCCAGGTGAACTGCATCGGTTTCCCTGGAACAATGGGTGCCGCGTGGTACGACTACATCTTCACCGACCGCTACACCGTTCCCGAGTCCCTGCAGCGCTTCTACAGCGAACGCCCGCTTTACATGCCGCACATGGCCTTTCCGAGCGACACGACGCGCCTGCCCCCGGGACCGCGTCCTTCGCGCGCCGCGTGCGGGCTGCCCGAGCGGGCGTTCGTGTTCTGCTGCTTCAGCACCTCATACAAGATACTGCCTGATGTGTTCGCCATCTGGATGCGCTTGCTCGCCGCCGTTTCTGGAAGCGTGCTGTGGCTGCTGCATACGAGCGACGAGGTCGTTTCCAATCTGCGCCGCGAGGCCGCGCGGGCCGGCGTGGATCCGAGTCGCCTCGTATTCGCACCGATTGTGAAAATCGCCGAGCACGTAGCGCGCAACGCAGCGGCAGACCTCTTCCTCGATTCGTTCCCGTACGGCGCGCATACAACGGCGAACGATGCTTTGCTCGCCGGGTTGCCGGTGCTGACCCGCGCCGGCGAAACCATGGTGAGCCGCATCGCCGGCAGCCAGCTCCGCGCCACCGATCTGCCTGAGCTCATCACGACGAGCTTCGCCGAGTACGAGACGCTCGCGCGACGGCTGGCGACCGAAGACAGACAATTGCTTTCATTGCGCCAAAGGCTTGCTGCGAATCGCCATTCCCACGCCCTGTTCGACATGGCGCGCTATGCCCGCGATTTCGAAGATGCGATGGAAGCAATCTGGGTCGAGCGCGGCACGCTCTCATGAGCTCGCCCGTCTCCGCGCCGTCGCGCAATGCGCCATGCCACTGCGGGAGCGGCAAGCGCTACAAGGACTGCCATGGCGCGCTTCGATCCACCGCCGCAGGCTGGGTTGAGCGCGGCCTGGCACAGATCAAGGCCCGCGATTTCGATGCGGCGGAAGCCAGCCTGCGCGAAGCGCAGCATCTCGCTCCAAATGATGCGCGCGTCCATGCCAATTTCGGCACGCTGTATGTTCACTGGCAGCGCTACGCCGATGCGGAGGAATCGCTTGCCACTGCTTTGAGCCTCGCGCCCGACGAGCCATACGTGCTTGCGCTGCTCGCGCATACACGCCAGTGCCAGTGCGCGTGGCATGGCTTGAGCTCGCTCCACGGCCGTATCGCCGACACTCTCGATCGCGGCGATGCCGGGTCGGCATGCGATCCCTTCGCCCTCCTCTCGATGCCCTTGACAGCGCCACAGCAGCTCGTTGCGGCTCAGCGCTATGCGCGTAGCCTTGGGCCGCTCAAACCGACCGGTCCTTCCGCGTTCGCGGTCGCGTCCGGGGGCCGGATGCGGATCGGATTCGTGTCGGCAGACTTTCGCCGCCATGCCACCGCGGCCCTCATGACGGAATTCTGGGAGCGCATAGATCGCAGCCGGCTCGAAGTCTTCGCCTACGGGATCTTCGCGCGGGACAAAGGACGCGCCGGCCAGCGAATCGAGCGTGCCTTCGAGCACTTCGACGACCTCAGCAACGAGTCTGTCGATGGGATCGCGCGGCGCATCCGCAACGACCGAATTGATGTGTTGTTTGACCTTAACGGATACACGCGGAGCGCGCAGCCGCAGATCTTTGCGCTGCGCCCCGCGCCGGTGCAGGTCAACGCCATCGGCTTTCAGGGGACGCTGGGCGCCAAGTGGTACGACTACATCCTCACGGACGACTTCAGCATGCCCGAGCGGCTCGCTCCTTTCTTTACCGAAGCGCCGCTGTTCATGCCGCATGCGCTCTACCCAAGCGACACGACGCGCCTCGCGCCGGGGCCGCCGCCATCGCGCGCGGCGTGCGGGTTGCCCGAGCACGCGTTCGTGTTCTGTTGCTTCAACAACGCCTACAAGATCCTGCCGGAGGTGTTCGCGATCTGGATGCGGCTGCTCGCGGCAGTGCCCGGTAGTGTGCTCTGGTTGCTCGAAACCCACCAGGCAGCGAAGGAGAATCTGCGCCACGAAGCAACGCTTGCGGGCATCGATCCGAGCCGGCTCGTCTTCGCACGATTGCTCGGTCTCGAGGAACACGTCTCGCGCAACGCCGCGGCGGACCTTTTCATCGACACCTATCCCTACGGGGCTCACACCACCGCCAACGACGCTCTCCTGGCGGGACTTCCGTTGCTGACGCGTGCGGGCGAGACGCTCGCAAGTCGCGTCGCAGGCAGCCAGCTCCATGCGGTGGGTCTGCCGGAGTTGGTCACCGAGAGTTTCGCTGACTACGAAGCCCTGGCGCTGCGGCTCGCGACCCAGGCGGGGCCGCTCAATTCCTATCGCGAGCGGCTGACTGTGCAGAGGCACAGCTCGCCGCTGTTCGACATGGATCGGTACGCTCGCGACTTCACCGACGTGGTGCTGCGGATCGAAGCAAGGCATCGGACTCGATGAGCGAGACCCTGTCGTTGCGGCTCATGCGCAATGCGCCCTGTCCGTGCGGCAGCGGCAAACGCTACAAGGAATGTCACGGCTCGCTGAGACCTCGTGTCCAGCCGCTCGTGCAGCGAGCGCTGGCTCAGATGCAAAAGCGCGATTTCGCCGCTGCGGAAGCGAGTTTTCGGCAAGCCGCGGAGCTCGAGCCGGACGACGTCCGCATCCATGCTGATATCGCGACGCTGTGCATTCTGCAACAACGCCACGATGACGCCGAAGCGCCGCTCGGGAAGGCGCTTGCGCTGGATCCGGAGCACGCGTATGCGCTGGTTCTCCTCGCCTATATCCGGCAGCGCCACTGCGCCTGGGATGGCCTGGGTGAAATGCACGACCGGATCCGCGCGCTGCTCGACCGTGGCGGCGACCGCCGCTATCGCTTCAGCGCGTTTCCGGTCCTGGCGATGCCCACTACGCCGCAGCAACCGCTCGTGGCGGCACGATGCAACGCCGAGAATTTCGCATTGCCCGCGCCGGCGCCTCGGCCGCACCACGTTCGGGGGCCCGGCCGGCGCCTGCGCGTCGCATTTGCGACGGCGAACTTCCTCGATCACCCGACCATGCATTTGTCGTTGGAGTTCTGGGAGAAGATCGATCGTTCACGACTGGAAATGTTTGCGTACAACTTGCGCCCAGTGCAGGAGAATCCGTGGCTGCGGCGAGCGCGCGCGGCTTTTGAACACTTCGCGGATGTGGGCTCGGATTCGGAACAGCAGATCGCGCAACGAATCCGCGGCGATGAGATCGCGATTCTCATCGACCGCGGTGGCTATACAACGCACGCCCGCGAAGGTGTCTTCGCCTTGCGCCCGGCGCCGCTCCAGGTCAACTGTATCGGTTTCCCGGGAACGCTGGGCGCACCCTGGTACGACTACATCTTCACCGACCGCTTCACCGTGCCGGAACATCTCCAGCCCTTCTATGCCGAGCGGCCGCTCTACATGCCCCACATGGCTTTCCCCAGCGATACGACGCGCCTGTCGCCGGCACCGCCGCCGTCGCGCGCCGCGTGTGGCCTGCCGGATGGGGCGTTCGTGTTCTGTTGTTTCAGCAATGCGTACAAGATTCTGCCGGATGTCTTCGCCGTATGGATGCGGCTCCTCGCCGCCGTCCCGGGAAGCCTGCTGTGGCTGCTTGAAACGCACTCAATGGCCAAGCAAAACCTCCGCCGCGAAGCCGGCGCCGCCGGCGTCGATCCTGATCGAATCGTTTTCGCACCCTTTGTCGATGTCACGGAACACGTGGCCCGCAGCGCAGCCGCGGACCTCTTCCTCGACACCTACCCGTATGGTGCGCACACTACGGCGAATGATGCGTTGCTTGCGGGCCTCCCGGTGCTGACCTATGCGGGCGATACGATGGTCAGCCGCATCGCCGGCAGCCAGCTCCACGCCGTCGGTCTGCCCGAGCTCGTCACCGAGAGGGTTGCCGAGTACGAGGCGCTCGCGCTGCGCCTGGCCGCACAGCCCGACCTACTGCGCGAGCTGCGCGAGCGACTGGCCCGCAACCGCCATACGTATCCGCTGTTCGACATGGAGCGTTATGCTCGCGACTTCGCGGACGCGATGGAGCGCATCTGGAGCGAACACCAGCCGTGACTGGCGGCCGGTCCCCGAGCAGCGCGACCGCGCTGCTCCAGCAGGCCGAACAAGCGCTTGCCCGCGGCGAGCAGGCCGCTGCCGAAGCGCTCTGGCAGCGCGTCCTGGAGCTTGATCCAGGCCGTCCCGAGGCGCTGTTCCACGTCGGGAATCGCCTGCGCGAGCGCGGCGAGCACGCTGCGGCGATCGATTGCTACGAGCGGGCGCTGCGCCGAGCCGCCGGGCATAGTGGTCTGCTGAACAATCTCGGTCTTGCACTGGAGGCCATCGGCGCCACCGAACAGGCGGCCGCCTGCTATCGGGAAGTGCTCGCACGCGAGCCGCAACACTCCGACGCGCTCCTCAACCTCGCGAACCTCTCCTATCGCGCGGCCCGCTATGCCGAAGCAGCCGCGCTGCACGCCCGCGCAGCTAGCGTGCGTCGCAATCTTCCGCCAACGATATGGGTACAGCGCGCGCTGGCCCTCGAACGCGTCCAAGATCTCGAGGGCGCCGAGGCCAGTCTGCGCGAAGCCGCGCGGCTGGCCCCCAACGACGTTCACGTCCAGGCCAATCTTGCCACGCTCTTGATCCGTCAGCGCCGGCATGAAGAGGCTGAGGAGCCGCTGCGCCGAGCGCTCGAGCTCGATCCGCAGCATGCCTACGCTTTGTCTACGCTCGCGTACGTGCGTCAGCAACGCTGCGCATGGGAAGGCTTGAGCGAGCTGCACGATGCGATCCGCAGATTGCTCGATCGCGAAGGCGCTGAGGATTCCGCGTTCAATCCTTTTCCGCTGCTCGCGATGCCGACCTCGCCTCGGCAGCGGCTGGTCGCGGCCCGGAGCTGGGCACGCGGCTTCGAACTGCCCGCGTCGTCGCTTAGCTCGGGCTTCAGAAGTCTACGCACCGAGCGATTGCGTATCGGCTTCGTATCGTCGGACTTCCGTCCTCATGCCACAGCTTATCTGCTGATGGAGCTTTGGGAGCGGCTTGACCGAACCCGCGTAGAGGCTTTTGCCTATGCCATCGAACCACCCGATCAGGGGCCGATCGGACAGCGCATCGCGCACGCATTCGAGCACTTCGCCGATGTGAGCGCGGACCCCACATCGCTTATCGTCGAGCGCATACGAACGGATCGAATCGCGCTCCTGTTCGATCTCAACGGCTACACTCGCGGCGCGCGGGAGGGACTCTTCGCAGCGCGTCCGGCGCCGCTGCAGATCAACGCGTTCGGTTATCTGGGCTCGCTGGGCGCTCCGTGGTACGACTATGTGCTTACCGATCGCTTCGTATGCCCGGCATCTTCGCAAGCCGACTTTACCGAACGATTCCTCTACCTCGATGGTTGCTATTGTCCTGGCGACACACACCGCGAGATCGCTGCAGCGAAAAAGCGTACCGAGAGTGGACTGCCGGCGGAGGGGCTGGTCTTCTGCTGTTTCAACAGTGCGTACAAGCTGCTGCCTGATGTCTTCGCGGTGTGGATGCGGCTGCTGGCTGCGGTGCCCGGCAGCCTGCTCTGGCTCGCTCCAGGCAATGTTGCCGTAGAGGAGAATCTGCGCCGCGAAGCAGCAGCCCGCGGCGTCGATCCCAATCGGCTCGTATTCGCCCCAAGGGTCGGACTCTCAGAGCACCTGGCGCGGCATACGCACGCGGATCTATTCCTCGACACCTTCCCGTACAACGCCGGTGCGACCGCCAACGACGCGCTGTTCATGGGTGTGCCGGTGCTGACCTGCGCCGGAGACACCATGTCGAGCCGCGTCGCCGGCAGTCAGCTGCACGCGATCGGCTTGCCGGACCTGATTACCAACAGCCTCGGCGAGTACGAAGCGCTCGGCCTCAAGCTCGCGACGCAACCGGATCTGCTTCGCGGCCATCGGCAGCGACTCGACGCCAATCGGCACACGCATCCGCTTTTCGCCATGGACCGATACGCCCGAGACTTTGTCGACGCGCTCGAGCGCGCGTGGGGCGCTCACGCCGTCAACGTGCCGGCCTGAAGAAATGCCTGGAGCGATTCGACGGCGTCGGGAACCTCGAACAAGCGCTCTTGTTGTGCGCCAATGCGCGGGCGCAGCTCCGCGCGCCATGCCGGGTCGGCGGCGAGGCGCGCAGCGATCGCGAGGTACTCCGCCCGATCGTGAGCGATCAATTCAGGCACGCCGAGAAGTCCGAGCATTCCTGCGCTTTGGCGTCCGCGCATGAACCTCCCCGGCAGCGTCACGATGGGCAGCGCGCAAGCGAGCGCATCGAGGCTGGTGTTGCCGCCCGACCAGTGCATAGTGTCGAGCATTGCGTCGCAAACGACATTGACCCGCAGGTAGTCGTCGTGCTCCATATGCGGTAAGACGCGGACGCGTTCGCGCAGAGCGAGGCCGTGCTCGGCGAATACGCGCTCAAGCCGGCGAAGGAACTGGGTTGCCACGGCGGCGTGGCGCCCTTCGAACAACACGAGCATCGTTCGCGGATTGGCCGCGAGGAGCTCCGCGAACAGCGCGTCGTTGTCGGGATGGATCTTCCAAAGCGATTGCGGGCAGAGGAGCAGCGCGCGCTCTTCAGGTAATCCAAAGCGCGCCCGGCTCGCGTCGCGCGGGACATTGAGTCTCTGATAGCGCGTACCGATGCCCGGCAGCTTCACCAGTGCTTCGGTGTAATGCGCCTCGGCGCCTTCGGGTTCCATCGCCCTCGAGGTCAGGAACGCGTCGATCGTGGCATGGCCGGTAGTCACCGGGTGACCCCAGCCCGCGTACTGTCTCGGGGCAAGCCGCAGCGCAGCGAGCGCAAAACTGCAAGCGTCCATGCCGAGCTCGGGATAGACGAGGACATCGAGCTCGTCGGCGCGAATCGCCGGCGCCACGATCGACGGCCTGGAGCGCATGCCGGCGAAGCAACGAAGGCGATCGGCACGCTGCGCAACCGCCCGTGCGACTTCGTCCATGCCCGGGTAGAGGTGATAGACGAAAACCTCGAAACGCTCGCGATCGAGATCCGTGATCCAGCTCCGAAAGTAGCGGCCGCAAGTGCCGACGTGGAAGAACGCCGACGCGAAACCCACGCGCAGCCGCCTGTCCGCGGCTGGCCGCGGATCGAGTGCAGCCCTCCATTCGGGGACAGCTTCGTCGATCGCCCGTGCCATCAGGCTCGCGTACCCTTCTTGC
>DATKJP010000250.1:0-7364 GCA_035543635.1 Casimicrobiaceae bacterium
CGACCTGTCGCAGACCGCGCAGATCAACGACAGCCTGCGTGTAGGCCGCTCGGTGCTCGACGGCATCGGGGAGGTCAATCCGCTGCACAAGGGCAGCGTCGAGCAGGCGGGTTTCGCAGTGCTGAAGGCGCCGGACATTCCATCGATCCTCGTCGAGACGGCTTTCATCTCCAATCCCGAAGAGGAGTTGAAGCTGCGCAGCGACCAGCATCAGACGCAGTTCGCGACTTCGATTCACCGCGGGATCAAGCGCTACTTCGCGCAGAACCCGCCGTTGTCGCGCGGAAGGCCTTCTTGATCGGCGCACGCCGTGCGTTCCGTCGGTGGTTCGCGCGGCCAGCTGTGCCTCTACAATAGCGGCCCATGGTTCGCTTCTTCGCCGGCTTTCTCGTTCTGCAGGCGCTTCTGTTCGGGCTGGAGCTCACGCCCTGGGCGCAAACCTGGTTCGTCGTGCCCTGGACCAATACGCTCGCCGCGCTGAGCGCGGACATCGTCAGGCTCTTCGATCCGCAGGTCGTGGCCGAGGGCAAGATCCTGCAAAGCGCGGATGGCAGCTTTGCGGTGTCGATCGAGGCCGGCTGCAACGGCGTCGAGGCAACCATCGTGCTGATCGCCGCGATGCTTTCCTTCCCCGCGCCCTGGAAGCGGCGCCTGCTCGGTCTCGCGATCGGAATCGTAGCGGTGCAGGGGCTCAACATCATTCGCGTGATCAGTCTGTTCTATCTCGGTCAATGGAACTTCAACGCTTTCGATTTCGCGCACCGTTACGTCTGGCAGGCGCTGATCATGCTCGACGTTCTGATCGTGTGGCTGCTGTGGGTGCGCACGCTGCCGCGCTTGGGTCCGACCCGCGCGATCGCGCCAGCGGCGTGAGGCCTCCTGCGTCGCTCGGCCGCTTCGTCCTTCTCGTCGCGGCGTGGCTGCCGCCGGCCTTTCTCGTGTGGTACCTGGCGGGAGCACTTCTCGCGTGGCCGATCGCGCTGCTAACGACCGCGGTCGCTAAGCTCGCATTCACCGATCTCGTTCGCGCGGTCGAGCAGCAGGGACCACTCATCGTCATCGTGTCCACGCTCAAGCCAACGCTCGCGACCACGCAGAACGCGACGAGCGGTGTGCTCTCGGTCGACTTGAACACGCTGCTCTACAGTTTCGGTTTCCCGATGCTGGTGGCGCTCACTCTCGCCGCGGGTCAGCCGCACCCGCTGCGCAGGCTCGTGATCGCCTACGGCGTGCTCGCGCCCTTCGTGACCTGGGGGCTCGTCGCCGAATTCCTCAAGCACATCGTGTTCGATGCCGGGCCCGGTGTGGCTTCGCAGACCGGCTTCACTGCGCCACAGCGCGAGCTGATTGCTTTTGCTTACCAGTTCGGGGTGCTCATCCTGCCGACGGTGGCGCCCGCCGTGTTCTGGGTGCTTACGCACCGGAGCTTCCTCGAAGGCTTCGCCGGCCGCGGGTGCGCCGCTCCTCAGTAGTCGCTGAGCACCGCGTGACCGGCGCGCTCGAGCGCGTCGATCGCGGCTCGTTGCTGCGCGGCGGGGATCAGCACGAAGTCTGTGCTGAAGGTCGCCAGTGCGAACACAGAGATGTGAGCGGCGGCCAGCGGAGCGGTGACGCTCGCGAGGATGCCCGTCTGATCGAGCGGCAGCGGGCCGTCGAACTTGAGCGCCCGCCAGCCGCGGCTGGCGGTGACGTCCGACGGCACATGAATCTCCGCGCAAACCACCGAAAGCTCGTCGCCTGTGCGCGTGATCGACCACCACGGGGCGGCGACCGCCCACGCGGGAAGCGGGGCTTCGGCGTCGAGGCGCGAGATGGCCATCGCATCCGGCAGCAGCGTCAAGGACATTCCACGCGCCATCACAAACTCGCCTTTCCCGCCTTGCGCTCGCGTTCGCGCTCTCGCAGCACGCGCCGTTGCACCTTGCCCGTGGTGGTCATCGGCAGGGCATCGATGAACTCGATCTCCTTCGGATATTCGTACGGCGCGAGGAACTGCCGCACGTGGCGTTGCAGGTCATCCTCCAATGCAGCCGATGCGCTCTGACCGGAGGCCAGCACGACGAAGGCCTTGACGACGTTGCCGCGCGTCTCGTCGGGGCTTGGCACCACGGCGGCGTTGGCAACGGCGGGATGCTTGACCAGGCAGTTCTCAATCTCCGCCGGCCCGATGCGATAGCCGGCCGCCTTGAACATGTCGTCGGAGCGGCCCTGATACCAGAGGTAACCGCCGTCGTCCTGTTGCGCAAGATCGCCGGTGCGACACCAGTCGCCGCTGAACTTCTTAGCGGTCGCCTCCGGATTCTTGAAGTACTCGAGAAAGAACACGGGATCGGGCGAGCCGTCCGGAGCGATCCGGTTCACGGCGACCTCGCCCATCTCGCCGCGCGGAACCTCGCGCCCCTCCTCGTCGATTACGACGATGCGGTGCCCGGGGTAGGGCCGTCCCATCGATCCCGCCTTCGCCGGCCACAGCATGTGCGAGTTGCCGACGATGTAATTCATCTCGGTCTGGCCGAACATCTCGTTGATCGTGACGCCGAGCGCTTCCTGCGCCCACGCGAAAACGGTCGTGCCCACGGCTTCGCCGGCGCTCATCACGCTGCGTAGCGCGACGTCGAAGCGCGTGCGGGGCTGCGGCACGGCCTTCATGATCATCTTGAGCGCGGTCGGGAAGAGAAAGCTGTTGCGCACGTTGTATTTCGCCATGAGCGAGAGCGCGCGCTCGGGATCGAAGCGGCCGCGAAAGCCCAGGATGGGCACGCCGAAGTAGAGCGACGGGAGCAGCGCGTCCATGAGTCCGCCGGTCCACGCCCAATCGGCGGGTGACCAGAAGAGATCTCCCTCCTGCGGGAAGAGATCGTGTGAATGGACGAATCCCGGCAGGTTGCCGATGAGGCATTGCTGTGGCATCAGCGCACCCTTCGGGGGGCCGGTCGTTCCGCTCGTGTAGACGAGAAACGCGGGATCCGTCGCGCGCGTGGCGATCGCATCGAAATCGCTCGCCGCCTTGCCGAGCAGGGAGTCCCAGTCGACGGTCCACGCCTCGCGCGCGCCTGCCACGCCGATCACGCAGTCGAGTTGCGGCAGGCGCTCGCGGATCGGGGCGAGGTTGGGGAGCGACGCGGCGTCCACGATCGCGGCCTTGCTTTCCGAATTCTTCAGCCGGTATTCGAGCGCTTCGGGCCCGAAGAGAAACGACAGCGGCACGGCCACCGCGCCCATCTGATAGCAGGCGACGTGCGCCACCGCAGTTTCCGGTCGCTGCGGCAGCATGATCGCAACCTTGTCGCCGCGCGCGACACCGTGCGCACCGAGCGCATTGGCGAGCCGATTGGCCTGCTCCTGCAACTGTGCATAGGTGAGACGCGCGGTGGTACCCGACTCGTCTTCCCAATACAGGGCAACGCGCGATGTCTGGCCCGCGTAGCGCGCGCTCACCGCGCGCGCGATGTTGAAATCCGGCGGCACTTGCCAGCTGTGCGCAGCGCAGATCGCCCGGTAGCGGTCTTCCCCCATTCGGAATCGCGCCCTCAGGGCGCGGCCACCTGCCGTGGCGCTTGCTCGACCGACTCGACTGTCGCCCAGACCCAGTCGGGATGCTGCTCAAGGAGACGCCCGAAGGCGATCTTCCGCGACGTCTGCCCGACGTTCATGCGTAGGCGCTTGCTCGGCTGATACTCGCCGGGCGGCACCACGAGCGTCTGAACCACCGGCTCGGTCTCGCGCTTTTGCAGCGAGAGGAACAGTGCGTTGAAGCGTCGGCTGTTGACCGTGGTCGCCTCGCCGTCGACCGAATAATCGTCGTCGCCGCGTCTTTGCTCGATGAGCTCCACGCCGACGAGATTGTTGGCGATCACCTGCAACCCGATTTCCGCGCGCTCGGTCGTGAGCCGCTTCATGCGGCGCACGATCCCGAGCGTCCACAGCGTCTGCCCCTGCGCACGGATCGCCGCCAGGGTGCCAAGCGTAACGGCATTGATGACGCTCATCGGAGCGACCAGCCGGAAGCCGGTCTGAGAAATGTCCCGTATCTCCCACGAGCCCCCCGGCGCGGCATAGTTGGCGAGGCGCCGGCGCGCCATCTCGAGCGTCTGCCCCTGGTCGTTGCGCATGCGGCCGAAAGTAGCGATCTCGATGGTATCGCCGAACGTGCTCGGCTTGCGGTGCGAGTCCGTGAACGGCAGCATCTCGTCGTCGCGCAGAAAGCCCGCGATCTTGGTGAAGCCGATGATCGCATCGACGCTGCCTTCGGCGCTGGTGCGCTCGCCGCGCCGCGCGAACGGCTTGAACTCGGGATCGACCTGCGAAGCGAGCTTGCTGAGCAGGCTCAGCTGCTCGGCCCGGCGTGGCGTGCGATCCGAGAGAGGATTGTTGCGCACCTTCTGGTCGAGCATCACTACGTTCTGCATCAGCACCGCATGCAACGGACGCGTATCGAGAAAGAGGACGCGTCCCTCGAGCGGCTGCGGGCCGCGGCGCCGCAAGCCCGCACGCGCTCCCAAATCGACGTAGAAGCTTGTCACGGTCGACGATTCGAGGGACAACCGCAGCGGCGCGCACCATTCCGACAGTTGTTCGGATACCCAGTCCAAATGGCGCGGCGTCAGGTTGCCGGAGTTCATGAGCTGCAGCACGAGCACGCGCAGGTATTCCTGCTCGATGGTCGTCATGGTCCCTTCCGGCAGCGCTGCGACCGCCTGGCGCTCGATCTGCGCCGAGCAGGCCATCTGAAACAGCGCGTGCAGATCCGACCACTTTGCAGGAATCCACTGCTCGTAGCGGAAGAACCGGATCTTCGCGTCGAGACCCTGATGGATGATCTGTCTGGCGATCAGCTCAGTCAGTAACGATTGCCACTTGTTGCTCTGCGCGTGATTGCTGACTTCCCGCGCGAACGCCTGGTAGCAGAGGAGCAGCCCCTGCGCGAGATCGAACAATGCCTGCCAGAGCTGGCTTTCGACGCGTGTCGAGCGGTTGCCGTGATCGAGATACTGCGCGGTGAGCATCTTGCGCAATGCGTCGGTATGCGCGTCGACGTGGAACACCGCTTCCAAACGCGCTGGCGTGCGCTTCGCTTCGCGCTCGGTAAGGCGCCCGAGCTCGGCCAGCAGCGCGGAGTGCATCGAGAGCGGATCGTTCGCCGGGAATTCCGCCAGCCAGCGCCCGGCCGTCTTGGCGTCGACAAGCGGGTCCTTGGTGGTCTTGCCGAATCGGAACATCGAATATTCGCGCTCCCGCCGGCACGGTCATTGCAAGGCTCTTGTTGTCGCCTGCAAACGCGCCAGATTCTGGCGCAACTTGGGCGCCGGAAGTCCTTGTTACGAAAGCGAGATGATGGAACAAAGCGCTCAGCGGGGCAACCTGCGCCGCCGGGCGGCCTCGAGGCCTGACGCACGGCGGCCGGAGTTGCCGCAATTGCGCAAGCTGAAACGGACAAAGGAACTCTTTATACTTGTGTTACACAGGAAGGAAAGCTCATGGGCATCCTGATCAAGGCGCCGACGCGACGGCGCGATCCCGCAGTCCCGGTCATTGGCCCGGTGGCTGTTCCCGACAACCGCAGCACGCTGCACATCCGTGAGGTGGTCCGCATCACCGGCCTGCGGCGCGAGCAGCTCTATATGTGGCAGCGCCGCTATGGTTTTCCCGATCCGTCTCGCGACGGCTTCGGCGATCGGGTATATCCGCCCGACCAGGTCGCGCGGCTCAAGCTCATCAAGCAGCTCCTGTCCGAGGGATGGCGTGCCGGAGCCGTGGTGCCCCTGGCGGAGTCGGCGCTGCAGTCGATGCTCGGCATCGCGGTCGAGGATCCCGTGCCGCTGCCCGGCGAGATCGAGTCTGCCGTCAAGCTCCTTGCCGAGCACAGGGTGGGTGAGCTGCAGAATCATCTTTCGAAGCTCCTGGTCGGGCAGGGGTTACGCCGCTTCCTCGAGAAGACGCTCATTCCGCTCAACGAGGCGGTGCACGAGCGTGTAGTGCGCGGCGACATGCAGAACTTTCAGGAGTTGCGCTTCGGCGATCTTGCGCAGCGGCTGCTGCGCGACGTGACCCGGCTGGTGCGACCCACGCGCGATGCCCGGCAGATTCTGCTCGCGACGCCGCCCAACGATCCAAATCAGCTCGGGCTGGCTATTCTCGAGCTGCTGCTGTTTACCGAGGGCATCAACTGCCTGACGCTCGGGGCCGGCGTGCCCGCGCAGGAGATCGGCGGCGCAGCGCGCGCTTACAAGGTTTGTCTCGCGATCCTGCTCTTCGATCGCGGCATTTCCGGCAAGATCGCGGGGCAGGAGATCCGCTCGCTGCGCTCCGAGCTGCCTGAAGATCTGCCGCTCGTCGTGAGCGGGCGCGCGGTGAATCTGCTGGCGAAGCCCATCGTCAACGTGCGCACCGCCGCTGATTTCAGCTCGGTGATGTCGACGATGCGTCAACTCGGTGTGGTCATTGGCAACGGCAACGGGAACGGTGGCACGCAGCCACCGCAGCGTGCCTGATACTGCTGTCCACTGGTCGTGGCGGCTGGTCGGTCTCGTCCTGATCGCCGCGCTGAGTTATCTCGCCTGGCGCGGCTATCAGCAGCCGGAGTTGATCTTCGACTTCGCCAATTTCCGTCTCTGCTAGAGGCTCATGCGTCGCGCGCGTAAGCCGTCATCCATTCGGCGGTGGCGTTCGCATCGGCGTAGCCTTCCTGGCGCAGCCGCGCGATCACGCGCTCCCGATCCTCGGCGCCGCGATTCTGCGAGAGCTTGAACTTGGCGTCGATGCGTTCCACACGGAGTCGAAATCCGACGATCGCGCCGAGCATCGCCTCGAGCGCGCGGCCCTCGAGCTGCAGTCGCCAGGGCTTGTCGCGCTCGCTTTCATAACGTTGCACCATCGCGTCGAGGAGCGCGCGCTTGTCGCGCTCGTCGTCCATCAGCTCGGCCATGCCGTGCACGTGGGCGACGCAATAATTCCAGGTTGGCACCGCCGCCGCAGGCTCGGCATACCATGACGGCGAGACGTAAGCGTGCGGCCCGTGGAAAATCGCAACCGAAGGTCCGTCCGCAAAATGCTCCCAGTGCGGATTGGCCCGCGCCATGTGACCGAGGAGCATGCCGCGCGGGCCACTCCCGGGATCGAACTGCAACGGCACATGGCTCACCTGTGCCTCCGGCGCGCCGGGTGTCACGAGCGTCGCGAAGGGATACTCAGCGATCAGCCGCGCGATCTGCTCCGGCGCACGCAGCGCGAAGGGCCGCGGGATGTAAACGCTCACGAGGGAAGCTGGTGCGCGACAGCAGCACGCGGCTCGGCGAAGAGCGCGCGTGCCGCGATCGCGTCGAAGTCGTAGCGTCGATTGCAGAATTCGCAGTTGACGCCGATCG
>DATKJP010000251.1:0-20801 GCA_035543635.1 Casimicrobiaceae bacterium
CGGTCGGCTCGACAAGAAGGAAGGCGACCGCAAGATCGCGGTCTACGACCTCGGCGGCGGCACCTTCGATATCTCGATCATCGAAATCGCGGCGGTCGAGGGCGAGCATCAGTTCGAGGTGCTCTCGACCAACGGCGACACTTTCCTGGGCGGCGAGGACTTCGATCAGCGCGTCATCGATTACATCGTCACTGAGTTCAAGAAGGATCAGGGCGTCGATCTCAAGAACGACGTGCTCGCGCTGCAGCGCCTCAAGGAAGCGGCCGAAAAGGCGAAGATCGAGCTATCGAGCTCGCAGTCGACCGACATCAATCTGCCGTACATCACTGCCGACCAATCCGGTCCGAAGCACCTGTCGATGAAAATCACGCGCGCCAAGTTCGAGTCGCTCGTCGAGGAGCTGATCGAGAAGACGGTCGAGCCCTGCCGCATCGCGATCAAGGACGCCAATGTGAACTTGTCCGATATCAGCGATGTGATCCTGGTCGGCGGCATGACGCGCATGCCCAAGGTGCAGGAGACGGTCAAGGACTTCTTCGGCAAGGAGCCGCGCAAGGACGTGAATCCGGACGAAGCGGTCGCGGTCGGCGCGGCGATCCAGGGCGGCGTCTTGAAGGGCGACGTCAAGGACGTGCTGCTGCTCGACGTGACCCCGCTCTCGCTCGGCATCGAAACGCTGGGCGGCGTGATGACCAAACTGATCCAGAAGAACACGACCATCCCGACCAAGGCGCAGCAGGTGTTCTCGACCGCGGACGACAATCAATCCGCGGTGACGATCCACGTCCTGCAAGGCGAGCGCGAAAAGGCCGCGGGCAACAAGAGCCTCGGCCAGTTCAACCTGGAAGGGATTCCACCGGCGCCGCGCGGCATGCCGCAGATCGAAGTCACGTTCGACATCGACGCCAACGGCATCCTTCACGTCAACGCCAAGGACAAAGCGACGGGCAAGGAAAACAAGATCACGATCAAGGCGAACTCCGGCTTGTCCGAAGCCGAGATTCAGCAGATGGTGAAGGACGCCGAAGAACACGCCGAGGAGGACAAGAAGCTCCTCGAGGTCGTGCAGGCGCGCAACCATCTCGACGCGCTGGTGCATAGCGTGAGGAAGTCGCTCGGCGAATACGGCGACAAGGTCGGGTCCGACGAGAAAGGCAAGATCGAAGCGGCGTTGAAGGATGCCGATGAGCTCTTGAAGCAGAAGGATGCCGGCAAAGACGCGCTCGAAGCCAAGGCGCAGGCGCTGATGAGCGCCTCGCAGAAGCTCGGCGAAGCGATGTACGCGAAGGCGCAGGCCGAAGGGCAGGCGCAGGGCGCGGACAAGGGTGACAAGGGCGGCGAGGAGAAGGTCGTCGACGCGGAGTTCACGGAAGTTAAAGATTCAAAGAAGTGATAGTTCCGGAATTCCGTCGCCGGGCGGTGCGACGGAGTGAAGATGCGTTGATGCAGTGACTTCCGCCGACGGAATATCTGGCCGAGTTGAAGAGGGCGCGCCGAGACGCGCCCCTTAACTCGGCCGTTTGCGTCAACGCGCATTGCGGCCGACAAGACGAATGGCGAAACGCGACTACTACACCACGCTGGGCATCAATCGCGATGCTTCCGAAGAGGACGTCAAGAAGGCGTACCGGAAGCTCGCGATGAAGTATCACCCCGATCGCAATCCGAACGACAAGAACGCCGAGGAGAAATTCAAGGAAGCCAAAGAGGCGTACGAGATCCTGACCGATGCCAAGAAGCGCGCGGCGTACGATCAGTTCGGCCACGCCGGCGTGGATCCCTCGATAGGCTTCGGCGCCGCGGGTGCTCGTGGCTTCGGTGGACCGGAAGGCTTCGGCGGTTTCGCCGACGCATTTGGCGACATTTTCGGCGAGATCTTCGGGCAGGGCGCCGGCGGACGCGCGCGCGGCAATGGGATGTATCGTGGCGCCGACCTGCGCTACAACCTCGAGTTGTCGCTGGAAGAGGCGGCGCGCGGCACCGAAGCGAAGATCCGCATTCCGGCCATGGAGGGCTGCGAAACCTGCCACGGTTCGGGCGCGCGGCCGGGTACGCAGACGCGGACCTGTCCGACCTGCCACGGCCAGGGCCAGGTGCGCATATCGCAGGGATTCTTCTCGCTGCAGCAGACCTGCCCCCAGTGCCACGGCACCGGCAAGATTATTCCGGAGCCCTGTGCGACCTGCGATGGCGCGGGCCGCGTGAAGCGCCACAAAACACTGTCGGTGAAGATCCCCGCCGGCGTGGACGAGGACGATCGCATTCGCCTGTCGGGCGAGGGAGAGGCCGGACTCAATGGCGGCCCCGCGGGCGATCTCTACGTCGTCGTGAGCCTCAAGCAGCATCCGGTCTTCCAGCGCGACCACAACGATCTGCATTGCGAGATGCCGATCTCCTTCGCGACGGCGGCGCTCGGCGGCGAGATCGACATTCCGACGCTCGACGGTCACGCCAAGATCAAGGTTCCGCCGGAGACACAAACCGGCCAGGTGTTCCGGCTGCGCAACAAGGGCATCAAGGGAGTGCGCAGCAGCGTCCACGGCGATCTCTTCTGCCACGTCGTGGTCGAGACGCCGGTCAAGCTCACGCTGCGGCAGAAGGAAATCCTGCGCGAGTTCGAGGCGATCAACGCGGAGAACCCTGGCACGCACGATCCGCGCGCCAAGAACTGGTTCGACCGCGTGCGCGAGTTCTTCGGTCCGTAAAATCAGACGGCGGGCAGGTGTCCGCTCGCCGAGCGTTGCCGCCTATGGAAACGCAGGGATGTGCGGCTCCTGGGTGTGCTGCAGAGTTTCCGGATGGCACGCCTTAAGGAGCGACTCGATCTCCTCGGTCCGGTGGTGCGGCACGTCGACCATCACCAGGATATTCCCGTCCTCGATCATCGGCTGGAACGGTCGCAGGCGCGTGTTGGGTATCGCGGAACCGACCATGCTCGACACCCACACGCCGAATAAGGCACCGGCGATCGCGCCCGCGAGCACAGTCACCGTCTGCCAGATACCAGCGATCGGGAAGTACCACACGACCGCCCCGCCGACGATGCAACCGAGCAAGGCGCCGAGCAGAAGTCCGGTCTGGGCGCCGTGCACGAGATCGGTCTTTTGCAGCACGTTCGCTTCGTGCAGCCCCTCCATCGAAGTCCCTGGCCGAGCGAGGCAGTGGATATGGCGCTCCTCGATGCGCGCGAGCAGAAGATCGTTCATGATCTTGCGCGCACACTCGAGGTCGGGCATGACGTAATAGAGTCGGCGTCTCATTGCTCTCTTCCTTGTACGGTCTAGCCGTCGAGGTTGGACGCGCGCAGCGGCCGGCAGAAACCATGCTCCGGCGCCGTTTCACTCTACTGCGAGCTTGCGCGCGCCGCAAGCCACGGGATCTCGAGGCAATTCCTCCGCTTGTCGCAACCCGATCCCAGGCTTAGGATTGACCGCTTTGGCGCGGGTTCGTTCGGGGGAATACTTTGCTCGTCAGGCTGTTTTGCGCAACGCTTCTCTGCGCATTGGCGCAGGCCAGCGCGTCCGCGCAGGTCAAGGTCGGCGTGATCGTGTCGGCGACCGGACCGACTTCTGCGATCGGCATTCCACAGAAGAACACCGCCGCGCTCCTGCCTGCGAAGATCGGTGACACCACGGTTGATTACATCGTCCTCGAAGACGGCGGCGATGCGACCCGCGCGGTGCAGAACGCGAAGAAGCTGATCGGCGAGGAGATGGTCGACGCATTGATCGGTCCGTCGACCACGCCGAACGCATTTGCGATCCTCGATCTCGTCGCCGAGAGCAAGGTGCCGCTGCTCGCGACCGTCGGGACACAGTCGGTCGTCGAGCCGATCGATGCGAAGAAGCGCTGGGTATTCAAGACCACGCAGAACGACGATCTCATCGCCGCCGCGTTGATCCGTCACATGACGAAGAGCGGCGTGAAGACGGTGGGCTTCATCGGCTTCAACGATCCCTACGGCGAGAACTGGTACAAGGTTTTCAGCGCGCTCGCCGACAAGGCTGCGATTCGCATCGTGGCGAGCGAGCGCTACGCGCGCGCCGACCAGAGCGTCACCGGGCAGGCGCTGAAGCTCGTCGCCGCAAAACCCGACGCCGTACTGATCGCCGCCGTCGGCGGGCCTGCCGTGCTGCCACAGGCAACGCTTTACGATCTCGGCTACAAGGGGCGCATCTATCAGACCCATGCGGTCGCCACCGACGATTTCATCCGCCTTGGCAGGGAAAAGGTCGAAGGCACGATCCTCGCCGCGGGCTCGATGCTCGTCATTGACGATGTTGCCGACAGCGATCCGATAAAGAAGGTGGCGCTCGTCTACATCGGCGCCTACGAGAAGCAATACGGGCAGAAGCCCGCGACCTTCGGCGCCAACACCTGGGACTCGGGGTTGCTCCTGCAGCGCGCGGTGCCCGTGGCGCTGAAGACCGCGAAACCAGGCACCGAGGCGTTCCGCGTCGCGTTGCGCGACGCGCTCGAGCAGGAGCGCGACGTCGTCGGCTGCCAGGGTGTCTTCAACATGAGCCCGACCAACCACAACGGCATGGACGAGCGTGCGAGAGTGCTGATCACGGTCAGAGACGGCAAGTTCAGGCTCTTACCTGAATGATCTTCGCGTGAGGAGCGGCCCTATCGTCGGCGTTCTGCTTGCGGCCGGCAGCGCCACCCGCTTCGGTGCGGACAAGCTCGCGGTTGCCTTGCCGGACGGCAGGCCGCTCGCGATCGCGGCGCTCGAGCCTCTGCTCGCAGCGGTGCAGGAGGTCGTCGCGGTAGTGCGTGCGGAAGATCATTCGCTCGCTAGCGCACTGCATACCCACGGAGCGCGCATCAGCGCCTGTCCGGATGCGGCCGAAGGCATGAGCCTGAGCCTCGCCTGGGGCGTGCGTGCGGCGCCGCTGGCGGCCGGGTGGGTGATCGCGCTGGCCGACATGCCATGGATACGCAGCGAGACGATTGGAGCCGTCGTGTCCGCGCTGCGCTCGGGGGCAAACGCGGTCGCGCCCGAATACCTCGCCAAGCGTGGACATCCGGTGGGATTCGCAGCGAAGCTTTACGGCGAGCTGATCGCGCTCCGCGGCGACGAGGGCGCCAGGAGCGTGCTGGCGCGCCATCCGGCGTCTTTGATTGCAACTCAGGATGCCGGCATCCTGCGCGACGTCGATACGCCCGCTGATCTTTCCTGAGTCAGGCGCCGCGGGATCCCGCGCGCCACATGTCCGGCTGCCGATCGACGATGCGGTTTTCCTCTTCCTGCATCATCCACCACGAGCGCAGCTCAGGCTCCTCGAGCGGCCGCGAGATGAGATAGCCCTGCGCTTCCTCGCAGCCGTGCTGCTTCAGGAACTCGAACTGCGCCACCGTCTCGATGCCCTCTGCGATGCAGCGCAGTCCCATGCTGTGCGAGAGAGCGATGATCGCCTGCGTGATCGCCTCGTCGCTGCGGTTCTGCTCGAGCCCGTGCACGAAGCGTTGATCGATTTTCACGCCCTGGATCGGCAGGCGAGCGAGATACGACAGGCTCGAATAGCCGGTGCCAAAGTCGTCGATCGTGATCGATACGCCCATGAGCTTGAGCTTCATCAAGGTCGAAGCCGCCTTTTCGGGATGCGTGATGATCACGCTTTCGGTGATCTCGAGGTCGAGGTAGCGCCCCGGAAGGCCACTCGAGCGCAGCGCCTCTTCGACCACGGTGAGCCAGTTGTCGTGCTGCAACTGCTGCACCGAAAGATTGACCGATAGACGAAGCAGCATGTTTTGCCGGTGCCAGGCAGCGACTTGCCGGCAGGCATCGCGCAGCACGCGCCCGCCCAGCGCCTGGATCATTCCTGATTCTTCGGCGATCGGAATGAACTCGGTCGGCCCGATGACGCCGCGCTCTGGATCGCGCCAGCGCAGCAGCGCCTCGACGCCGCAGGCGCGTCCGGTGTCCATGTCGATCTGGGGCTGGTAGACGAGGAAGAATTCGTCGTCCATCAACCCGCGGCGCATATCGGTTTCGAGCTGGAGCCGCGCCTGCACGCGGACGTTCATGTCCGCGGTGTAGAAGCGATAGCAGTTGCGGCCCGCCTCCTTGGCCGCATACATCGCGGTGTCCGATTGCTTGATCAATCCGGTCGGGTCGGAGGCATCGACCGGGTAGACCGATACGCCGATCGAGCAGGTGAGCGTCGGTGTCTGGTCGCCGAGGCGGAAAGGTGCGAGGAAAGATTCTCGCACGCGCGTCAGCACGCTCGTTACCTCGAAGGCAGAATGCGCCGGGTCGAGCCCGGGCAGGATCACCACGAACTCGTCACCGCCCAGACGCGCCACAGTGTCCGATTCGCGTACGGCGCTGGTGAGCCGCTGCCCTACGGCTTGCAGGAGTTGATCGCCGGCATCGTGTCCGAGCGTGTCGTTGATGCGCTTGAAATGATCGAAGTCGAGGAACAGACACGCAACCTGGAGACCGTCTCGCTGGGCCTGCGCGACGATCTGCTTCAGGCGATGGTTGAGAAGCGCCCGGTTGGGCAGCCCGGTGAGAATGTCGTGCTGCGCGAGCTTGTACGCCTGTGCTGTCGCGATCTCCAGCTCGCGCGTGCGCTGCGCGACCTTGTCCTCCAGTGTACGCTGGTAGCTCGCGACCTCAGCCTGCGACTCGGCCAACCGCTGCGTCATATGGTTGAAGGTGTGCGTGAGCAATCCCAGCTCATCGCTCGATTTCGCGGGCACGTAAACATCGAGCTTACCCGCACCGACCGCGCGCGCGGCACGCATGAGAGCGCGCATCGGTGCGACCAGGCGCCGCGTGAGCAGCAGCGTCACAATGATCCCGATCACGACCACGGCAGCAACCACCGTGAGCGCGCCGACGAGATTGCTGCGCAGCCGCTCCAGGCTGCGATCGAAGCTCATGCCGAGCCTGACGTACCCGATGATTGCCCTGCCGGTTGCGCCGCCGGCTCCCAGCCTGGGCGGCGTGCGCACCGGCATCGCAACCTCGACGTACTTGCCTCCCGCCGATTCCTTCTCCACGGTCGTCGCGCCGCCGTCGGCCGGCAAGGCGAGTGACGTCGTGGGAATCGTGCCACCGCCGTAACCACGCGAGACAAGCGCACGCTGCTGCAGATCCAGTATCGCCACGTAGAGAATATCGCGATCCGAGGCAAGACCGTCGAGCACGGAGGAAAGGTTCGACATATCGGAAGCGCTGATCGCTTCGTCGGCAACCTCTGCGACCATGGCTGCAACGGCAAGCCCTTGCGTACGCAGCCGGCTGCGCTCGTCGCGCAATTGCTGATTCACGAGGAACGCCGCGACCCCGAGGGCGGTGGCGACAATGAGGCCGATCGCGAGCAGATTGAGCTTCGTACGCAGCCCCAAGCGCACCGGCGGCGCGTTGAGCGGCGAGATCGTGTCGCCGCCGAGCGGAGACTTCTGTCTCGCCATTGCCGCTATGCGACCGCCACGGGAATCTTGCCGATTCTGCGCTGCCACTCGCGCGGTCCGGTGTCGTGCACCGAGCTGCCGCTGGCATCGACCGCCACCGTGACCGGCATGTCCTTCACTTCGAACTCGTAGATCGCCTCCATGCCGAGGTCGGCGAAGGCGACGACCTTCGCCGCACGGATCGCCTTCGAAACGAGATACGCGGCGCCGCCCACCGCCATCAGATACGCCGCCTTGTGCTTCCGAATCGCTTCGACCGCGGCCGCTCCGCGCTCGGCCTTGCCGATCATGGCGATCAAGCCGGTCTGCCCAAGCATCATCTCGGTGAACTTGTCCATGCGCGTGGCGGTGGTCGGACCCGCCGGCCCGACGACTTCGTCGCGCACCGGATCGACCGGCCCGACGTAGTAGATCACACGATTCCTGAAATCGACCGGAAGCCGCTCGCCCTTTGCCAGCATCTCGGCAATGCGCTTGTGCGCGGCGTCGCGGCCGGTAAGGATCTTCCCGTTGAGGAGCAGCCGCTCGCCTGGCTTCCACGACGCGACCTCGGCCGGCGTGAGCTTGTCGACGTCGACGCGGCGCGCGTCTGCGGAGGGCGCCCATTGCACTTCGGGCCAGCGCGCAAGCTCCGGCGGCTCGAGCTTCGCTGAGCCCGATCCGTCGAGCACGAAGTGCGCATGCCGCGTGGCCGCACAATTGGGAATCACCGCCACGGGAAGGCTCGCCGCGTGCGTCGGATAGTCGAGGATTTTGACGTCGAGCACGGTCGCGAGCCCGCCCAGGCCCTGCGCCCCGATGCCGAGCGCGTTCACCTTGTCGTGAATCTCGATCCGCAGCTCCTCCAAGCGGTTCGTCGCGCCCCGCGCCTTCAGCTCGTGCATGTCGATCGGCGCCATGAGCGCTTCCTTGGCGAGCACCATCGCCTTCTCAGCGCTGCCGCCGATGCCGATGCCCAGCATTCCGGGCGGGCACCAGCCGGCGCCCATGGTGGGCACGGTCTTCACGATCCAATCGACGATCGAGTCCGATGGATTGAGCATGGTGAACTTCGCCTTGTTCTCCGAGCCTCCGCCTTTTGCCGCTATGTTCACTTCGACCGTATCGCCGGGTACGAGGTCGTAATGCACCACCGCGGGCGTGTTGTCCTTCGTGTTGGTGCGTTTGCCGGCAGGGTCGGCGAGGATCGACGCACGCAGCTTGTTGTCGGGATCGAGGTAGGCGCGCCGCACGCCCTCGTTCACCATCTCGGTGACCGACATCGTTGCATCCGCCCAGCGCACGTTCATCCCGACCTTGACGAACGCGACGACGATGCCCGTGTCCTGGCAAATCGGACGGTGGCCCTCCGCGCACATGCGCGAGTTGGTCAGGATCTGCGCGATCGCGTCCTTGGCTGCGGGCGAGGCCTCGGCTTCATACGCCTGCCCCAGCGATTCGATGTAGTCGAGCGGATGGAAAAAGGAAATGAACTGCAGCGCGTCGGCGACGCTCTGGATCAGATCGTGCTGCTTGATCGTGGTCATGGTCGGCGAATCGGATGGATTGGCGCCGACGTCCCCAACGCTTCGCAGGGGTCGGTTCTTGGCCGGCGTCAACGCAACTGCGGGAACGCGTATTCTACCATCGGCAACGGCGCGCCCGTCGGGATTCACGCGGCGGCACGGAATCGGTAGACTGCGGTCAAACCTTTCAACGAGTGGCGCAACGAGCGGGTCGGCGCCGACACCGCCGACGGTCGCGCCCCAGGGGACTCTTCGGAGGAGACTTCAGCATGGCAAACATCGAATCGGTTTCGCACGAGACGCGGATGTTCGAGCCGCCGCGCGAATTCGCCGCGCGGGCCAACATCAAGAAGGCGGATTTCGAGCGTCTGAACGCGGAAGCCGCGGCGGATTTCACCGGCTTCTGGGCCAGGCTCGCACGCGAGCAGGTGCTCTGGCACAAGCCCTTCTCGCACGTGCTCGACGAGTCGAAGGCGCCGTTCTACAAGTGGTTCGACGACGGCGAGCTCAATGTCTCCTACAACTGTCTCGAGCGAAACCTCGAGAACGGCAACGCGGACAAGACCGCGATCGTCTTCGAGGCCGACGACGGCGCGGTGACCAAGGTCACCTACAAAGAGCTGTATCACCGCGTGTGCAAGCTTGCGAACGGGCTCAAGTCGCTCGGCATCAAGAAGGGCGACCGCGTTCTGGTCTACATGCCGATGTCCATCGAAGGTGTCGCCGCGATGCAGGCCTGCGCGCGCATTGGCGCCACGCACTCGGTGGTGTTCGGCGGCTTCTCCGCGAAGTCGCTGCAGGAGCGCATCATCGACGCGGGCGCGGTGGCGGTGATCACGGCCGATGAACAGATGCGAGGCGGCAAGCCGCTGCCGCTGAAGGCGATCGTCGACGAAGCCCTCGGTATGGGCGGCTGCGAGGGGATCCGCAAGGTGATCGTCTACCGCCGCAGCGGAGGCAAGGTTTCTTTCTCGCCGCCGCGAGATCTGTGGATGCACGAGCTCACCGAGAAGCAATCCGATCAGTGCGAACCGGAATGGGTCGGCGCGGAGCACCCGCTGTTCATCCTCTACACCTCGGGCTCGACCGGCAAGCCCAAGGGCGTGCAGCACAGCTCGGGCGGGTATCTGCTGTGGGCGATGCTCACGATGCGCTGGAATTTCGACATCAAGCCGACCGACATCTTCTGGTGCACGGCAGATATCGGCTGGGTGACGGGTCACACCTACATTGCGTACGGGCCGCTCGCGGTGGGCGCGACCGAGATCGTTTTCGAAGGCATTCCGACCTATCCGGACTCGGGCCGCTTCTGGCAGACGATCGCCAAACACAAGGTCAACATCTTTTACACCGCGCCGACCGCGATCCGCTCGCTCATAAAGGCGTCGGGTGTGGCACCGCAGACCGCGCCGAAGAATTACGATCTGTCGAGCCTGCGTTTGCTCGGCAGCGTGGGCGAGCCTATCAATCCGGAAGCGTGGATGTGGTACTACACGAACGTCGGGCGCGAGCGCTGTCCGATCGTCGACACCTGGTGGCAGACCGAAACCGGCGGCATTCTGATCACGCCGCTTCCCGGCATGACGCCGCTGGTTCCCGGGTCCTGCACGCTGCCGCTTCCGGGCATCATGGCGGCGATCGTCGACGAGACCGGACACGACGTTCCGAACGGACACGGAGGCTTGCTCGTCATCAAGCGGCCGTGGCCGGCGATGATCCGCACGATCTGGGGCGACCAGAACCGCTACAAGGCGTCGTACTATCCCGACGAGCTCGGCGGCAAGCTATATCTCGCCGGCGATGGGTCGGTGCGCGACAAGCAGACGGGTTACTTCACGATCATGGGCCGCATCGACGATGTGCTCAACGTCTCGGGGCACAGGCTCGGCACGATGGAGGTGGAGTCCGCGCTGGTTGCGAATCCGATGGTCGCGGAGGCTGCCGTCGTCGGACGTCCCGACGATCTCACGGGAGAGGCGATCTGCGCGTTCGTGGTGCTGAAGCAGGCGCGGCCGTCGGGCGCCGAAGCGGAGAAGGTCGCGAAGCAATTGCGCGACTGGGTCGGCAAGGAGATCGGACCGATCGCCAAGCCGAAGGACATCCGCTTTGGCGACAACCTGCCGAAGACGCGCTCGGGAAAGATCATGCGCCGGCTGCTGCGCTCGATCGCCAAGGGCGAGAACATCACCCAGGACGTTTCTACCCTCGAGAATCCGGCGATACTCGAGCAGCTCAAGCAGGCTCTTTGAGCTGTGCGGTGCGCCGGGGCGGCTCGGCACCGCAACGCTATGCGCCTGCGGGTGGGAGCGTATCTGCGAACGACGCTCGCTTGCCGAGCTTCTCCGCGAGCTTGACGAGGTTGGGATACTGACCGCGCCAGTCGATCCCGGGGTGGCGGAAATCGAGATAGCCCAGCGCGCAGCCAGTCGCGATGTCGGCGAGCGAGTAAGACTCGCCGTTGCACCAGGCCTTCTCGCCGAGCTCGCTCGCGAGCTCTGTCACGCCGCGATCGATCTTCGCGCGCTGCCGGTCGAGCCAGTCCTTGCTCTGCTGTTTCGCCGGCCGTCGGTTCTCGAGCACGATCCCGACCGCCGCGTCGAGGATGCCATCGGCGAGAGCCTCCCAGCGCTTGACCACGATGCGCTGACGGCTCGGCTCCGGCATGAGCCGCGACACCGGGCTCACCGTATCTAAATATTCGACGATGACGCGCGAGTCGTAGAGATTCGTGCCGTCGTCGAGCACCAGAACGGGCACTTTCCCGAGGGGATTAAACGAAGGAACAGTCGTATCCGCCGCGAACGGCGAAGCCTCGACCAGCTCGTACTCGATCTTTTTCTCTGCCAGGGCGATGCGCACCTTGCGCGCGTAGGGACTGGTGAGCGAAGCGAGCAGCTTCATCATTACGACCGTGGGTTGCCGTGGATTGAAGAAGGACGCGAGAGAGATAACTCGATGCGAATTATAGCATCGTGTCGGCGTGCTAAACTTTGCACCCGCCGCGTTGAACTCGGCGCTGGCGCGCCGGCTAACGCGACAGTCCGCGCAAAGACATGCCGAACGCCGAAGCGTCCACCAAGCATTCCGCGCTCACCGCGCTCACTGCGCTAAGCCCGCTCGACGGGCGCTACCGTTCCAAGCTCGAGCCGCTGGCCGCCTACTTCAGCGAAGCCGGGCTCATTCGCAGCCGCATCCGCGTCGAACTGATGTGGCTCGCGGCGCTTGCCGAAGAGAGCACGATCGGCGAGCTGCCTCCGTTCTCCAGCTCAGCGCAAGCACTGATCCGCGACGCGATCGCGAGTGTCGACCTCGCTCAGGCCGAGCGGGTGAAAGCGATCGAGCAGTCCACTAATCACGACGTCAAGGCGATCGAATACTGGCTGCAGGAGCGCTTCGCGAATGCGCCCGAGATTGCGCGCGCGTCGAATTTCATCCACTTCGCCTGCACTTCGGAGGACATCAACAATCTCGCCTATGGCTTGATGCTGACCGGCTCGCGGCGCGAAGTCCTTTTGCCCGCGATTGACGCGCTGATCGGTGATCTCAAGCAGCTCGCGCACGCGCACGCGACGCTGCCGATGCTCGCGCGCACGCACGGCCAGCCGGCCACGCCGACCACGCTCGGCAAGGAGATGGCAAACGTCGTCGCGCGATTGTCGTGGGCGCGTGACGGCTTCTCCGCTGTCGCGCTCGCGGGCAAGATCAACGGTGCGGTCGGCAATTACAACGCGCACCGTATCGCCTATCCCGACGTCGACTGGCAGGCGCTGGCGCGACGCGTCGTCTCTTCGCTCGGGCTCGAATTCATGGCCTACACGACGCAGATCGAGCCGCATGATCGGCTGGCCGCGCTCTTCGACGCGCTGGCGCGGCTCAATACGATCGTGATCGACCTGGACCGCGATCTGTGGGGCTACGTTTCACTCGGCTACTTCCGGCAGAGAGCGAAGGAAGGCGAGGTCGGGTCGAGCACCATGCCGCACAAGGTGAATCCGATCGACTTCGAGAATTCCGAGGGCAACCTCGGGCTCGCCAATGCGATGCTCCGGCACCTGGCTGACAAGCTCCCGATCTCGCGCTGGCAGCGCGATCTCTCCGACTCGACCGTGCTGCGGAACGTGGGCGTAGCCCTCGGTCACTCGCTGCTTGGCTATCTCGCGTGCAGGCAGGGGCTCGCCAAGCTCGCAGTCGATCCCGAGCGGGTCGCTGCCGATCTCGACGCGAGCTGGGAAGTACTCGCCGAAGCGATCCAGACCGTGATGCGCCGCTACGGGCTCCCCGATCCCTACGAGCAGCTGAAAGCGCTCACTCGCGGCAAGCAGGGCATCACCCGCGAATCGCTGCGGAGCTTCATCGAAGGACTCGCCATTCCTGCCGATGCGAAAGCGCGTCTCGCTGCGCTCACGCCGACGACTTACATCGGCGACGCCGCCGAGCTCGCGCGGCGGATATAGCGCTTACTTCGCGTTCGCGCTCTTGCGCGACGCGAACTTCGGGTCAAGCGCCACGAGACACAACTCGGTGAACAGCACCTGAGCCGCGATCTGTGCTGTGTTGGTCGTGGCATCGTACTGCGGCGCGACCTCCATCACGTCGCCGCCGATGATGTGGGCGCCGGCGATGCCGCGCAGGATCGTCAGGACCTCGCGCGGCGTCAGGCCGCCAACTTCCGGCGTGCCGGTGCCGGGCGCGAAGCCGGGATCGATGCCGTCGATGTCGAAGCTCACATAGGCCGGTCCATCGCCGATCACCGCGCGAGCTTTCTCGACGACCGCGGCCAGACCCATCTCGGCGACTTCTTCCATGTGCAGGACCGTCATCCCGCTTTCGGAGGAGAACTCCCACAGAAACTCCGCGCCGCCGTGAATGCCGATCTGAATCGACCGCTCCGGGTCGAGCACGCCGTCGAGCACCGCCTGGCGGAATGGGCCGCCGTGATGAAACTTCGAGCCCTCGAAGGTGCCGCCGGTATCGCAATGCGCGTCGATGTGCACCATGCCGACGGGTCGATCCCGGCCCAGCGCCTTGAGAATCGGATGAGTGATCGAGTGGTCGCCGCCGACTGCCAGCGGTATCACTCCGCCTGCGTGAACCCTCCGGAAGAACGCCTCGATGTCGGCGTGGCATTGCTCGAGGCTGAAACGGCTAGCCATCGGCACGTCGCCGACGTCTGCCGCATTCAGCTTCAAAGACGGTGCGATGCCCAGCGCGTGCTCGTACGGGCCGATCCTCTCGATCGCTCGCACTGCGCGCGGGCCGAGCCGCGCTCCGGCGCGGTTCGTAACGCCGAGGTCCATTGGTACGCCGACGAGCGCGACATCCAGGCCACCGAAGTCGGGCGTCGCAGCGACGTCGGGCCGGTACGGCAGGCCGAGAAAGGTCGCCGCGCCCGCGAACGGCCACTTGCGCTGATCGCCTTTGGAAAAGACTTGCTCTGCGACCGCGGCAAAGGGTGGATGAAAGATGTCGCCGCCTTCAGCGCCTGCATATTTTCGCCGCAGAGCATCGAGCTTGTCTCGGTCCATGAGCTGCCTTACTTACCTTGGATTCGCTTGCGACGTGTCGCTCGCCGCTTCGGGCGTTCCTGAATGTACGTAATCAGCGCGGGCATGAGCGAAACCACGACGATGCCGACCACGATCCATACCAGGTTGTCCTTGACCCAGGGAATATTGCCAAAAAGAAAACCCGTATAGGTAAGCAAACCCACCCACGCCGCCGCGCCGAGGAGGTTGAACGCTAGAAACTTGTGATAGGTCATCGCGCCAACGCCCGCGAGGAATGGCGCGAAGGTGCGCACGATCGGCACGAAGCGGCCGATGACGATGGTGAAGCCGCCGTATTTCTCGTAGAACCGGTGCGTGCGCTCGAGATACTGCGGCTTGAGCCAGCGTCCAAGCCAGGTTTCGTGCGGGCGATGAAAGGCGATGGGCCCGATGTAATGGCCGATCGCATAGTTGACCGAATCGCCGAGCACGGCGGCGGCGAACAACGTGAGCACCAGCAGGTGGATGTTGATTCCGCTCGCCGCGGCGACGGTGCCGGTCAGGAACAGCAGCGAATCGCCGGGCAGCAGCGGAAAGATCACCAGGCCGGTCTCGGCGAAGATGACGATGAACAGCGCCGCGAAGAGCAAACCTGCATGCTGCGCGGCGAGATTCGACAGCGTCTGGTCCAGCGCGAACAGCGAATAGAGCAGGGTGGTGATCATGTCGCTGCGGCCGCGACGATCGACCCGACCCCGCTCAGGGGAGGATCTTCTCGATGCCCGTCGCTCCCGCCTTCTTCTCCGGCTTGACGAGATCCTCGCGCGACACGCCCAGCCACATCACGAGCGCGGCCATCACCAGCGCCGATGAATAGATGCCGAAGCAGATGCCGATGGCGAGCGCCTGCGCGAAGTAGTGCAGCGTCTCGCCTCCGAAGAACAGAATCGACAGCACCATCATCAGCGTGCAGCCGTGGGTGATGATCGTGCGCGACAAGGTGCTCGTGATCGCGCTATTGATGATCTCGGGCACGGTCGCTTTGCGCATCTTGCGGAAATTCTCACGAATCCGGTCTGCGATGACCACGGACTCGTTGACCGAATAACCGAGCACGGCGAGCACGGCGGCGAGCACCGGCAACGAGAACTCCCACTGGAAGAAGGCGAAGAAGCCGAGGATGATCACCACGTCGTGCAGGTTCGCGATGATGGCGGAGACGGCGAAGCGCCACTCGAAGCGCAGCGCCAGGTAAACGACGATGCCGATCGAAACGAGCAGCAGCGCGAGCGCGCCGTTCTCATACAACTCCTTGCCGACCTGCGGCCCGACGAACTCGACGCGCTGCTGCGTCGCCGAAGGGTCGGCGGCCTTGAGTGCTTCGATGATGCAGTCCGACAGGTCGGCAGTCGACGCGGTGGCGCTTCCCCGGCCTTCCTGGACACGCTTCTTGGCCTTCTCGATCATACAGCCGTAGATCGGAGACTGCGAATAATCGCTCTTCTGCGGGAGCCGGATGAGCACGGATCTGTCGGAGCCGAAGGTCTGCACGGAAATCTCGCCGCCGATGTCCTTGTCGAGCGAAGTCCTGATCTTGGTGAGATCGGCGGGCTGGGCAAACGAGACCTCGATGATCGTTCCGCCCTTGAAATCGACGCCGAAGTTGAGGCCACGGAAAATCAGGAAGAACACCGCCAGCAGGAACGTGACCGCCGAGATCACGTTGAACACCAGGGCGTGCCGCATGAACGGGATGTCGTTCTTGATGCGGAAGAATTCCATGGTCGCTTTCGTTGTGGGCGGTCAGTTCGCGCGCGGGAGTGCACTTGTCCGGGCGTTTACGCCGTCCCCGCAGGCGTCGGACGCCAGACCTGTCCGATCGAGATCTTCTCGAGCTTCTTGCGCCCGCCGTACACGATCGCGACCAGCCCCCGCGAGACGAAAACGGCGGAGAACATCGACGTTACTATGCCCAGGCAGTGGACGACGGCGAATCCGCGCACAGGACCGCTCCCGAAGGCGAGCAGGGCGAGCCCCGCGATGAGCGTGGTCACGTTGGAGTCGAGAATCGTGTTCCAGGCGCGCTCGTAGCCGGCCTGAATCGCGGCGTGCGGCGTGTCGCCCCAGCGCAGCTCCTCGCGGATGCGCTCGTTGATCAAAACGTTGGCGTCGATCGCCATGCCAAGCGTCAGCGCGACCGCAGCGATGCCGGGCAGTGTCAGCGTCGCCTGCAGCATGGACAGGATCGCCACCAGCAGGAGCAGGTTCACGACCAGCGAGATGGTCGAGATCACGCCCATCAGCACGTAATAGACGCAGATGAAGACCGCCAGCACGATGAGGCCGTACTTGACCGAATTGAATCCGCGTTCGATGTTGTCGATGCCGAGCGACGGACCGACGGTGCGCTCCTCGATGATCTCCATCGGGGCCGCAAGGGCGCCGGCGCGCATCAGGAGCGCGATGTCGTTCGCTTCGCGACTCGACATGCGGCCGCCGCTGATCTGCACCCTGCCGCCGCCGATCTCTTCGCGGATGACCGGCGCGGTGATCACTTCGGCCTTGCCCTTCTCGACCAGCACGATCGCCATGCGCTTGCCGACGTTCTCGCGCGTCACCTCCTTGAAGATGCGCGCACCGGTGCCGTCGAGATTGACGTGCACGGCCGCTTCGTTCGTGTTGCTCACGAAGCCGGGCTGCGCGTCATTGATGCGGTCGCCGGTCAGGACCACCTGACGCTTGACGAGTACCGGCTGCCCGCTGCGCTCGACCATGAGGTCGTCTCCGAACGGCACCTGACCAGCCTGTGCCTGCTGGAGGGCCGTCGGATCCTCTTCGACCATGCGGATTTCGAGCGTTGCCGTGCGGCCGAGGATGTCCTTGGCGCGAGCGGTATCCTGAACGCCCGGGAGCTGAACCACGACTCGGTCCGCGCCCTGCTGCTGCACGATGGGTTCGGCGACACCCAGCTCGTTCACGCGATTGCGCAGGATCGTGATGTTCTGCTGTACGGCGCCATCCGAAATCCGCTTCTGCGCTTCCGACTTTAGGCTCGCGACCAGCTTGAACTCGGTGCCGGTATCGACCGAGGTCAACAGCAGATCCGGGAAGGCGTTGCTGATCTCGATGTTCGCCTTGGCGCGCTCGGAAGTGTCTCGAAAGCGGATGCCTACCGTCTGCCCCTCGCGACCGATCCCCGAGTAGAGAATTTTCTTCTCGCGCAGCATGGAGCGGATGTCGGTCGTATAGCGGTCGGCGGCCTTGTCGAGCGCTGCCTTCATGTCCACCTGCAGCAGGAAATGCACGCCGCCGCGGAGATCGAGCCCGAGGTACATCGGCAACGCGCCGATGCTGGCGAGCCAGCGCGGCGAGCTCGAGACGAGGTTGAGCGCGACGATGTAGTTGTCGCCGAGTGCCTTCTGCAGCACTTCCTGGGCGCGTTTCTGCGTATCGGCGTCGTCGAAGCGCACCTTGACGCCGGTCGGGTCGACCGATTCGCCCCGATAAGGAACATTCGCAGCCTTGAGCGCGTCCTCCGCCGTCTGCAGTGTCGAATTGTCGATCTTGACGTTGCTCTTGCTCGTGGAGACCTGGACCGCGGGCACCTCGGGGAAGATGTTCGGCACCGAATAGACGATGCCGACGATCAGCGCGACCGCGATCAGCGCGTACTTCCAGGCGGGATAGCGATTCACGGCGACTTCAGAGCGTCTTGATCGTGCCCTTCGGCAGGACCAGCGAGATGGCGTTGCGCTGCACCGTCACTTCCACGTTGGGCGCGATTTCGATCCCGGCGTAGGCGTCGCCGAGTTTGGAGATTCTTCCGACCACGCCGCCGGCGGTAACGACCTCGTCGCCCTTCTGCAGCGCCGAGAGCATTGCCTTCGTTTCCTTGGCGCGCTTTTGCTGCGGCCGGATCAGCAGGAAGTAGAACACGACCACGATGGCGATCATCGGCAGGAAGGTCATGATGTCGCCGCCGGGCGTACTGCCGGTGGCCTGCGCGTAAGCCTCGCTGATGAACACGGGTGATTCCTCCTTGCGGCGGGCCGGCCGTGTGGGCCGGATCAGTGCAGAAAGTCGATTATTCTACCATGCGCGAGCGGTCCGCCCGGCTCCGCTCTACATAGGCGGCGAGTGTCCCGCTAGCGATCGCCTCGCGCAGCTCCGCGAGCAGCGTCAGGTAAAAGTGCAGATTGTGGATGGTGTTGAGCCGCGCGCCGAGGATCTCGTTCGTGCGCTGAAGGTGATGCAGGTAGGCCCGGCTGAAGTTGCGGCAAGCGTAACAGTCGCAGCCTTCGTCGAGCGGCGCGAGGTCCTTGCGATAGCGCGCGTTACGGATCTTGATGTCGCCGTAGCGCGTGAAGAGCCAGCCGTTGCGGGCGTTGCGCGTGGGAAGCACGCAGTCGAACATATCGATTCCGTTTCCGACGGCTTCCAAGATGTCCTCCGGCGTGCCCACGCCCATGAGATAGCGCGGGCGATCGGCGGGGAGGCGCGGCGCGACGTGCGCCTCGATGCGCTGCATCTCCTCCTTGGGTTCGCCCACCGAGAGGCCTCCGATCGCGTAGCCGTCGAAGCCGATTTCGCATAGCGCGCCGAGCGACTCGTCACGCAGATCCTCGTACATTCCGCCCTGCACGATGCCAAAGAGCGCATTGCGATTCTTTCCGTGCGCCCGCCTGCAGCGCGCGGCCCAGCGCAGCGAGAGACGCATCGAATCAGCTGCCTCGTCGCGTGACGCGGGGTAGGGCGTGCATTCATCGAAGACCATCGTGATGTCGGCGTCCATTGCGTGCTGGATCTCGATCGACAGCTCCGGCGTGAGAAACAGCCTGTCACCGTCGATGGGAGAAGCGAAGGCGACTCCTTCTTCGCGCACCCTGCGCAGCGGTCCGAGGGAAAAGACCTGATAGCCGCCCGAGTCGGTGAGTATCGGCCGCTGCCAGCCCATGAAGCGATGCAGCCCGCCGTGCGCCGCGATCACTTCGGTTCCGGGACGCAGCCACAGGTGAAAGGTGTTGCCGAGGACGATCTGCGCGCCGAGCGTTTCAAGCTCGTTCGGTGCCATCGCCTTGACCGTGCCGTAGGTACCCACCGGCATGAACACCGGCGTGTCGACCGTGCCGTGCGCGAGCGTGAGCTTGCCGCGTCTTGCTTCACCGCAGCGTCCGGTAACTTCGAATTTCATCGCGGCGATTCTACCGAAGGATCGCGCTCGAGCAGCATCGCGTCGCCGTAGCTGTAGAAGCGATAGCGCTCACGGATCGCGTGCGCGTAAGCGGCGTGTATCGTATCGAATCCGCCGAACGCAGAAACCAGCAACAGCAGCGTCGACCGCGGCAGATGGAAGTTCGTGAGCAATCGGTCGACGACCCGAAAGCGAAAACCCGGTGTGATGAACAGAGACGTTGCCGCCGCGCCCGGGCGCACGCCTTCGTGCATCGCCGCGGATTCGAGCGCGCGCAGAGTGGTCGTGCCGACGGCGATGACGTTGCGACCGGTCGCGCGGGCGACGGCGATCGCTTCGGCTGTCGCCGGCGGAATCTCGTAGCGCTCGGAGTGCATGCGGTGCTGCGAAAAGTCTTGCTCGTCGATCGGCTCGAAGGTTCCCGCGCCCACGTGCAGCGTGAGCGAAGCGATCACGATGTCCCGTGCGCGCAGCCGCGCAAGCATCGGTTCATCAAAGTGCAATCCAGCGGTGGGCGCGGCGACCGCACCCCGCTCGCGCGCATAGACTGTCTGATAGCGCTCAGCATCTGCGGGCTCCAGCGATCGCGCAATATACGGCGGCAGCGGCACTTCGCCGTGGCGCTCGAGATACTCGTCGAACGGAAGCGGAGCGTCGAGGCGCAGACGAACGAAGCGGCTTTCTCGCTCCAGCACCGTCGCAGTCGCGCCGCCGTCGAGGAAAATGCGTCCGCCCGGTTTCTTCGGCGGATGGCTCGCCGCAAGCTGCATCCAGGCTTCGTCCGGCCCGAGGATGCGCTCGAGCAGGAGCTCGACCTTGCCGCCCGTGTCGCGCCGGCCGTGCAGCCGAGCCGGAATCACGCGAGCGTCGTTGATGGCGAGCACGTCGCCGGGCGAAAGCAGCTCGGGGAAATCGGTGAAGGTCAGGTCGATGAGCTTCGAACCGTCGACGTGCAGCAAGCGGCTCTGCGCGCGCTCGCGCGCCGGCCGCTGGGCGATCAGCTCCTGCGGCAGCTCGTAATCGAAATCGGAGAGCGTGTAGGCGCGTCGCTCGGGCATGGCGGCGCGGTTTTCGTTTGAAGAGGGTAGCCGTTTTCCGCGATAATGCCGTCTCCACCGCGCGCGGGCAACGTTCAGCGTGAGCCCACGTCGAGCCGTACAGCCGGGATGGCGGAATTGGTAGACGCGCTGGACT
>DATKJP010000252.1:0-22337 GCA_035543635.1 Casimicrobiaceae bacterium
CGGCGCAGTCTCACGCAGTCTCAGTTTCCGCTTGCAATCGCATCGGTGAAAACCGCAAGCGTCGATCTATCACAAAACAGATGATTATACTTTGGCGCGCGCGCTCGCCGCAGCCTTCATCGAATGCAGAACAACGAGAACCGTATCAGACAACGTCTGACGTGGAAGTTCCGTCGACTCCGAGGAAAGCCGACCGTTGAACTCGTCGCGCGATCTTCTTTCCAAGGGAGTGATCGGGCGCGGGCGCTCGGAGTTTTTTGGAGAGGAAATTTGCATGAAACACGCAATGACACAACGCCAGCTCAAACCCCTGCTCGAGCAGCTGGCGCGCCGCGAGCAGGATCTGCGTTCGCGCATCGCCGAGGAAATGCGGCGCACCGGCACCGAGGACTACGAGCAGCTCCATGGGGTGGTCGGCGATGACGCGGATCGCGCCTTCGTCGAAACGGCCGTGGACATCGAGACTGGGCGCGCGGAGCAGCAGATGAGAGAGTTGCGTGAGATCGAGGCGGCTCGTGAGCGGGTAGCTCAAGGCACATTTGGCATCTGCATCGACTGCGGCGGGGCGATCGAATACGAGCGACTGCGCATCTACACGCACGCAGTGCGTTGCGCGGAATGCCAGACCTTGCACGAAAATCCAGGAGCGCGAGGCAAGATTCCGAAGTTTCATTGATCGCGACCGACATTCCAGCGCGGCTCGACCGCTTGCCCTGGTCGAGCTTTCACTGGCTCGTCGTGCTCGCGCTGGGCGCGAGCTGGGCGATCGACGGACTCGAAGTCACGCTCACCGGCGCGGTGAGCGGCGTGCTGCAGTATCCCGCGACACTGGGCCTGGCGAGCGGCGAGATCGGCGCGCTCGGGTCGTTCTATCTCGCGGGCGCGGTCCTCGGCGCGATCGTGTGCGGCTATCTCACCGACCGGCACGGGCGATCGAAGCTCTTCTTCATCACGCTGGGAATCTATCTCGCCGGGACACTCGCCACCGCGTTCTCGTGGGACTTCTGGAGCATGGGTGCGTGCCGGGTCATCACCGGATTCGGCATCGGCGGAGAGTATGCCGCGATCAACTCGGCGATCGACGAGCTGATCCCCGCGCGGGTGCGCGGGCAGGTCAATCTCTTCATCAACGGCAGCTACTGGATCGGCGCTGCTGCCGGGTCGGCTGCGACGCTGTTGCTTCTGGATCCCGCGTTCCTTCCCATCGATCTCGGCTGGCGTATGGGCTTCGGCATCGGGGCCGTGCTCGGTCTCGCCGTGCTCTTCGCACGGCGGTACGTGCCCGAGAGCCCGCGCTGGCTGACGATCCACGGCAGGCACGACCATGCGCAAGCGGTCGTGCGCGCGATTGAAGAGCGAGTCGCGAAAGCGGCCGGCGCGCTGAGCGCGGGACCGCACGAATCGCTCAACATCCATCCGCTAAGCAACGTTAGCTTGAGCCGCGTCATGTCGACGATATTTCGGAGCTATCCGCGGCGCGCCGTCCTCGGCATGGCGCTCATCACCTCGCAGGCGTTCCTCTACAACGCCATCTTCTTCACCTACGCGCTCGTGCTCACGCGTTTCTACGACGTGCCGCCGGCGACCACCGGCCTTTATCTGCTGCCGTTCGCGCTCGCCAATTTTCTCGGCCCTCTCGCGCTTGGATGGCTCTTCGACCGGATCGGGCGTCGAGTGATGATCGCGAGCACCTATGCCTTTAGCGCGCTGCTGCTGTTCGCGACCGGCGCGCTCTTCGCCGCGGGTGAGCTGACCGCGTATGGGCAGACCGCTCTGTGGGGCGCAATCTTCTTCGTCGCTTCGGCCGCCGCGAGTTCCGCTTATCTCACGGTGAGCGAAATCTTTCCGCTCGAGCTGCGCGCGCTCGCGATCGCGCTCTTCTATGCGCTCGGCACCGCGGCCGGAGGCATGCTCGCGCCCTGGCTCTTCGGTGTGCTGATCGGCAGCGGCTCGCGGCTCTCGGTGTTTGGCGGCTACGCGTTCGGCGCGATATTGATGCTCGCCGCCGCCGCGATCGAAGCCTGGCTTGGCGTGGATGCCGAGCGAACTTCGCTCGAGCGCATCGCGCCTCCGCTGTCGGTTGTTGCTCCGTAATTTGACTTCGTACCCCGCCGCGGGTGTCGGGCGCCGGCGCTATAATCCTGCGAGGAGGCAAGCCATGGCGCAGACATCTCAGCCGGCCGCGCGATCGGCCGGACCCGCGGTTCATTCGCTGGATCATTTTGCGTTCACCGTGCCAGACCTCGACGTGGCCGCGCGCTTCTATGGAGAGTTCGGCCTCGACGTGCGCCGTGTGGACGGCCGCATCGATCTTTACGCCTTCGGGAATCCGCATCGCTGGGGCTCGATCCATCGCGCGCCGGGACGCAAGAAGCTGCAGTACATCTGCTTCGGCGCGTACGAGGAAGACATCGAGCAACTGCGCGACCGGATTGAGCGCATGCGAGTCATGCGCCGCGAGCCGCATCCGCTGGCACAGTCGACGGGGCTGTGGTGCGAAGACCCGCAAGGCATCGCCGTGCAGGTGATCGTGGGCCCGAAAGTCTCGCCGAGCGAGAAGAAGCCAATCGTGTGGCCGGCGGCCGCGCCAGGCAAGGGCGCGTGTCCCGCGCGCTCAACGATGAAGGGCGTGCGCGCGACGCGTCTTTCTCATGCGCTCATGTTCAGCTCCGACGTCATGGGCTCCGCGCGCTTCTACATCGATGCGCTCGGACTCAAGCTGTCGGATTACTCAGGCGAAGGAATCGCGTTCCTCCACGGCGCGCACTCGAGCGATCATCACCTGGTCGCCTTCGCGAAGTCGGAAGGCCCGGGTCTGCATCACTCGAGCTGGAATGTCGCGACCATCGACGACGTCGGACTAGGGATGCAGCAGATGGTCGATCACGGGCACAAGGAAGGCTGGGGCATCGGTCGGCACGTGCTCGGTTCGAACTATTTCTACTACGTGCGCGATCCGTGGGGCAGCTTCGCCGAATACTCGCACGACATCGACTTCATCCCCGCCGATATCGAGTGGAAGGCGAAGGATCATCCGCCGGAGGATTCCTTCTACCTCTGGGGCCCGCCGGTGCCCGATTACTTCATCATGAACTGCGAGCTGCCGGAGGCGGTGGCCGCGTGAAGCAGTAAAAGCCGTTCCAACACCCGCGTATATCCCTCTGTATTGAATAGCTCGGACGAGTCGCGATTGATCCGCAATCGCTCGCGCAAATCTCGAAGCAAATCCGGCTCGTGTGCCAATCGGAGCGCCATCGCTTCGTAAGCTTCGAGGTTCTCAGTCACAAGCTCCGGCAACCCGATCGCAAGTAGCTGACTGCCAGACACGCGGCTCGCGAAAGTCTCGCCAGCGCAGGTCAGAAGCGGCAACCCTGCATACAACGCATCGTTCGCAGTCGTGTGCGCGTTGTACGGCAGCGTGTCGAGAAAGAGATCGGCGACTGTGTGACGCGCAAGGTGCTCGGCCAGCGGCACGCGCGGCGCGAAGAGCAGCCGCTTCGGCGCAACGTCGCGCTGCGCTGCTTCGCGCCGCAGATTCGCGCTGGCGAGTGGATTCGATTCGAGCAGCCACAGCACGCTGCCCGGAACCACGCTCAGCAAACGCATCCACACTTCGAACATCGCCGGGGTGATCTTGTAGCTGCCGTTGAAGCAGCAGAACACAAAACCGACCTCCGGCAGTCCGCACTGGGCACGCGTGGGCATGGGACCCGTCACCCGCTTGCTGTCGCCGGGGAAAAAGCAGTCCGGCATGACCATGAACCGCTCGACGAAATTTCTCTGCTGATCGGGCGGCGTGACGAAGCGATCGCTCATGATGTAGTCGTAGCAATCCGCACCGAGCGTGCCCGGAAAGCCTATGCAGTTGATCTGGATCGGCGCCGGCCGCAGCGCGAAGATCTCGCTTCGCGAGTAGATGACATAGCCGCTGGTGTCGAGCAGCACGGCGATCCTGTCCCCTGCGATGCGGCGCGCCGTGGCTTCGATCGACTCCGCGCGAACGTCGATGAAATGATCGAACGCCCTCGCGAAGCGCGCCCGCGCGGCGCTCCCGTCGTCCGGTCCGTACGAATATCCGAACACCTCGAAGCGCGTCCGGTCATGAAGCTCGATCACTTCGGTCAAGAGATTCGCGAGCGGATGGGTGCGAAAGTCGGGTCCGATGTAGGCGATCCGCAGCTTGCCGTCAACGAGCGAAGGCGGGGACGGCGTCATCGGCGTAATTCCGGCGAACTGTTGCGCCGCCCATTTGCGCGCTGCGACCAGCAGCTCCGACGGCGTAAAGGGCAACGCGAAGAGATTGTGCGGTACCGTCGCCGCGACGTCGGCTCGCGCGAGCGAGGCGCGCCGCTCCTCAACGAGTCGCTGCCAATCGCGCCAGTCGCAGGTCTGCTGCCGTGCGTAGAGCAGCAGGTTCGTCGCGTCCGCGTAGTCCGGCCGAAGCTCGAGCGCGCGTTCAGCGAGCGCCCCGGCCTGTTCGTAGCGTTGCTCCGCGCTGTCGATGGAAGCGAGATCGACCAAAGCCTCCGCATCATCCGGTGCCAGCTGTCGCGCACGCTCGAAGCTAGCTCGTGCAGCCGACAGCGCGCCGAGGCGCTGCTGGCACACGCCGAGCTGTTTCCATAGCGCGGCAAGATTCGGGTTGAGTCTTGCTGCGCGCGTGTAGCTCTCCGCAGCTTCCGCAAAACGATGCCGCATGCGAAGCACGTCGCCGAGATTGGCGTGCGCCGGCACGAAATCCGGTTCCAGCGCCAGCGCTTCGCGGTAGCGTGCGGCGGCTTCTTCGAGCTTTCCCAAGGCCTGCAGCGAAAGGCCGAGGTTATTCAGTAGCGCGGGATGCCTGCGCCCGGAAACGAGCGCTGCCTCGTAAGTCGCGATTGCGGCCTTATGATCGCCGCGCCGTCGCTCCGCGTCGCCCTCGCGCAGTTGCGCCTCGAGCGATGCGTCGAACGTAGGCTGCAGCGCTCCGTGACAATCCTTGTAGCGCTTGCCGCTGCCGCAGGGACAGGGATCGTTTCTCCGCGCAGCGGTAGACAACTAGCGCTCGCTTGGCTTGGCGAACTTCAGAAGTCCGTCGCGTATTTGGGGGTGTCGCTGGAACTTCTTCGACACCTGCTTGGCGAAGCGATCGATCACTGCCTGTTCCTTGCGGCGCGGGCGTCCGATCCTGAACGCCGCGGCCGCCGCTTCGAGGTATCGCTCGTCGCGCGGAAGCGCGAGGAAGGCGAGCATCTGCTCGAGGACTTCCCGGCTCATCTCGTGCTCGAAGTAGATAAAGAAGCGTTCCGCTTGACCCGAGCGGTCTCGCAACGCGATGAACCATTCGATTTCGTCCAGCACCGCATCGACCACATCCTCGAGCGGACTCTCGGCCGACAGCTGAGGGCGGAGGAAGAAATGAAAATGGCCGGTGCGCAGATTCGAGATCGCGCAGTCTATGGGATTGCGGATCGGCAGGAGGAACCTGAGCTTTTCATTCCGCTGCATCAGCGCTCGCACGTCGACTTGCGCGGAACGAAGGTAGTTCGTCACGCGTTGTGAATCTTTCCACACCAGAGAAGTGGTCGGACCGCGGCCGAGCTCCCGAAGCCTCGCCTCGGCCTCGCGTGTCGGCTCGAACTCGTAGGCGTGGCTCAATCGAATATCGCCTCCGTACGGGCCAGCGCTACCGCTGCGCGATGCGAAGCCGGCGTAGCGGACGAACTCCCGGAACCGGTCCGGGGAGCCATCGGCCAGAAAATTGAGCCGCGAGTTGGGGAGGATGCGCAGGCCGGCGTGATTCAGCACGGCGCAGTTCGGATGGAGCCCCAGCACGGCGCAGGTGAGCGTGGTCAGGTTGCGGAACGGTCCCAGCAGAATGCACACGCTTTCGAGTTGCTCGGGCGTCAGCTCGGACTCGGGCGTGACCTCGCGGATCCTTCTTTCCACCGCGGCGAGCAGATCGCTCGCATGCACGTACAGTTCCGGATACGCCGAAGGTGCCTCATGCGCCGAGGCCAGCAGGCCGCGCACGACATCGAGTGCCGCGCCCAGCTCCTCCATCGACAAGGGGGCGGCGGGTTTCGTCGCAGGGGTCGAGCTCGAGGGGGCCTTGAGCGAGGTCATGCTGTGATGCATCGCGGAAATCGCCGCCCGGGTACCTTCGAGCGGGACTCCTGACGTCAGGATCGAATTATAGGTTAGCTGCCCCGATGAACCGAACCCGCGCGCGGACGTCCAACGCAGCGCGCCTCGGCTTGTGAGCGTGCTAAAATTCTTCGCTTTTTTGGAGCGAGCGACGGCTTTGGACATTGGATCGGAGCGAGCGGCGGACGACGCGTCGAGGGCGCCGACGGCCGCCATGACCGAGCCGCCGCGCAAGCGTATCGGAGAGATCCTGATCGAGCGGGGCAAGCTCGACGCCGCGGGTCTGGACCGCGGCCTCCGCCTGCAACAGGAAACCCACGAGAAGCTGGGAACCCTGCTGGTGACTTTGGGCCTTTGCGCCCAGCGTGACGTTGCCGAAGCGCTCGCCACGCAGCTCGAGCTGCCGCTCGTCGAAGCCAACGGCTACCCCGAGCTGCCGATCCTCGAAGAGCGCATCTCCGCCCGCTTCCTGCGCGAAGCGCGAGCGCTGCCGATCGCCGAGAGCGAAGACGAAATCGCGCTCGCCATGGCCGATCCCACCGACGCCTACACCATTAACGCGTTCGAGATGGTGACTGGGCGGAAGGTGAAACCTCTGATCGCGATCCCGACCGAGCTGGAGGCTGCGCTCGAGCGCCTGTACGGGGCCGGCAAGACCGCGCTGGGCCAGATCGTCGGTGCCGTCGAGCAGCGCGACGAATTGTCCTTCGACGCCGACGTGCAGCAACTGAAAGATCTCGCCTCAGAGGCGCCGGTAATCCGGCTCGTCTCGCTCATCATCACCAACGCGCTCGAGACGCGAGCCTCCGACATCCACATCGAGCCGTTCGAGAACCGCCTCATCGTGCGCTACCGCATCGACGGCGTGCTGCACGAGATCGAGTCACCGCCGCGACGCCTCTCCGCCGCGGTGATATCGCGCGTGAAGATCATGGCCAACCTCGACATCGCCGAGCGGCGCCTGCCGCAGGACGGGCGCATTCGCCTTCGCGTGCAGGGCAAGGAGATCGACCTTCGTGTCTCCACCGTACCGACAATGCACGGCGAGTCGGTGGTGATGCGGATTCTCGACAAGGGCGGCGTTGCGCTCGACTTTGCGCGGTTAGGGTTCGAGGAGGACACGCTCAAGAAATTCCTCGACGTGCTGCTCGAGCCGCACGGCATCCTGCTCGTCACCGGCCCGACCGGCAGCGGCAAGACGACGACGCTTTACACGGCGCTGGACCGGCTGAACAAGCCCGACGTGAAGATCCTCACCGTGGAGGACCCGGTCGAGTATCAGATGCCGGGCATCAACCAGATCCAGGTGAAGCCGCAGATCGATCTCACTTTCGCCAACGCGCTGCGCTCGATCGTGCGCCAGGACCCGGACGTGATCATGATCGGCGAGATCCGCGACCTCGAGACCGCGCAGATCGCAGTGCAGTCGGCGCTGACCGGCCACCTCGTGCTCTCCACCGTGCACACCAACGACGCGCCCTCGACCGTGAACCGGCTGCTCGACATGGGCGTGGAAGATTATCTCCTCACCTCGACCGTGATCGGCATCCAGGCACAGCGCCTGGTGCGCACGCTGTGCCCCGAGTGCAACGAGCCCTACACCGCGATGCCCGAGCTGGTCGAGGAGCTGGGCTTGAGCAAATTCGCCAACGGCGGCGACATCACGCTGTATCACGCCAGGGGTTGCAAGCAGTGCGCCAACACGGGTTACGTCGGGCGCATCAGCATCATCGAGATGATGCCCATGACCGACACGGTCCGCACGCTGGTCATGCGCCACGCCATCGCCACGGAGCTCAAGGCGCAGGCGATGAAGGAGGGCATGGTCACCATGTACGAGGACGGCATGCGCAAGGCGCTGCGCGGCGTCACCACCTTCGAAGAGGTGCTGCGCGTCACGCGCGAAGACTGATGCCTCTTTATCGCTACAAGGCAGTCAACACCTCCGGCGACGTCGCGGCCGGCGAGCTGGAGGCCGCGAACGAATCCGAGATCGTCGATCGCCTGCGCGATCAGGGCCTGTTGCCGATGCAGGTGGTCGCGGCGGCGCGTCCGGGCGCCGTACAACGCCCCGCGGAACGCCGGAGCTGGTTCGCCCCGCGGCACGTCACGCGCAATCAGATGCTCGCGTTCACGCGCGAGCTCGCCACGCTGCTGCGGGCCGGGCTCCCGCTCGACCGCGCGCTCGAGATCCTGATCAGCCTCGCAGCGACGCCGCCGCTGGCGAAGATGCTGCAGTCGATCCGCGACAGCGTACGCGGCGGCAAGTCGCTGTCGCAGGCGCTCGACACGCATCGCGAGGTTTTCTCGCGCTTCTACGTAAGCATCGTGCGCGCGGGTGAGGCCGGCGGAGCTCTCGGAACCGTGCTGACGCGGTTGGCCGAGAACATGGAGCGCAGCAAGGAGCTGCGCGAAAGCGTGATGTCGGCGTTGATCTATCCGGTGATCCTGGTCTGCGTGGCCGTGGCCTCGGTGATGATTCTTCTCGCCTACGTCGTGCCGCAGTTTCAGGCTACTTTCGCCCAGGCGGGCAAGGCGCTGCCCTTGCCGACCCAGATCGTGATTGCGGCAGGCACGGCGCTGCGCCACTACTGGTGGCTGATGCTAGGCGGCACAATCGCCCTCGTGTGGCTCTTCCGGCGGCGGCTGCGTCAGCCCAACGTGCGCTTCCGCTGGGACCAGCGACTGTTGCGCTGGCCCCTGATCGGCGACGTCGTGGCCAAGGTCGAGGTCGCCCGGCTCGCGCGCACGCTGGGGACGCTGCTTGGCAACGGGGTCACGCTGCTCGCCGGGCTTTCGATCGTCAAGGAGACGATGACCAATACGGTGCTGGCGCAGGGGCTCGATGGCGTGATCACGCGGCTGCGCGAAGGCAAGGGCTTCGGGCGCCCGCTCGCCGAGACCGGACTCTATCCGCGCCTCGCCACGCAGATGATTCTTGTCGGCGAGGAGTCGGGACAGCTGGAAGAGATGCTCTCGCGCGTCGCCGAAGTCTACGATCGCGAGGTGGCGGTCGCGGTTCGGCGCTTCCTCGCCATCCTCGAGCCGGTGCTGATCGTCGGGCTCGCGGTGATGGTCATCTGCATCGTGCTCTCGATCTGGCTCGGCATCATCGGCATGACTGAACTTGTGGTGTGAGCGGGCGTCGAACGCAACCTCATCGAGCGAGCCGTTCGTTGAGACGACTTTCAGGAGGATTCATGAGTACCCATGCGCTGCCGTGGGCAGCCAAACCGGCGTCGGCACGGCGCTTTCGCGGCATGACGCTGATCGAGATCCTGGTCGTGCTCGTGTTGATCGGCATCGTGACCGGCATCGTCGCCGGCAATTTCATTCAGCGCGGCGAGAAGGCGAAGCGCGACGCGGCAAGGATCGAGATCGGGCAGATTGGGCAGACGCTCGATCTGTTCAAGCTCGAGATAGGACGCTACCCGAGTCAGCAGGAAGGCTTGCAGGCGCTGATCACGGCACCCGCCGGCGTGACCAACTGGAACGGGCCGTACTGGAAGAGGGACACGCTGCCCAAGGATCCTTGGGGCAACCCCTATGTCTACGTCTTCCCTGGGCAGCACGGCGCGTACGATCTGATTTCTTATGGCGCCGATGGAAAGGAAGGCGGCGACGGCGCCGACAAGGACATCACGAGCTGGGATAATCAATGATGCGAGAGCATGCTCGCGGCCTGACGCTGCTCGAGCTCTTGATCGTTCTCGTGCTGATCGGGATCGTCGCCTCGATCACGATTCCGATTCTCGGCAACGGCGTGTCGACCACGCAGCTGAGGAGCGCGGCGCGCGAAGTCGCTGCGGGCCTTCGCACCGCGCGCGGGCAAGCGATCTCGCAGCGGACCGAGTCCGTGCTCGTCCTCGACGTCGCCGCCCGTGCCTTCAGCGTCCCGCCCGACGAGCGCGTGCACCCGATCAATCGGGGAATCGAGCTCAAGCTCTACACAGCTGCGCACGACATCGTCAACGAGAACGTCGGCGCGATCCGCTTCTATCCGGACGGAGGGTCGACCGGCGGGCGCATAACGCTTGCCGCCGGCGAGCGCAAGTACGACGTCGATGTGGACTGGCTCACCGGCCGCGTCGCGATCCTAGAATGAGGCAAAGCTGCTGCGCGGCCCGCGGCGGGGCTGCTGGCTTCTCGCTCCTCGAAGTCCTGGTCGCGTTCGTCATCGTCGCGCTCGTCGCTACTGCGCTCTTTCAGCTCTTCGGCCGTTCGCTCAACAACGCCTCCGCAGCCGACGACTACAGTCGCGCCGTTCTCGTCGCTGAGAGCCGGCTCACCGCTGCGACGGGCGAGGCGCCGCTGCGCGAAGGCGGCGACCAGGGCGTCTCCGAACACGGCAAGTACGCGTGGGCGTCGCGCATCGAACCTTATGTAGCGCCGGGCACGACGCCGGACGAGGAGCGTTTGGGGCAGACGGCCCCGATTCGTCTGTGGCGCATTTCGGTCACCGTCTCGTGGCCGGGCACATTCGGAAATCAGCGCAGCGTCTCGCTCGCGACGGTTCGCCTCGCGAACAAGCAGCCGTAAGAGCGCGCGAAACGGGGAGCGCCACCTGAGCACGCCGCCGCACATTCTGATCATGATGACCGATCAGCAGCGCGCCGATACGATGGGTTGCGCGGGTCATCCGCAGATCAGGACGCCGAACCTCGATCGCATCGCGCGCGAAGGCATGCGCTTCGCGCAGGCGACCACGGTGTCGCCGCTTTGCATGCCTGCGCGCGTTTCCTTTGTCGAAGGCCGCTATCCCCATAACCACGGCATGTGGTCCAACCACGGCGCGATGTCCCGCACCGACGTCACGTTGTTCCAGGTGCTGCAGCGTCGCGGGTATTGCACGGCGCTCGTGGGGAAGGCCCATTACTACGAGCACCGGGCGGGAATGCATCTCAAAGAGCGCGAGAACTACATGCGCGGCCGCGGATTCGAGTATGTGCACGAGACGACCGGGCCGAACAGCAGCGCGCACACCGCCTCCTATCTCACCGACGAATGGCAAAGGCGTGGCCTGTGGCAGCTCGTGCAGGACGACTACAAAGAGCGCCGTAGAGCAGGACGCGAGGGACAGGAGACCGTCCGCGCGAGCGTGCTGGGCGTTGAAGATTTCCTCGACAGCTATATCGGAACGACGGCTGTGCGCTACGTCGAGACCTATGACGACGCGCGGCCGCTGTGTCTGTACGTTGGTTTCGGCGGACCGCATGACCCGTGGGATGCGCCTGGAGAATATGCAACGATGTACCGGCCCGAAGACGCGCCGAGCCCGATCCCGCCGCCCGACGGCGAGGCGCCCGAGTGGGTGGCGCGCAACATGGCCGCGCGCCGGCCTCCGGCATCACCGGCGCTCGTAGCGCAGATCCGCGCCAACTACTACGGCAAGATTTCGCTCATCGACCATCAGATCGGCCGCATCCTGGAAGCCTTCGAACGCAAGCGCTGGCTCGCGGACCTGATGGTCGTCTTCCTGTCCGATCATGGCGAAATGCTCGGCGATCATGGTCGCTTGAGGAAAGGGACATTTCACGAGGCGGCCGTGCGCATCCCGCTGCTCGTACGCTGGCCCGGCCAGGTCGCGGCGAACTCGGTGAGCGAAGCGCTGGTGGAGAACATCGATGTCTTCCCGACGGTGCTCGAAGCCGCGGGCGTTCCGTCGTCGCAAAGCCTCGCGCGCTCGCTTTGGCCTGTGCTGCGACAGCCAACCGCGGAGACGAAGGATAGTCAGCTCGGCGAGTTCGAAGGCGGCGCCGGCAAGCATGTCATGCTGCGCACACGCCGCTACAAGTTCGCGATCGACGGACAGGCGCAAGGATACATGCTCTACGACCTGCAGCAGGATCCGCAAGAGCAGTCGAATCTGGCCGGTCGCGCCGGTTCCGCCGACATTGCGAGCGAGCTGCAGCGAAAGCTCGAGAAGCGGTTTGCAGAAACAAGTCTCGGCGCCGGTCTGCAGCGCGGCTTCACGCTCATCGAGGTCACCATTGCGCTCGTGCTGCTCGCGCTGATGGCGTCGGTTCTCTACGGTTCGCTGTCGCTTGCGGGCACGAGCTGGGATCGGGGCGAACTGAAGGCGCAGCAGACCGGCGAGATGCGGCTCAGCGAAGATTTCCTGCGCCGCACGCTGACCTCGCAGCATCCGCTTCGCCTCCAGAAAATCGTCGATAAACCGTTGTACTTCGTCGGGGCTTCCGACTCGCTTTCGTACGCCGCGGCGCTGCCCGGGCGCGCAGGCGCCGGCATGTACTTCTTCAAGATCGCGCTGACGCCGAGCGGGAATGCGTCGCGGCTCACGCTCGCGCGCATGATTCCCGATTACGCGGCAACGACTCCGCCGGACTTCGGAAACGCTGACGTATCGGTCCTCGCCGACGGTGTCGCTGAGGCCAGCTTCGCTTATTTCGGACGCGATCCAGGGTCGGCCGACGTGGTGCCGCCCACATGGCGCAACCGCTGGGACGACCCGCAGCGGCTGCCCGATCTGATCCGCATGGACGTCAAGCTCGCGAACGGCACCTCGTGGCCACCACTGGTCGTCGAGCCGCGCCTCTCGATGGTTGTCGGCTGCCGGACCTGGAATCCGGCGACACGTCACTGCATGTAATGAACGCAGCGCGCATGTTCGTCCCGGAGTTTGTCACGCTGCCGATCGCGCCCCACCGTTGCGTCGTGTACAACGCGCTAGACGGCCCGGGTCTCGAGCTTTCCTCGGGCGAGCATGCTGTGCTCGCTGCCTGCGCGGGCTGGCGTACGCTCGCTGAGCACGAGGCACGCGCGACAGCTCATCTCTCCGCTCCGCCCGAGCATCGGGCCGCGATCCGGGAGCTGCTCGAGCGCTGCGCTCGGCAGCGACTGCTGCTCCCGGTCGAGGAGCTGGTCATCCGGTTCGGAGCGCCCTCGAGTGCACAACCGAGTGCGTTCGGCGGAGCCGTGGTCCGAACCGCCGACCGGCCGCGCTTGCTCGCGCGGCTGCTCGCGAGCGCCGAAGCACTGGAAGCGCGCGGCGCGCAGAAACAACGCTGGCTCGTGATCGACGATTCGCACGACAGCACCAATGAGCAAGCCAATCGCGCTGCGATCGCGAATGCGCACTCGCTCGAGATCAGACATTACGACCGCGCCGCTGCTGATGCCTTCGAAGAGGAACTGATCGCGGAATTTCCTCATGCGGCGCGTGAGATCGCGTGGCTGCTCGGTGCTGGAAGCGCCGCCGAGCCGACGCCTGGCCGTCCGCTCAACCACGCGCTGCTTCAGCTTGCCGGCCGCGCTTTTGTGGGCTTCGATGACGACACAGTGCTCGAGCCCCGGCAACCGGCGCTCGCCGATCGAGGATTCGCAGTTTCGGACGAGCTGGACGCGCTCACTTGGTACGGCAGCGAAGAGTCCCTGCTTCGGCACTGCCCGCCGGCAGACGTCGATCCGATCGCGCAACATGCGCGATGGCTCGGCTTGCCGATGGCCGACGCCTGGGCGCGGGCGGAAAGGGAACATGGCTCGCTGGCGGCGATGGAGATCACGCCGGCGCTGGCGAGCCGTTTCGCGGCCGACGCGCGCATCATCTTCACTCGCAGCCATTCCTGCGGCGACCCCGGCTCCAATGCGCTGCCGCTGCATTTGTTCTCGCTGCCGGCACGGTCTCGGCAATGGCTCGCCACTAACCCGGAGGCAGCGGAGCACGGATTCGCGGAGCGCATCAACTGGCGCGGACAAGCGCAACTGCGATTGGCGCCTGGCTGGCACATGATCGTCACCACGATTGCCGGCTTCGATAACTCGCGCCTGTTGCCTCCCACGACGCGCGGTCATCGGAGCACCGACCTTCTGCTTGGCGCAGTGACCCATTGGATCCATCGCACGGCGTGGCAGGTCGATCTGCCGTTCGGTTTGCCGCACCGGCGGGAGCCGACCCGGCAGTGGCTGCGCGCGAGTGAAACAGTGACCTCGGAGCCGCTGTCCTTCATCCTCGCGTGCGTAGCACGAAGCGAAGCGGCGTGCATCGCGGCAGAGCCGGAGCAACGCCTTGCGGCAGTCGGGGCATTGCTCCTCGACATCGCTGCGGCAGGCGACAGCCAACTCGCGGAAATGCTGCTGCAGCACGCCATGGATGCGGCGAGCAGCGCGCTGTTCTCGATTCACGAGCAGCTCGATGACGCCGCACTTCCCGCCGCATGGAAGCAGCGCCTCACAGCGTGGCTTGGCTCGCCCGCGCTCGCGCTCGATGACGCAGGGGCGCGCGCGCGCGTTCTGGACGTCACGGCGATGCGCTCGCTCATCGAGAGCTACGGCCGGGCGCTCCTCGTGTGGCCCGAGTTGTGGCAGTTCTGCCGGGAGCTCAACCGATGACGGCGTGGGCCGCGACCGCAGTTTCGTCCGCGAGAGCTCCTGTCGCCGTCGGCTCCTCCGCGACTCGCTGGTTGCGACCGGATCTCATTACGCTGCCGATCGCGGTGCGGCGCTGCATCGTCCGCAACGCGCTCAATGGTGCTGCGCTAGAGCTCTCTGCGGGCGAGCACGCGCTGCTTACCGCCTGCGAAGGCTGGCGCACGATCGCAGAGCATGAAGCGCACGCCTCTGCGCAACTCGCGGTGCTGCACGAGCATCGGCCCGCGGTGCGGGAGCTGCTCGATCGCTGCGCGCAGCGCGGATTGCTCGTCTCGGTGCCCGAGTTGGTATCGCGTTTCGGGGCGCCCTCAAATGGCCGCGCTGCGCCGTTCGGCGGCGTCGTCATCCGCACCGCCGACCGACCCCGACTGCTGGCTCGACTGCTCGCGAGCGCAGTGGCGCTCGAAGCGCGCGCTGGTGAGAAAAAACGCTGGATCGTGATCGACGACTCCCACGATCCCGCCAACGAGCAGGCTAACCGGACTGTGATCGCGGACGCGAGCTCGCTTGAGGTCGAACATTACGATCGCGCGGCAGAGGACGCGTTTCAGGACGCATTGGTCCGCGAATTTCCACGCGAAGCGCGGGAGATCGCTTGGTTGCTCGCGCCTGCAGCACCCGGCGAGGCGACCTACGGTCGAGCGCTCAATCACGCTTTGCTGCGGCTCGCCGGGCGCGCGTTCGTGAGCATCGATGACGACGTGCAGCTCGAGCCGCGTCGTCCGCCACTTAGCGATCCGGGGTTCGCGGTGTCGGATCGAGTCGACGAGCTGACTTGGTACGAGAACGAGGAGTCGTTGCTGCGGCACTGCCCGCCGGCGAATTTGGATCCGATCGCGCAGCACGCGCGGTGGCTCGGTTTGCCGATGGCCGACGCCTGGTTGCTGGCCGAGCAACAGAGCGGGCCGCTCACGGCGATGCAGATCGCCGCGCCTGGAGCGGGCGAGTTCGCGCCTGATGCGCGCATCACGCTCACGCGCAGCCATTCCTGCGGAGATCCGGGCTCGGCGGTGGCCCCGCTGCATTTGTTCGCTTTGCCGGAGCGCTCACGCCAATGGCTCGAGTCCAACCCGAGTGCTGTCGCCTATGCGCTCGACCAACGCATCAACTGGCGCGGACACACGCGCCTGCGGCTGCTGCCCGGGCTGTCGCTGACCTTGACGACGATCGCGGGAATCGACAACTCGCGCCTGCTGCCGCCCACAGTGCGCAGTGAGCGCAGCGAGGATGTGCTGCTGGGAGATCTTGCGCACTGGGTCCACCGCGGCGCCTGGCAAGTCGATCTGCCGTTCGGCGTGTTGCATTTGCGTGAGCCCGCCAAGCGCTGGCTCGGTGCCAAGGATCCAATCGCGCCGAAAGCCAAGCTGCTGGTGCCTTTAATCCTCGCGCACGTGGTGCGAAACAAGTCGGCTGTCGCTGCGCTGCGTCCGGAACAACGTCTCGCTGCGGCCGCAGCATCGCTTGCGGACCTCGCGGCGGCGAGCGATGCTCAGCTCCAGAAGCTGCTCCTCGAATATGCGGCGGAGGAAAAGAGCCGCGTGCTGTTCTCGATCCGGACGCAGCTCGAAGACGAGACGCTGCCCGCCGCCTGGAGAGAATTGCTGCAACCGTGGCTCGCATCGCCGATGTTCTCCGTCGACGAGGCGACCTTGCGCGCTCGCACGCCCCCCCTTGCCGCGGTGCGCGCTCTGATCGACGCGTATAGCAGGGCGCTTCGGGTCTGGCCGCAGCTGTGGGAGTTCTGCCGGGAGCGCAATCGATGAGACGGGAACGCGGAGTCGCGTTGATCATTGCCCTGTGGATCACGGTGCTGCTGACGGTGATCGCCGCCGGATTTGCGTACAGCATGCGCACCGAAGCGCTCGCGGCTCGCAACGCGGTGACGCTCACGCAGGCGCGCGCGCTCGCCGACGGCGCGGTTTCGCGGGTCACCTTCGAGCTGATGCGCCCGCGCATGGTGAACGATGCTTGGGCCTCCGACGGTGCCGTTCACTATTGGCAGGACGGCGACACACTGATCGCGGCCAACGCGCTCGACGAGTCTGGTAAAATCGACTTGAACGCGGCACCGGACATACTGCTCATCAATCTCTTCGAGGTGGCGGCAGGAGTCGATTCGGACACAGCGACACGCCTGGTCGCTGCGATAGACGATTGGAAGACCGCGGGCGACGCAAAGCGCCCGCAAGGTGCGAAAGCACCGGACTATCAGGCAGCGGGTTTGTCGTATGCGCCGCCGAATGCGCCGTTCGAGACGGTCGCGGAGTTGCAGCGCGTTCTGGGCATGACTCCAGCGCTGTACGCGGCGGTCGCCGACAGTCTGACCGTGTTCAGCCAGCAGGCGGGTGTGAATCCGGCGTACGCGTCGCGCACTGTTTTGCTCGCGCTGCCGAACGCCACGCCGGAGGTGGTCGATGCGTATATCGCGCAGCGTAACGACGCGTTAGCGCAACATTTGCCGCCGCCGGCATTTCCGGTTGCGGCCGGCGCGGCACAGATCAATGTCTGGCGGATTCGCGCGGAGGCCACGACGGCGGACGGTGTGACATACATCCGCGATTCGGTGGTGCGACCGGGCGGCGATTTGCTGCATCCGGTCGCGATATTGATGTGGCAGGAGGGTGACCGTAGGCTTTTTGTACCGCCGCCGGCTCCACAATGATGGCGATGGTGGCGAACCATCTCGCTGAGAAGCTGTCCTGAGCGAGGCGGGTTTCTGGGAGAAGCAATGAAGCTCGGTGTGGACAACTGGGGAGTGCGCCTGCGCGAGGCAGCCAATCGCGCAGGGATTCCGCGCTTCTGGCGCTGGTGGATCGGCGAGCTTGCTCCGCTCATGCCGAGCGCTTCGCGCATCGCTCTGCAGCGTCGCTTCGTGCGACCCGTGATCGAGCTCTCCGATCACGAAGCGGTGTTCTGGCGGCCGGAGTTCGGCACCGACCCAACGCGACTGGCGATTGCCGAGAAAGTGTCGCTGATCGGCGACGCTGCGGCCGTGCTCGCTGCGGGTCGCGCCGCAGTTTCGCGGCTCGCGGCGAACGCTTCGGGCGGCATCGCGGCGCCGAAAGTGGTGATTGCTCTCAGCTCACGGCAAGTCCTGCGCAAGGAGATCACGCTCCCCACAGCGGTCGAGGAAAATCTCACGCAGGCGCTCACCTACGATCTCGACCGCCATACTCCATTTCGTCCGGAACAACTCTACTTCGACGCCGCGATCCGGAGCCGCGACTCGGCGAAGAAGACGTTACGCGTCGACTGGGCCGCGGCGCTGCGCAGCGTCGTCGATGATGCGTGCAAGCGCATCGAAGCGTGGGGCGCAGTACCGCGCGCCGTGGTGCCGGGTCCTCCGACAACGAGCGTAAGTCTCAACCTCATTCCCGAAGTTGCGCGGCCGCGACCGCTCGAGTGGCGTCGCTGGCAAGTATGGACGCCGTTCGCCGCCGTTGCAGCGATCGCGTTCGCTGCGGTAATCGTTCCGCTCGCGCAGAAGCGCGAGTACGCCATCGAGTTGTCCGCGATTTCTGCGCAAGCTGGACAGGAAGCGCGCGCCGCCGATTCAGTGCGCACGCAACTCGACGCGATGCAGAACGATTACAACTACATTCTCGCGAAGAAGTACGGGTACCCGAGCGTGGTGCACGTGCTGGACGAGGTGACGCGCGCGCTTCCCGACGACACCTGGCTCACGCAGTTCGAGTTGAAGACGAGCGGTCGCGGCAAGGAGACGCAGCGCGACCTTTACCTTCGCGGCGAATCGGGTAACGCCGGGAAGCTCATCGCGCTGCTCGAGGACTCGAAGCTGGTCGAGCAGGCCGCACCGCGCTCGCCCACGACCAAGATCCAGGGCGCAAACGGCGAGATCTTCGACGTGGGAGCGCGCTTGCGCACGCTGGCTCCTCCGCCCCCGCAAGCCCTCGCGCTCGGCGCGATTCCGGTCGCAGCAGCACCGGCGGCGCCAGCTGCGTCGGTCAAGCCCGCGCCGGCCACGCCGACGGCATCTGCGGGCGCAGCACAGGCAGCTGCTCAGCCGCAAGCGCCCGTAAACATTGCGGCCCCTGCGCCCCTTCCACCACAGGAAGCCGCGGCGGCTGTCGCAGCAACCAACACAGCGGGATTCGGCCCGTTTCCGCAAGGGGCGCCCGCGCCAGCTGTGGACGCCACGGCGCAGCAGCCGGTCGTACGCGATCGACGCATGCGTGTACAGCCCATGCCCGCAACGCCTCCCGCACCCGCAACCGCGCCGCCGATGGCAGCGCCCGCGGCGCCGGCGCAAACTGTTCCTCCGCCCGCGGTGATGCCAATGGTGGCACCGGAGGCGCCGACGATTCCTGCCGCGAGCGGGCAACAGCCCGCGGAGCCGGCGCCCGAGGACGAGGAGAAGGACTGATGCTCAGTCTCGCGCTGCCGCTGCCGCCCAAGCAAAGCCGTGTGCTGGCTCTTGCACTGCTTGCGGTCGCGTTGTTGCTCGGCCTGACGCTGCTGCTCGCGCCTTTTGTGCTGCTGCACAGGCACTACGATGCCGCGATCAGCGCCTTGGAGGATAGGATCGAGGTCTACCGCCGCGTCGCGGCGCAGAGCCCGCAGCTCAAACGTGCGCTCGATGCCCTGCGCGCGAAGGACGGGCGGCGATTCTTCCTCCACAACACGGCACCGAATCTCGCCGGCGCGGAACTGCAGGACCTCGTCCGCGCGGCGATCGAGAACAATGGCGGGCGCATCACGACCCTGCAAACGCAACAACCGCGCGAGGAAGGCCGCTATCGCCAGGTGGGCATCAACGTGCAGCTCTTCGCCACCACGCCGAACTTGCAGAAAATTCTCTATTCGCTCGAGACGGACACGCCCTATACGCTGGTCGAGAACGTCACCATACGGCCGCTCAACGCGTTCCGCGGTTTCAAGCCTCCGCCCGGCAACGAACCCGAGCTCTCGGTGTTGCTCGACGTCTCCGGATTTGCATACGCCGACGCCCCCAAGGTCGACGCCGGCAAGAGCGGCGACACAGCGAAGGGCTCGGAGGCCGCGAAAGCCGGCGAAGAGGCGAAGAAATGAGCACCCTTCCTGCGTTCCTCAACGGACAACGCGCGCGCGGCTGGGCGCGCAGCTCGTTGTTCTGGATTCTCCCCGCCGTTGCCCTCGCGTTGGTCGTCGGTTGGGAGATCGACTGGGGCCGTCAGATCGTGCACGTCCCCGGCGCGTCGCCCGCGGTCGACCCGGCCGCGCTTACCACGACCGTGCTGCCCGATTACCAGATCGACGGCGGGTTGCCAGCGCACGGCGAGACTGTCGCGCGCACGCTGTTCAACGCCACGCGGCGGCCCGCACCGGTGCTTGCGGGCGATGGCGGACCGCGCCGGATGACGTCCGGGCAGTACGTGCTGGTAGGCACCGCGGTCACCGGCGATCACAACGTGGCCTTTCTCAAGGAGGCCGCTGGAGGCAAGTCCCGGGTTGTTCGGCAAGGCGACGAGATCAACGGCATGCGCGTTGCCATGGTGGGCCCCGATCGTGTGACGTTCGCGCTGGGAGACGAGGCCGAAGAACTGGTGCTCAAGGTGGCGCCCGGCCCGAAGACGACGGTCGCAGCTGCACCGCCGCCGCCGGGGGCGGCCACCGCTGCAGCGGCTGCTGCCCAGCCGGCGCGCGCCGTGGCAGCGCGAGCGGCGAACCCTGCCGCCCCGGCGCAACCACAGGACACGGCGAGGGAGGCGCGGCGGGCCGCGCGTGCGGCTGCGGCACGGGGTAATCAAGGGGGTAATCAGGGGAGTAATCAAAGCGGTGACCCGAACATGTCGACCGGCGGCGACGCCTCGGCCCAGGCGGCACACCGGCGGGGCCGATGAGCCCGCGGCCGAGCAGCACAGGCTCACGCTGCGGCGGCCCTCCAAACCAAGACCAAAAAGGCGCGGCGAAGATGAATGAACGCAACATGAAGCTGGCGCATGCGCGGGCACCTCGGCTGCGGGCGCCCTGGCTGCCACTGCTGCTCACGCTGCTGCTCGTCGCCTGCGCTACTACCAGGAGTGCGAGAGACGCAGGTCCGGCTGCGAGCGCTCCGGCTCCCAAGAGCGGGTCGCGGGACACCGGCACCGCGATGACCACGGGGCCGGAGAAACCGCCCGAGCAGTCGAAGATCTTCAAGGGCACCGGCGTTCTCGTCCAGGGCCAGGAGCCAGGCGGTTTCGTGCCCGGCGTACCGCCGGAGCCGCCGGTGCCCGGAGCGGCCGTCACGCTCAATTTCGAGGGCGCCGACATCCGCGACGTCGTGCGCAACATCCTGAGCGACATCCTGAATGAGTCGTACACGATCGATCCCGCAGTCGGCGGAACGGTGACGATTCGCACCACCTCCGGTATCCCGCGAGAGTCGCTGCACGCGACGATGGAGATGCTCCTGCGGATGAACGGCGCGACGATGACGAAGGAGGACCGCATCTGGAAGATTCTCCCCGCCGCAGCCGCCGTGCGCGGCAACCTGACCCCGCAGCTCGGCAGCTCGAGCCGCCCGCTGCAGCCCGGTTTTTCGGTTCTGATCGTGCCGCTGCACTACGTGGGCGTGCGGCAGATGGCCACGCTGCTTGAGCCTTTCGTCAAGGATCAGACCACGGTGCGCGTTGACGACGTGCGAAATATGCTGATCCTCTCCGGCACCGAGCTCGAGCTGAAGCACCTGCTCGCCGCGGTCGAGATGTTCGACATCAACTGGATGGCGGGAATGTCGGCGGGACTGTTTACGCTGCAGAGCGCCGACGTCAAATCGGTGACAGCCGAGCTCGAGAAGGCGCTCGGGACGCCTGACAAGAGCCCGCTCACAGGGATTCTGCGCATCATCCCGATCGACCGTCTGAACGCGCTTCTGATCATTACGCCGCAGGCTGCGTACCTCGACGAAGCGAAGAAGTGGATCGAGCGCCTCGACAAGGCCGGGACTGAGGGCGCCGGCATACGCTTCTACGTCTATCAGGTGCAGAACGGCCGCTCGGAGAGGATCGCGCCGCTGCTCCAGCAGGCGTTCACGGGGAGCGTCACCCAGCCAGCCCCCGGGCCTGGGCCGCCGACGCTCGCGCCGGGTACCCCGCCGGGGCAGATCGTCACGCCCCCGCAATACCAGCCGCAGCCGCTCACCAACGTCGCGATTCCCCAGACGAGTACCCAGCCGCCGCCTGCCGCAGCGGTGGCGCAGGCGAGGCCCGGCGGCGCTGCGACCGCCATTGCGCGCTCGCTCACCGGCGCCGAGGGCATCGGCATCGTGCGCAACATTCAAGTGGTCGCCGACAAAGACAACAATACGATCCTTGTCGTCGCCACGCCCGTCGAGTATGCGGTGATCGAGGCGGCGCTGAAGAAGCTCGACATCCCGCAACGCCAGGTGATCATCGACGTGACGATCGCTGAAGTGACGCTCACCGATCAAATCTCCTTCGGAGTCGAGTGGCTGTTCAAGGGCGGCGCGCCTTCGGGCCGCGGCGCCGGCGGGCTGTTGACCCGCAGCACGCCGTTCAATCCGGGAGCTCCCGTGGCGGCGCCCAGCTCCTCGGGCAGCACGACCACGAGCCCAGGGCTCTCGCTGCTGAACGGCTTCACTTACCTCATCCAGAACGCGAATTTCCCGGGAGGCATCCAGGCTGCGCTGCACCTGCTCGACACTTACGGCAACACCAAGGTGATTTCCAATCCGCACCTCTCCGCGCTCGACAACCAGAAGGCGACGATCAAGGTCGGCAACCGCATCCCCATTCAGCAGCAGACGATCGTCGGCGGTACGACGAACGCGGTCACCACGACGGCGCAATACATCGATACCGGCGTGCTGCTGCAGGTGACGC
>DATKJP010000253.1:0-3174 GCA_035543635.1 Casimicrobiaceae bacterium
GTACTCGAGGCGAGCCTCGGCGAAGAACGCGAGAAGCTGCTCGCGACGCTCTCCGAGGGTGCGATCGTCAAGGGCGTGGTCAAGAACATCACCGACTACGGCGCGTTCGTCGACCTGGGCGGCATCGACGGCCTGCTGCACATCACCGATCTCGCCTGGCGGCGTGTGAAGCACCCGTCCGAGGTGCTTGCGGTCGGCGACGAAGTGACCGCGAAGGTCCTGAAGTTCGACCAGGAGAAGAACCGCGTCTCGCTCGGCATGAAGCAGCTCGGCGAGGATCCGTGGGTCGGGCTGTCGCGCCGCTATCCGCCCGGCACGCGCCTCTTCGGCAAGGTCACGAACATCACCGATTACGGCGCGTTCGTCGAGATCGAGTCGGGGATCGAGGGGCTTGTGCACGTCTCCGAGATGGACTGGACGAACAAGAACATTCACCCGACCAAGGTCGTGCAGCTGGGCGACGAGGTCGAGGTGATGATCCTCGAGATCGACGAGGACCGCCGTCGGATCTCCCTCGGGATGAAGCAGTGCATGCCGAACCCGTGGGAAGAGTTCGCGATGAACCACAAGAAGGGCGATCGCGTGAAGGGCCAGATCAAGTCGATCACCGACTTCGGCGTGTTCGTCGGGTTGCCGGGCGGCATCGACGGCCTCGTGCACCTGTCCGACCTGTCGTGGGCGCAAGCCGGCGAGGCCGCGGTGCGCGACTACAAGAAGGGCCAGGAAGTCGAGTCGGTGGTGCTGGCGATCGACGTCGAACGCGAGCGCATCTCGCTCGGCATCAAGCAGCTCGAAGGCGACCCGTTCTCGAACTTCGTCGCGACGCACGACAAGGGCAGCGTCGTCACGGGTACGGTCAAGAGCCTCGATCCCAAGGGCGCTGTGATCGCGCTCGGCAACGACATCGAGGGTTACCTCCGCGCTTCAGAGGTCTCGCGTGACCGCGTCGAGGACATCCGCACGCGCCTCAAGGAAGGCGATTCGGTGACGGCGATGATCATCAACATCGACCGCAAGAACCGCAGCATCAATCTCTCGATCAAGGCGAAGGACAGCGCCGACGAATCGGAGGCAATGCAGAGAATGACGGCGGAGAACGCCGGCGCCGCGACGGGTACGACCAATCTCGGCGCGCTCCTGAAAGCCAAGCTCGACACGACGAAAAGCAGCTAGGAGCTAGGGAGGGGTCAGGCGAGGCGTCGATGAGCCGATCGAGCGCTTCCGCACGCCGCGTTCCGGGAGGCACGCGGCGGTTGCGGGAGCCCCCGAGCCGGATCGCGCGGCCGCGCCTCCCCGAACGCTTTGCATTCGACCTCGAACCAACAAGCGAAACCATCGACGCGGGGCGCCATTCATGACCAAATCGGAGCTGATCGACCGCCTGGCGGGCCAGTTTCCGCAACTGGTGGCCAAAGATGCCGAGCTGGCGGTCAAGATGATTCTCGACGCAATGGCGGAAAGCCTCGCGAAGGGCGAGCGCATCGAAATCCGTGGGTTCGGGAGCTTCGGCCTCAACTACCGACCGCCGCGCACCGGCCGCAATCCGAAGTCCGGTGAGAAGGTCCAGGTGCCGGAAAAGCGTGTTCCGCACTTCAAGGCCGGCAAGGAGCTGCGCGAGCGGGTGGATTTCAAGAAGAACGGCTGAAGCGCCATCGAGCAGGTCCGTCATGACTTTCATCCGCTGGATCGTCTTCATCGGATTGTTCGCGCTGCTCCTGTTTCTGTCGCTGCAGAATGCGGACGTCGTCGAGCTCAAGTTCTTCAACCTCGCGAGCCTCCGTGCGCCCCTGATCTTCGTGGTGCTGACCGCGTTTGCCGCCGGCGTCGCGGCCGGACTGATCGCGGGCGCGTTCAAGATCGCGCGCCTCAAGCGCCAGATCAATCGCCTGCGCCGCGAGCACCGCCACCTCGGACCGGCCCCGCATGGCGCCGCACCGGGAACGGCGCCGGCATCGGGACCGGGTTTCGAGCCTTGAGGCGGGACTCGCCCCCAAGGGACCTTCTCCCCGCGCGCATGGATTTCGAGCTGTGGTGGCTGCTGCCGCTTCCCGCGCTGTTCTTCGCGATGGGATGGATCGCCGCACGCATCGACATCAAGCACTTGCTGCGCGAGTCGCGCGCGCTGCCGCTTTCGTATTTCCGGGGCCTCAACTTCCTGCTGAACGAGCAGCCGGACAAGGCGATCGAATCGTTCATCGAGGTCGTCAAGGTCGATCCGCAGACCATCGATCTGCACTTTGCGCTGGGATCGCTGTTTCGCCGCCAGGGTGAGATCGACCGCGCGATCCGGATGCATCAGAACCTGCTCGATCGTCATGACCTTCCGGGCGAGCGGCGCACGATGGCGACCTACGAGCTCGCGCAGGATTTTCATCGTGCAGGACTCCTTGATCGCGCCGAGGAGCTGTTCACGAAGCTCGACGGGACGCCCTACGAGCACGCGGCGCTCGGCCACCTCATATCGATCTACGAAACGGAGAAGGACTGGCCGAAGGCGGTCGCCGCGACCACACGCATGGAAGCAATCGCGAAGCAGCCGTACTTTCGCGAGATCGCGCAGTATCACTGCGAGCTTGCCCAGGCGGCCTTGTTGCGTTCCGACGCGGCAGCCGCGCAAGCCGAGATCGATCGGGCGCTTGCCGGTCACCGCGCGTGCGCGCGCGCCAACCTTCTTGCCGGCGACCTCAAAGCGCAGACCGAGGACTGGAAAGGCGCGATCGACGCGTGGCAGCGCATCGAGTCGCAGAACCCCGCGTTTCTCGCGCTCGCCGCCGATCGCTTCGCCGACGCGTTCCGCCGCCTGCGCGATCTGCCGACTGGCGTGCGGCTGCTCCGCAATTACCAGAGCCAGTATCCGTCGCTCGATGTCCTGAACGCGCTCTTTACGCTGGTGCTCGAGCACGAAGGCCCGGACAGCGCCGCGGTACTGATCAAGGACGAACTCGCGCGCAACCCGACGTTGATCGGCCTCGACCGGCTGCTCGAGGCGCAGCTCCTCGCGGCACCGGCCGATCGCCGTCACGACCTAGAGCTCGTCAAGGGGCTCGTCGGGCAGCACATCAAGCGCCTCGGCCTCTACAAGTGCGAGCAGTGCGGTTTCCGTGCGCGGCAATACTACTGGCGCTGCCCGGGATGCCAGAAGTGGGAGACGTATTCGCCCAAGCGCACGGAAAC
>DATKJP010000254.1:0-2088 GCA_035543635.1 Casimicrobiaceae bacterium
GGACGCACGCGTTGCGAGCGCGTGTCTATGGCCTGGCACGAGAGCATGCACGCAACCCCACGCCCGGCACGGACGCGCTCGACGCCCCCTGATGGTCGGGTGATCAATATTGGAGATCCGTGCGATGACCGTAGACATTCCACGCCTGCGGCTAGCCGACGGTGCCCGCGTTCCCGCTCTCGGGCAAGGCACCTGGACGATGGGCGAGCAATCGCGAAAGCGCGGGGAGGAAGTCGCCGCGCTCAAGCTCGGGCTCGACCTCGGCATGACACTCATCGACACCGCGGAGATGTACGGCGATGGCGGCGCGGAGGAGATCGTGGGGGCTGCCATCGCCGGCCGGCGCTCGCAGGTCTTTCTCGTCAGCAAGGTCTATCCGCAGAACGCGGGCGGCAAGCGGGCGATCGATGCCTGCGAACGCAGCCTGAAGCGGCTTCGCACCGATCATCTCGATCTCTACCTGCTGCACTGGCGCGGACGCATTCCACTCGCGGAAACGGTCGATGCCTTCGAGCGGTTACGGCGCGACGGCAAAATCCTGCGCTGGGGCGTATCGAACTTCGATGTCGCCGACCTGAAAGGACTGCTCAAGCTTCCGGAGGGCGCGCGGTGCGCCACCAATCAGGTCCTCTACCACCTTGGTGAGCGCGGCATCGAGTGGGAGCTCGTGAAGCTCATGCGCGCGCACGCGATGCCGCTGATGGCGTACTCGCCGCTCGGACAGGGCGATCTCCTGCGCAACCCCAAGCTCTCACCGATCGCGCGGCGTCTCAAGTGCACGCCGGCGCAAGTAGCGCTTGCCTGGCTGCTGCGGAAGCGCGACGTGATGGCGATTCCGCAATCGTCGAACCCTGCGCATGTTCACGACAACCGTGGCGCAATTTTGATCGATCTGGACGAAGAAGCGCTTCACGCGCTCGACCGCGCCTTCCCGCCGCCGTCACGCGCGACGCCGCTCGCTGTCATTTGATTTCCGAAGGCCGTTTCCCGGCCGACTTCGGAGCCCTTCGACGGGCTCCGTTCGTCGTCGATGGGTGGCAGCGCCGTACCTACGGCAGCTTTTTAGATCAATGACTTACGCTGGCGCCGACTGGCGGGATCGTGCGTTGGCACGGTTGCTGCAGTAGGGGAGGCGAACGGGCGAAACGCCCCGTGAAATCCGGACAGGAGATGGCTGTGAATTACACACACTACGACTATCTCGAACTGGCGCCAGGCGCGAGCCGCGCGCGCATCGAAGCGGCGTATCTGTCGCTGCTCGAACGGTTCCAGCAAGGCACCACGGATGCGGGTCAGGATCTATCAGGGCTCGTGCGCATGATTCACGCGGCGTACGAGGTCCTGTCGAACCCGGAAGCGCGTCATCGCTACGACGAAGAGCTGGCACAGCATGCCGCCGCCGCCGATGCCGAGCTCAAGAAGGTCCTGGACACGCAGGTGCCGACGCCGTTGCGTCGCGTGCAGGACGTGCCTGAAGCCCTCGAAACGATGGTCACGCAGCTCGCGGCCTGATCCTAAAGCCCACCCAACAAGGTTTACGGTCGTCGGGGAAATCTTTTTTCCAACTGCAAACAGCGATGCGGTCGACGGCCGTTCTTTTCTCGAGCAAGCGGGCTGAAGCACGACGCGGCCCACGGCTCATCGCACGCGCGAGCCGCCAGCGTGCACGCGAACGTTCGGGCGCGCATTCGCGGCCTGCGCCAACTCTCGCCCACGCAAGCGCAGCGCGCCGGACGCTATGCGCCGCGCGCCGCGTGCGCCTGCGCATTCGCCCCGTGTTCACGCCCGCGATGTCGTTCCTGCCCGTGACGCTGCACTGACGCTCTCGTTCAAGCCGTGCATCGGCCATACGTCGTATGCACGCTATCGGCAATCTTCATCTGCAATGTGTGTGAACGGCGCGCGCTCGCGCGAAGCGGCCTCGCATTCGTGACGTAGACAACATCACACGTCGTTCGTCGGCTACGAATGGTCTGGCACGCGAATGGCAAAGAATTTGCTGAATTCGACGGCAAGGAAATCACTACCGGAACTCGACGAAAGCGTACTCAAATCACTGGAGAATGTGCCGTGGAAAAGTGCCAGACT
>DATKJP010000255.1:0-6139 GCA_035543635.1 Casimicrobiaceae bacterium
GGTGAACCCGCCGATGCTCGCGCTGCCCTTGGTCTTCAGGTCCTGCGCTGCCTTCTGATACCAGGCGCTGCGCGAGAGAACAAGCTTGGAGATCGGATAACCGATGACGTAGGTCCCCAGCAGGACCAGCGCGCCGCGCACTCCGACTACCACGATCGGGAACATCGCCCAGAACGGGATCAGGAACACGTACAGAAACCAGCCCAGCCCCGGCGTCATGACTCCGACGAAGGTGAAAATCCCGAGGATGCTGAAGATGAACGCGCCGAAGAGGATCCGTTGCGGCCACGGGATGTCGGGCTCATCGATGTGCAGCGTCTTGCTGCCGATCGGGATCGACGAGGTCGACGACGCGCCCGCAGGCGAGGTATCGTCCTTTCCCTCCAGCGTGGCCACGATCGCGTTCACGCCCTTGGTGATGCCTCCGTCGTAATCACCCTGCTTGAACGCGGGCGTCATCACGTTGCGTATGATCCGGCTCGCGGCGGCGTCGGTAAGCGTTCCTTCCAGCCCGTAGCCGACTTCGATCCGCATCTTGCGGTCCTGCGGCACGACGATCACCAGCACGCCGTTGTCCTTGCCCTTCTGTCCGAGCTTCCAGCTCTCGAACACCTTGACCGCGTACTCCTCGATCGACTCGCCGCCGATCGTCGGCACGGTGAGGATGGCGACCTGATTCGTCGTTGTCTGCTCGTGCGCCTTCAGCGTCGCCGTGAGCGTCTCGCGTGTCGCGGGTTTCAGAATCTCCGCGTCGTCGACAACGCGACCGGTGAGGTATGGAACGTCGGCTGCCGGCGCCACCAGCGGCATGCCGCAAGCCGCGACCAGCATTACGAAGCGAACCGCGATGCCTCTCATTCCGCGCCGTCCTCTTCGATGGGACGGTTCGGCAGCTCGTTGTGCTCGCCCTTATGCCGCGTGAATCCCTTGCTCGCGACCATCTCTTCCAGAGAGGCAAGTCCGGCGTGGAGCGCTTCGGCGAAACGCGCCTCGCGGAGCGATGGCGCCATGGCGGCGATCACGCGCCGCCAGTCGGAGCCATCGATGGCGGAGTGCAGCCCGACGTCGGGTAGGATCTCGACCTTGCGCTCGAAGCGGCACAGGAGAATGAGCACGGCGCGGCGCGCGCGCGTCTTGAACAATTCGCGCCGCAGAAAGAGCGACTCCGCGTAGTGGCGCACCTCGAGGTCGCGGCGCGCCTCGCGCAGGAAGGCGCGAGCGTACGCGGGGATGAATACGGCGGCGAGCGCGCTCGCCCCGCCGAAGCCGAGGATCGTGATCGTGTGCACGAGCGCGACTTCCCCGCTCACCCACTGTGGCGGCAGCCAGTCAGCGACGACCGCGCCCAGCGCCGCGATCGACGCGCCAAATGCAAACGCGATCCACGGCAGCTCGGCGTAGTGATCGGCTTTGCCGACGATCGCTGTGACGACCTGCACACCGGTCCGCGCCTCGATCTCCGCGGTCGCGACATCGATCGCCTTGCGCTCCGACGTAGACAGAGGCATTCGCGTCTCAGAGCGCGAGCGACATGTACACGACGCCGGAAAGCGGATTGCGGTAGTACGGTGCGCATTCGCTGAAGCCGAGGCTCGAGTACAGCGCGCGCGCCGGGGACATCCAGGCGAGCGTGTCGAGCTTGAGCTCTCGGTAACCGATAACGCGTGCCTCGTCGAGGAGCATCTGCGCGAGTCGCTTCGCCCAGCCTGCGCCGCGCTGCGCTGGCTGCACGTAGAGACGCTTTACCTCGCCAATCGGCCCGCTCGTTGTTACTCCCGTGCTCGCGGCGGAGGGTTCGAGTGCACCCGCGGCATTTCCACAGCCACAACGGCTTTCGCTTTCGAGCGGCCGCAGGGCGATGCAGGCAAACGCCTCATCCTGCGCGCCCGCGAGAAGCAACCGCCCACGCGGTGGGGCATACGCGCCCGGAAGCGCGGCAAGCTCCTGCTCGAAGCCCTGAAAGCAAAGGTCAACCTTGAGCCACCTCGCGTATTCGAGAAAGAGAGCGCGCGCGAGCTCGATGTCGCGCGCTGTCGCTGCCTGGCGGATCGCCGCCGCGCGGGGTCTGGCGATCAGCTCGTCTTGTCGCACGCGCCGACCTTGAGCTCGCTGCCCGGGAAGCTCGCCTGCATCTCTTTGAGCTTCGTGACCGCCGGTGCCGGAGGGTCGCGCACGACCAGCGCGGACTGCAGCACGGCCTGCGCACGAGGGCCGACCTTTGCGTTCTTGATTCCCTTGTCGGCTAGGTCGGCAAGCTGCGCCTGAGCACCTTCTTCGGTGCGGAACGCTCCGAGCTGGATCGCGAAGCGCTGCGGCCCGCCATCGATCATGAAGGCGTCCTTCAAACCCTGCGCCTTCAGGTCGGCGAGCCGGCGATCGGCCGCGACCTTGTTGGCCGCTGGCGGAATGAATACCCAATAGTTGGTGATGACCTCGACTTTTTTCTGACTCATGAGCTTGGCGAGATCGAGCGGCTCGAGCGTCGCTAGCGCGCGCGCTTTCTCGGTGTCGGAAAGCGGTCCCCATTCGACGCACACGTCCGCCAGCGAGGCGACTTTCGCCGGGCCGAGCGCTGCGACCTGCTGAGGCGAGAGGAGCGCGATCTTGTTGGGTTGCACCTGTTGCGTGAGGCGTACCCCCTCGCCTCCGCTCATGCGCGACTCGACCCAGAACCAGCCGAACGCAGCGAGGTTCGTGAAGAACAGGAGCGCGACGAAGATTCTCATCCCTTGGAAGAGGACTCTGCGAGGGTCAGCACGCCCTCGAGCACGAGATTATCCACGACCTCCACCGGCGGGGTAAGGTGCGGCGCAATCTCCGCCGCGGCGCCTCCGGACAGGATCACCCGCGGCTGCGTTTCGTCGCTGCCGAGACGTGCTCGCATCTGCTCGATTGCGCCGCAGAGCGCCTGCACCGCGCCCGAATAGAGCGCGTCCGCCGTGTTGATAGGAAAATCGTGATAGCGCCCTGCAGGAACGCGAAGCGCGGCGGTGTTCTCGGCCAGCGCCTGCAACATCATGTTCATTCCCGGAAGTATGACTCCGCCGCGGAAGACTCCCGCAACGTCGAGCGCGTCGATCGTGAGCGCGGTGCCGGCGTTCACCACGATGCACGCCGAGGGAAAGAGCTCTTCCGCGACGCGCGCGCGCACGGCGACGAGCGCAGCCCAGCGATCGGGACCGAGTTGCGAGGGCCGCGCATAACGGTTATAGACCCCGCCGGCCTCCTCGCGCGCGATGATCCATTCCGGAGTCAGGCGCCAGCGCACGATCTGCGCCTCGACGCGCACCCGCAATGCCTCGCCCGCGACGTTGACGCCGACCACGCGCGCAGGGCGGGGCAGGTTCTGCCAGTCGCGCAACGCGAGCGTCCCGATCTCTTGATTTGGAATGTTGCCCTGCGAAATCCAGCCTTGGGGACCGGCGAGTCCCCATTTAAAGCGGCTGTTGCCGCAGTCGAGACAGAGAATCATCGGATCAGTGAGACTTCGCCGCTCAGAAAACGCAGACGCTGGCCGCGGTTGTCGACGACGAGCGCGCCTTCGGCATCCACTCCGACGACTTCACCGCGCGCGCTGCTGCCGTCGGGCAACAGGACCTGGACCGGCTTGCGCTGCAGCGCGTGGCGGCGTTGCCAGTCCGCGCGCAGCGGTGCGAATCCCCGTTCCGCGAATGCTTCCAGGACGGCCGCAAGCTCGCGCAAGATTCGCGCGAGCAGCAGATTGCGGTCGATGGCTCGCCTTCGCGCGATGCTCGCGAGATCGGTCACCGGCTGCCCGATGCTGCGGCGCGCCGCAGCGGGAAGCTGTGCGTTGAGCCCGATGCCGATGATCGCGAGTGACGGTCCGAGCGCGTCACCGGTCAGCTCGACGAGTATCCCGCCGAGCTTGGCTTGGCGACGCACGAGATCGTTCGGCCATTTGAGCTCAATGCCTGCGAAGCCGAGCGCCTCCAGCCCGCGCGCGACAGCCAATCCAACCGCCAGTGTCAAACCCGAGAGATAGTTCGCGCCCTGCTCGAAGCGCCAGCCGAGCGAGAAGGTGATGCTGCCCCCGGCGACAACGGTCCAGGCTCGGCCGCGACGCCCGCGCCCCGCTGTCTGCGCTTCGGCGACGAGCACATGCCGATGGATGTCCTGCCGGGTCGCGCGACGCGACAGCTCGCTGTTCGTGGAGTCGATCGTGTCGACGACTTCGACCATGATCTTCGGCTCCGCTCCCAGCTCGGACAGGATGGCGTCGCGTTGCAGCGCGGAAGTGCGGGATGAGGGCACGACGAGAAATCTGCGCGCGATTGCGGGCGGATGCTACTCCTAGGGACGCCACGAGTCACGCCGTCGCCCGCCGCATGATGGCATCGAACGCGCTTGTGAGGCGCCCCGCCTCCTCTCGCGTCAACGGAGCGAGCGGGGGCGCGACGTTGCGCCATGCCGCGTCGCCGGTCTGATGCGCGACCAACTCCTTGACCGCGGGCGTGACCGGATACTTGAGCACCTCTTCGACCAGCGCGAAAATCCGCTGATCGTCACGGCCTTCGTTGGCGAGTGGCAGCATGAGATCCGGAACGATGTTCGCGAGCCCGGAGATCGCACCGCTCGCGCCCATGCGCACCGCCTCGGGCAGACGCCGCTCGTCGCCGATCAAAATCGCGAGGTCGCGATGCTGCGTCAGCAGCAAGCGCGCATAGTCCGAGTCGCCGGACGAATCCTTGACCCCGAGCAGCGTCGAGGGAAAACGCTCCTTGAGCCGACGGATAAGCGCGATGGAGAGCGGCATCGCGGTCACTGCAGGGATGTGATAAAGGATTGCGCGCAAATTCCCCGCCGTGACCCGATCGAGCACGAGGCTGTACCAGTCGTACAGGCCGTCTTCCGTCGCATCCTTGAAGTAGAACGGCGGCGGCAGCAGGACGGTGCGGCAGCCAAAGGCAGCCGTCTGCTTCACCTGCACCGATGCTTCTTCGATCGAGCTCGCCGCGATGCCGACGACGATCTCATGGCGAAGGTCGATGCCCGCCTCGTGCAACGCACCGAGAATCCTGTCGCGGCTTCCCGCGCCGAGCGACGCACCCTCGCCGGTCGTGCCGCAGATCGTGGCGCTCGCGCAGCCTGCGGCGAGGCAGGACCGCGCATGGGCGGTCAGCCGTGCGAGGTCGACGCCCCCGTCCGCGAGAAAGGGAGTCGCCAGCGCGCAGGAGAGCCCGAAGCGTTGCTGCGATGGCGTCATCTGCGTTCCAGGATTGCGCGGCCGTATGAACCCGGCCCTGCGGGGTACACGCTCAGCGCGGCACGATCTTCACGCCGGCCAGCTTCTCCTGAGCCTCGATCAGCGATGCCACGTACTTCTCGCCGAAGCCCAGCAGATTGGCGTTGACGAGGCTCTGATGCACGGCCTCGCCGACGATCGCGGGCGTAGGCAGCGATTCCGCGAAATGAGTGTAGTAGCGCAGATCCTTCATTGCGTTGACGAGCGTGAACTTGAGTCCCGAGAGATCGCCGCCTTCCAGCATCTTGCCGACCATCATCTGAAAGATGCCCGAGTTGACCGCGCCGGCGGACACGAGCTCATGCAACTTTGCGATCGAGACGCCGGCTTTGGCGCAGGTCGCGCACGCTTCGGCGGTCGCCGTCGCGATCGCCTGCGCGATGAAATTGTTGATGAGCTTGAGCATGTGCCCGTGCCCCGGCGGACCGGCGTGCACGATGTTTTCACAGTAGGCCGAGAAGACCGGCTTCAGCCGCGCGAAGGTCGCGTCGTCCGCCCCCACCATCGTGTTGAGCCTCCCCTCCTCGGCTTCCTTCGGGGTGCGTGCGAGCGGCGCGTCGACGTAGAGCGCGCCCTTCGGCGCGAGGTCGCCGCGAATCTTCGCCGTCGACGAAGGCTCGGCGGTCGAGGTGTCGATCAGGATCAATCCGTCGCGCGCAACGCCGAGAATGCCGTTCTCGCCGTAGATGATTTCCTCGATCTGCGGGGATCCGGTGACGCACAGGATCACGATGTCGGAGGCGTGCGCCAGCTCCGCGTTCGTCTTCGCTTCCTTCGCTCCGGCAGCCAGAATGTCCTCGGCCGGCTTGCGGTTGCGATGAACGCGTATGGCCAGGGGAAAACCCTTGCTGACGAGATTCTTCGCGATGCCGTGGC
>DATKJP010000256.1:0-3456 GCA_035543635.1 Casimicrobiaceae bacterium
CTTCGTCTTCGCGGCTTCCGGCGCCTCGCCGTTGACCTTGTCGACCTTGACCAGCGCGAAGTAGCGCTCGCCGTCTTTCGGCGTGCGGATCTCGCCTTCGATGGTATCGCCAGTGTGCAGATTGAAGCGGCGGATCTGCGACGGGGAGATATAGATGTCGTCGGTGCCGGCGAGATAGCTCGTGTCGGGCGAGCGCAGGAAGCCGAATCCGTCCGGCAGCACTTCGAGCGTGCCGTCGCCGAAGATGCTCTCGCCCTTCTTCGCCTGGTTCTTGAGCAGCGCGAAGATGAGATCGTGCTTGCGCATGCGATTCGCGCCGTCGATCTCGTTGGTGTTGGCGATCTCGACCAACTCGGTTACAGGTTTGGATTTGAGGTCGGACAGGTGCATAGGTTGCGAAGGAAGCGATTGCGGCGATCGAGCCGCGCGAATGCGACGGGGATTTTGGCGCCGGAGAACTCGACAGCGCCGGTGGTGCCGGCCCCCGAACTGCGAGGCCGAGTCAGCTAGGAAGCGTAGCGGGTCCGGTGAGTAGTGTCAAATGAGGAAGAAAAGAGAATTTTCAGAGCTGGCTGTCGAGAAACGCAGTGAGCTGCGATTTCGACAGCGCGCCTACCTTCTGTGCGGCGACCTCTCCGCCCTTGAACAGGATCAGGGTCGGAATGCCGCGAATGCCGTACTTGGCCGGCGTGCCGGGATTGGCGTCGACGTCGAGCTTCGCCACCGTCACGCGCCCTGCGTAGTCCTTTGCCACCTCGTCCAGGATGGGAGCGATCATCTTGCAGGGACCGCACCATTCCGCCCAGTAATCGACGAGCACGGGCGTTCCCGACTTGAGAACGTCGGCGTCGAAACTGGCGTCGGTCACGTGCTTGACGTGTTCACTCATGCGGTCCTCGTTTCGGGGGAGTGCGGCGCGGCGAAGCGCGTGCGGCGTGCGAGACTCTAAGTTAGCCGAAAGCCCCCCGGGATGCAAGACGCTTCCATGGGAAAACGAAGTGTTACCGCGCGCAGCGGGGTGGATTTGGTAAAATCCGCGAGTTTCCGCCGCTCTACAGCCAATGACCTACGTTGTCACCGAGAGTTGCATCCGCTGCAAGTACACCGACTGCGTGGACGTCTGCCCAGTCGACTGCTTTCGCGAGGGTCCGAATTTCCTGGTCATCGACCCCGACGAATGCATCGACTGCACGCTGTGCGTGGCCGAGTGCCCGGTGGAAGCGATCTTCGCAGAGGACGACGTCCCGGCCGAGCAGCAGCGCTTCAAGGCGCTCAACGCCGAGCTCTCCAAGGTCTGGAAGCCGATCATCGAGCGGAAGCCCGCGCCGGCCGATGCCGACGAGTGGAAAACGGTTAAAGAAAAGCTGCATCTTCTCGAGCGCTGAGCTGGAAGCGGCGCCGCCCATAACACTTCGATCAAAACCAACAGATGAGAGCAACGAGCTTGTGTGCGGCCCTGGCGCTCGCCAGCGTGCCATTGCTCGCGTGGAGTCAAAACGCGGCGCCGGCAGGCGACCCTGCGGCGGGTGAGCGCAAGACCGAAATGTGCCAGGGTTGTCACGGAATTCCCGGCTGGCGCACGGCGTATCCCGAAGTGTACGGGGTGCCGAAGATCGGAGGCCAGCATCCCGCGTATATCGTGAAAGCGCTGCAGGAGTACAAGAGCGGCGAGCGCAGCCATCCGAGCATGAGGGCGATCGCTGCGTCGCTCTCTGACAAGGATATGGCGGACCTCGCCGCGTATTACGGCGAGGCGGCTCCGGCCAAATGAGGAGAACGAGATGCTGACGATGCGCAATCTGCTTTTGCTGCTCGGCGCAACCGTTCTCGGATGCAGCGCGGGCACGAGCGCCGCGGACCTGCAGGCGGGCGCGGCCAAAGCCAAGGAAATCTGTCAGGCCTGTCATGGCCTGGACGGCAACAGCAAGGTGCCCGATTATCCGAAGCTGGGCGGCCAGCGTCCCGATTACCTCGCCAAGGCGTTGCGCGACTACAAGTCCGGCGCGCGCAAGAACGCGATCATGGCCGGGTTCGCCGGTGCGCTATCAACGGCCGACATCGAGAACCTAGCGGCGTATTACAGCTCGCAGCCACCAGTCGTGATCGTCAAGCGCTGAGGACGGCGCCTTACGCTACCGACTTGCGCGGATACTCGCACAGGTCGGCGATGACGCACTCCGGGCAACGAGGCTTGCGCGCCTGGCATACGTACCGGCCGTGCAGGATGAGCCAGTGGTGCGCGTCGTGGCGAAACTCCTCGGGCGTGAACTTGACCAGCCTGCGCTCGACCTCCTCGGGGGTCTTGCCGTGCGCGAGCCCGGTGCGATTGGCCACGCGGAAAATGTGCGTGTCGACGGCGATCGTGGGTTGGCCGAAGGCGACGTTGAGCACGACGTTCGCCGTCTTTCGACCCACGCCGGGAAGGCCCTCCAGCGCCTCGCGGTTCGCGGGCACCTCGCCGCCGTGCTCGTCGATGAGCTTCCGGCACAGCGAGATAATGTTTTTCGCCTTCGTGCGATAAAGACCGATGCTGCGAATGTACTCGGTGAGTCCTTCCTCCCCCAGCTTCCAGATCGCCTGCGGCGTGTTCGCTTTCGGAAAGAGCTTCGCCGTGGCGAGATTGACGCCCTTGTCGGTCGCTTGCGCGGAAAGCACCACTGCGACCAGCAGCTCGAAAGGGCTGCGGTAGTTCAATTCGCTGCGCGGATGCGGATTGTTCGCGCGCAGCCTCTTGTAGATCGCCAGGCGCTTGTCGGGATTCATGGCGCCGCTCCGAGGCGGCGCAGCCGCTCGAGTCTTTCGGGATTGTCGGCGCTGAACCCGGCGTCAGCCGACAGGGCCGCGTAAGCCTTGGCGAACCACGGCTTCGCGCCAGGTGCATCGCCGCGCGCCAGCGTCAGCTCGCCCAGCTCTTCGAATACGTAGCCATCCTTCTCGCTGCCTGCTTCGAGCTCCGAGAGAAGCTCGTGTTGGATCGCGAGCGCTTCGTCGTAGCGTCCGAGCGAGCGCAAGGCCCGCGCGACCGACCAGCGTGCCGCGCGAATCGACTCGCCATCACCGCGCGCCTGCCAGGCCGGCAACGCCTTCTCGAAGTAATCGAGCGCTCGAGCGTAGTCGCCGCGATCGTGATAGGTCCAGCCGATGTTGTTGTAGAGCGAGGCGAGCCAGCGCTTCGAGCGCGCGTCGCTCGTGCGCTCGGTCATCGCCACCGCCTGAAGATTCCAGTCGAGCCGTTCTGAGGGCGGCGCAGCAATGCCCAGCATGTGCGCAGCGTCGATGGCAAGAAAATCTTCACCCGCGGCGCGCGCCTGGTCGAGCGCGGCGCGAAACAGCGGCACGGCGCGCTCCGGCTGACGCGAAGAATTGAAGACGCGACCGCGCTCCAGGAGATAGCGCACCGATACTCGCGGCGCATGGCCCGGCAGCGCCTTCTCGACTTCGTCGAGCGTCCTATTC
>DATKJP010000257.1:0-26321 GCA_035543635.1 Casimicrobiaceae bacterium
GATGCGCGGGTGCGGCGTGCCGCCCAGCGCGCGCGCCTGCGCGACCGGATCGGCGACGAGCTCGGCGATCTCGACCTCGGGATCGACGATGCGATTGACGAAAGACGTGTTGGCGCCGTTTTCCAGCAAGCGCCGCACGAGGTAGGCAAGCAGCGTCTCGTGCGAGCCGACCGGCGCGTAGATGCGGCAGGCGCGGTCGAGCTTGTGGGCTCCGACGATTTCGTCGTAGATGCTCTCCCCCATGCCATGCAGGCACTGGAACTCGTAGTCGGCCGCACCTGCGAGCGTATGCACGGCGGCGATGGTGAACGCGTTGTGGCTCGCGAACTGCGGGTAGAGTGCGTCGGGCGCGGCGAGCATCGCCTTGGCGCAGGCGAGATAGGCGACGTCGCTGTGGACCTTGCGCGTGAAGACGGGATAGCCGTCGAGCCCTTCGACCTGCGCGCGCTTGATCTCCGCGTCCCAATACGCGCCCTTGACCAGACGCAGCATCAACCGGCGCCGGTTGCGACGCGCGAGATCGACGATCCAGTCGATCACAGCGCGAGAGCGCTTCTGGTAGGCCTGCACGACGAAGCCGAGCCCGTTCCAGTCCGCCAGTTCCGGATCGCCCGCGAGGCGCTCGAAAAGATCCAGCGACAGCTCCAGCCGGTCGGCTTCCTCGGCGTCGATGTTGTAGCCAATGTTGTGCTCGCGCGCGCGCTTGGCGAGGTCCGCAACGACGGGCAGCAGCTCGCTCAGCACGCGGTCGCGCTTGAGCCGCGAGTAGCGCGGATGCAGGGCCGAGAGCTTGATCGAGATGCCGGGCCCCTCGTAGACGCCGCGGCCGCGGGCGACTTCGCCGATGGCGTCGATCGCGTCCTCGTAAGCGGCGAGATAGCGATCGGCGTCCTCGGCCGTCACCGCGGCTTCGCCGAGCATGTCGTAGGAGAAGCGATAGCCGCGCTGCTCGCGGCCGCGGGCATTCGCGATGGCCTCCGTGATCGTCCGCCCGGTGACGAACTGCTTGCCCAGGAGCCGCATGGCGAGATCCACTCCCTTGCGGATCAAAGGCTCGCCGCCCTTGCGCAGAAGCGATGCGACGGCGGCCTCGAGCGCGGAGTCGCTGCGTGTATCGACGAGCTCTCCGGTGACGAGCAGTCCCCAGGCCGCCGCGTTGACGAACAACGACGGACTGCGTCCGACGTGCGCGCGCCAGTCGCCGCGGCCGATCTTGTCGCGAATCAAGCGGTCGCGAGTCGCAGAATCGGGAATGCGCAGCAACGCCTCGGCGAGGCACATGAGCGCCACGCCTTCACGCGAGTCGAGTGAGAACTCGAGCATCAACGCATCGACGCCGCCGGCGCGAGTGCGCGACGCGCGCACGCTCGCGGCGAGCCATGCGGCGAGGCGCTGCGCACTGACCAGCTGTTCCGGGGAGAGAGCAGCTTCGTCGAGCAGCTCGCGCACGGTGGCGGCCTCGTCTGCTCGATGAAGCTCGGCGATGCGGTCGCGCAGCGGCTCCGCTCGCCGATTGCTTGCGGCGAGTCGAAACGCGGTCGACAAGGGAACTGCCGGCATGTCTGCTGAACAGGCGAGAATGCTAGAATACTCGATCGGAGCAAGCGTGAACGCGCCACTCGAAACAGCGGTCGTGCCCTACGTGCTTTCCGGCACCAAGGATGGGGTCGCTACTCTGATTCTCAACCGCGGCGAGCGATTCAACCCGCTGTCGCGCGCGATGATCGCGGCGCTCCAATCCGAAATCGACCGCATCGCCGGCGATGGCTCCATCCGCTCGGTCGTGATCGCGGCGGAGGGCAGGGGGTTCTGCGCCGGGCACGATCTCAAGGAATTGCGTGCGCATCACGACCTTGCCTGGCAGCAGGAGCTCTTCGGTGCATGCAATGCGTTGATGCTTTCGCTCACGCACCTGCCGCAGCCGGTGATCGCGCGTGTGCACGGCATCGCGACTGCGGCGGGCTGCCAGCTCGTCTCGATGTGCGATCTGGCAGTGGCCGCCGACAGCGCGAAGTTCGCGCTGCCGGGAGTGAACGTCGGCCTCTTCTGCACGACTCCCGCGGTCGGCGTCGGCCGCAACGTTTCGCGCAAGCGCACGATGGAGATGCTGCTCACCGGCGACCCGATCGATGCGCAGACGGCACTCGCATGGGGGCTCGTCAATCGGGTCGTGCCGGCGGCGGAGCTCGATTCGGCCGTGGCGCATTTCACACGGCTCATCGGCGCGCGCAGCGCGGCGGTGATCGCGCGCGGCAAGCAGGCGTTTTACAAGCAGATCGATCTGGGCCTGAGCGGCGCGTACGATTTCACCGGCGGGCTGATGGCCTGCAGCGTGCTCGAGCCCGAAGCCGATGAAGGTATCGACGCGTTCGTGGAGAAACGCACGCCGAAGTGGGATCGGTGAGATCGCTTTTCCATTGCCAACGCAGCAGGCGTTCCGGATAATCGCGCGACACCAGGGATAGGGGCCGGCGGAGCACGCGGGGAGGCATGGCCGACGACATCATTCTGCAGACGCGCGGGCTCACCAAGGAGTTCAAGGGCTTCGTCGCCGTCAATGGCGTCGACCTCGAGGTACGCCGCGGCACGATCCACGCGCTGATCGGCCCCAACGGTGCCGGCAAGACCACCTGCTTCAACCTGCTCACGCATTTCCTCACGCCGACGCGCGGGGAGATCTCGTATAACGGCCGCGAGATTACCGGCGCGCGTCCGGCGGCGATCGCGAGGATGGGCATGGTTCGCTCGTTCCAGATCTCCGCGACATTCCCGCACCTGACCGTGCTCGAGAACGTGCGCATCGCTCTGCAGCGCAAGCGCGCCGGGTCGTACGATTTCTGGCGCTCGGAGCGAAGCTTGAAGAGCCTCGACGCGCGGGCGCGAGAACTGCTCGACGCTGTCGGGCTTTCCGGTTACGCGGAGACCAAGGCGGTCGAGATGCCCTACGGCCGCAAGCGCGCGCTCGAGATCGCAACGACACTCGCGCTCGACCCCGAGATGATGCTTCTCGACGAGCCGACCGCGGGGATGACGCATGAAGACGTCGAGCGCATCACGGCACTGATCAGGAAAGTCGCCGCGAATCGCACCGTGCTGATGGTCGAGCACAATCTTTCGGTTGTCTCGACGCTCTCCGATCACATCACGGTGCTCGCGCGCGGGCAGGTGCTGGCGCAGGGCGATTACGCCTCGGTGTCGAAGAACCCCGCGGTCGTCGAAGCCTATCTGGGTTCGGCCCATGCATGAGAGTTCCGGCAAGCTCGATCCGCACACCTTCAGCGGGAAGAATGGCCGCCTGCTCGGCGTCCAGGAGCTCAATTCGTGGTACGGCGAATCGCACATCCTGCATGGCGCGACCTTCGATGTCGCGCGCGGCGAGGTTGTGACGCTGCTCGGGCGCAACGGCGCCGGCAAGACGACCACGCTGAAATCGATCATGGGCATCGTCACCCAGCGCCAGGGCTCGGTGACGTTCGACGGCAAGGAAACGGTCGGGCTGCCGTCGAACCGGATCGCCCGGCTCGGCATCGCGATCTGTCCCGAAGAGCGCGGCATCTTCGCCAGCCTCGACGTCGAGGAGAATCTCCTGCTGCCGCCGCAGATCAAGGAGGGCGGGCTCGCGGTCCAGCAGATCTTCGAGCTGTTTCCCAATTTGAAGGAGCGTCTGCACAGCCAGGGCACCAAGCTCTCCGGCGGCGAGCAACAGATGCTCGCCATCGGGCGCATCCTGCGCACCGGGGCGCAGTTCCTCATGCTCGACGAGCCGACCGAGGGGCTCGCGCCGGTGATCGTGCAGCAGATCGGCCGCACCATCGGCAAGCTCAAGGAGAAGGGCTTCACGATCCTGCTGGTCGAGCAGAACTTCCGGTTCGCGGCTACCGTTGCCGACCGGCACTACGTCATGGAGCGCGGGCGGATCGTGGACATGATCCCCAACGCCGCGCTGGAAGCGAACATGCAGAAGTTGCACGAGTATCTGGGCGTGTAATGCGCCCGGCGTTATCGACCAAACCTGGAGAAACAGAATGAAAGCGTTCGTAGGTAGCGTGATAGCCCTTGCACTCGCCGTCGTCGTCGGCGCAGCGCAGGCACAGACGCCGGTCAAGATTGGCGTGCTCTCGGACATGTCAAGTCTGTACACCGACCTCGCAGGTGCCGGCTCGGTGGTCGCGGCGAAGATGGCCGTCGAGGACTCGGGCGTCGAGAAACGCGGCTACAAGGTCGAAATCATCTCGGCGGACCACCAGAACAAGCCGGACGTCGGCTCGCAGATCGCGCGGCAGTGGTACGACACCGAAGGCGTGGACGTGATCGTCGACACGCCGAATTCCGGCGTGGCTCTGGCGGTTAATCAGATCACCCGCGACAAGAACAAGGTGTTCCTGGTTTCCGGCGCAGCGACCTCCGACCTCACCGGCAAGGCGTGCTCCCCGAACACGATCCACTGGACATACGACACCTGGATGCTCGCGCACGGCACTGGCAGCGCAATTGTCAAGCAAGGCGGCGACACCTGGTTTTTCATCACGGCCGACTACGCCTTCGGCCACGCACTCGAGCGCGACACCGGGGACGTGGTCAAGGCCGCCGGAGGCAAGGTGCTCGGCGATGTCAAGGTGCCGCTCAATACGCAGGACTTCAGCTCGTACTTGCTGCAGGCCCAGGCCTCGAAGGCCAAGATCATCGGACTCGCCAACGCCGGCGGTGACACGACCAACTCGATCAAGCAGGCGGCCGAGTTCGGCATCGTCAGGGGCGGGCAGAAGCTCGCCGGTCTGCTGGTGTTCCTGACCGACATCCACGCGCTCGGTCTGCAGACCGCGCAGGGGCTGATATTCACGGAGACTTTCTACTGGGACTTGAACGACCAGACTCGCGCCTTCTCCAAGCGCTTCACTGAACGCGACAAGGGGATCCACCCGACGATGGTTCATGCCGGGGTCTACTCCGCGGTGCTGCATTACCTCAAAGCCGTCGAAGCACTGAAGGGTGCGAAGGACGGCGCGAAGGTCGTTGCGAAGATGAAAGAGACGCCGACCGACGATCCGCTGTTCGGCAAAGGCATGGTTCGAGTCGACGGGCGCAAGATCCATCCCGCCTACCTGGTCGAGGTCAAGAAACCTTCCGAGTCGAAGGCCCCGTGGGACTACTACAAGGTCCTTGCGACGATCCCGGCCGATCAGGCGTTCCGTCCCTTGTCGGAAGGCGGATGTCCGTTGGTGAAGTAACGGGTATCCGTCGCGCGGCGATTGTTTGGTTTCATGAAGAGTCTTCGACGCGCGACGGATCAACTGCGATAGCTTTGCGATGAGTCTCTTCGGCATTCCGACCCAGGCGCTTTTCGGTCAGCTCTTGATCGGGCTGATCAACGGCGCGTTCTACGCCATGCTTTCGCTCGGCCTGGCGGTGATCTTCGGGTTGCTCAACATCATCAACTTCACCCACGGAGCGCTCTACATGCTGGGCGCCTTCTGTGCCTGGTTCCTGCTGCAGTACCTCGGCGTGGGTTACTGGTGGGCGCTCGTCATCGCGCCGATCGCGGTCGGCGTGCTCGGCGTGCTGATCGAGCGCACGATGCTTGCGCGCCTCTACAAGCTCGACCATCTCTACGGGCTGCTTCTGACCTTCGGTCTGGCGCTCATCCTGCAGGGCGTTTTCACGAACTACTTCGGCAGCTCGGGGCTGCCGTACGTGCTTCCCGAGGAGTTCGTCGGCGCGTACAACCTGGGCTTCATGTTTCTGCCCAAGTACCGGGCCTGGGTGATCTTCGCCTCGCTCGTCGTCTGTCTCGGCACCTGGTACATGATCGAGCGCAGCAAGCTCGGCTCGTACTTGCGCGCGGCGACCGAGAATCCGCCGCTCGTGCAGGCCTTCGGGGTCAACGTTCCGCGCATGGTGACGCTCACCTACGGCTTCGGCGTGGCGCTGGCCGCGTTCGCGGGCGTCATGGCCGCGCCGATCTACCAGGTCAATCCGCAGATGGGCGCGAATCTCATCATCGTCGTGTTCGCTGTCGTGGTGATCGGCGGGATGGGCTCGATTTTGGGCTCGATCGTCACCGGTTTCGGGCTAGGCGTGATCGAGGGATTGACCAAGTTCTTCTACGCCGAAGCCTCCAATACGGTGATCTTCATCATCATGGCGATCGTGCTGCTGGTGAAGCCGGCAGGCCTGTTCGGGCGCGCGCGATGACCGAGGCGACCGCTCCCATCGCGCGCGTTCGTACCGCCGATGAACGCTGGGCCGCGATTGGATTCGTCGTAATGGTGGCGATCTTCGCCATCGCGCCTGCGGTCGTCTATCCCATATTCCTCATGAACGTGCTGTGCATGGCGCTGTTCGCCTGCGCGTTCAATCTCCTGATCGGCTTCGGCGGATTGCTCTCCTTCGGGCACGCGATGTTTCTCGGGATGGCCGGCTATGTCTCCGCCCACGCCGCGAAGGTATGGGGCCTGCCGCCCGAGCTGGCGATCGCCGCGGGTACCGCGACTGCGGCCTTGCTCGGTATCGTCGCCGGGCTGCTCGCGATCCGGCGTCAGGGCATCTATTTCGCGATGATCACGCTTGCCCTTGCGCAGATGGTTTACTTCTTCTGCCTGCAGGCGCCGTTCACGCATGGCGAAGACGGCATCCAGGCAGTTCCGCGCGGCAAGCTCTTCGCGGTACTCGATCTCGACAACCTCTGGGTGCTCTACTACGTCGTACTGGCAATTTTCGCCGCTGCCTTTCTGCTCATCTATCGCACCGTGCACTCTCCCTTCGGTCAGGTGTTGAAGGCAATCCGCGAGAACGAGCCGCGGGCGATATCGCTCGGCTACGATGCTGATCGTTACAAGCTCCTCGCCTTTGTTCTGTCGGCCGCGCTGTCGGGACTGGCGGGCGCGACCAAGGCCATCGTGTTCCAGCTCGCATCGCTTACCGACGTGCACTGGTCGATGTCCGGCGAAGTCGTGCTGATGACGCTCCTCGGCGGGATGGGAACGATCTTCGGACCCGTTGTCGGCGCCGCCATCATCGTCAGTCTGCAGTTTTTCCTTGCCGGATTCGGTCAGTGGGTGACCGTGATCACCGGCATCATCTTCGTTGTTTGCGTGCTCGCGTTCCGCCGCGGCATCGTCGGCGAGCTTGCGGCGTGGTGGGCGGCGCGCAGCAGCTGAGGCGGCGCGCTTCCCCGGCGCTCGCGTGCTGCGCGTATCTTCTCGCAACCGCATCGCTCGCGCAGACTTTCGAAGTGATCGGCTCCTGCCGCGACGGGCTTCCGAACGGCAACTACGAGTTGCGGATGCAGGACGGCAGCCTGCGCGTGACCGGCGCGTTCGCGCACGGGCGCAAGACCGGCACGTTCATCTTCTGGACCGCGAAGGGCGCGCGCGTCGCAGTCATTCCCTACGACGAAGATGAGCGCAGCGGAACCGTCGCTTTTTGGTATGTGACGCGCGGCGCGTCTGTCGAAGACGGGCGCAGGCTCGCGGCTCCTTTCGTCGCCGATCGTCTGCACGGAATCGTACGCTCGTGGTACCCGAACGGCGCGCGACGAGCGGAATACCGCTACGAGCATGGTGAGCTTGTCGAGGCGAGGGCATGGACGGATACAGTGTCGGCGCTCCCGGAAGCCGAAGCGTTGAAGCAGGCCGTGCAGGACGCCGAAGACGACCAGCGCTACCTCGACCACCTCGTCGCGATCCTGTACCAGCACCTGCCGCACTGCGATTGAGCGTCGCCAGCGGGCGGAGCCACCCGCCGGGCGGGAGTTGACCGCTGGCTCCGCGGGCCCCATCATTAAAGACCCGCGCGATTCGGGGGTTATTCCGTCCGCGCCAAAAAACAGCAAGGGAGGCGCTCATGCGCTCTATTCTGACCCTGATTCTGGTTGCGCTCACGGCGCTCCTCACGGGCTGCTGTTGCCGCGTCATCGGCTATGAGGGCAACCCGAACTTCTCCGATCCGTTTCAGAATGACCTGATCGGGCCGACGACGCCGAACTTCCCGATCGCCTTGAACTTTCCGGATGAGACGATGTTCTTCTTCCCGATGTACGACGACCGGCGGTCGTCCGATCTGGCGGTCGTAGCCATGCAATGCAGCAGGGCTGGCGACGGCGTGGTGGTGACGGCGCGGGTGGAGAATCTCGGCTCGTCCCCGATTGCTCCTGAACCGTTTCGTTCCGGCGAGCTGAGCGCGCTGCGCGTCAGCGCGATCGTAACGACCGCGAACGGGGCGCGGGAACGCTTGGATGGAGCGAGCATGCTTCCGCTCACGGTCTCGGGGACCCTCGACATGTCGATGGGTCCGACCCTGGCGGCCGCGAGCGACATAGTCCGGATTGACGTCATCGCCGACCCGGCGCGCATCGTTCCGGATCCGCTGCGCGACAACAACGTGCTGTCGTGGCAGGGCAGCCTGCGACCCGACGCGCCGGACTGCAAGATCGAGCGCTAGGAAGTCGCTCGCGCTCCGGCGCAGCCGCGGATGACTCTGTAGATGGCGCGCACGCTCTTTCAGGCGGTGAGGCTCAGTGCGCCACCTGCGCAGCTCTACGCGCAGTATCTCAATCCGCGCACGCATCGCGCGATCACCGGGGCGAGGGCGAAGGTCTCGGCCAAGAAGGGCGCAGCCTTTAGCGCTTTCGGCGGCGCACTCACGGGCCGAATCCTGCAGCTGGTGCCCAAGCGCTTGATCGTGCAGTCGTGGCGCGCATCGCATTGGAACCGGGACGATCTCGACTCGATTCTCATCCTGTCGTTTCACGCCGAAGGCCGCGGGGGGCGCATCGAGCTCGTTCACGTCAACGTCCCTGAGCACGACCTCGCGGGCGTGAGCGAAGGCTGGCACATCTACTACTGGATTCCCTGGCGCTCTTACTTGCGCAAATAGAACTTCGCCGGCAATCCGGGAGGGTCGCAGCCGAACCCACGCGGCAAACGTGGAGCGACGAGAGAGTTGCACCGGCCTGCTATAATTTCGCGTCCAGCAGGTTCTTCCTCCGGTAAAGCTCCACGTCCTCGATGAAGGTTCTCCTTGCCGTCAAGCGCGTCGTCGACTTCAACGTCAAGGTGCGCGTGAAGCCGGACGGGTCCGGCGTCGACACGGCCAACGTCAAGATGTCGATGAATCCCTTCGACGAGATCGCGGTCGAGGAGGCGGTTCGGCTGAAGGAAAAGGGAATCGCGCCCGAGATCGTCGTTGTGTCCTGCGGCGTGGCTGCCTGCCAGGAGACGCTGCGCACCGCGCTCGCCCTTGGCGCGGACCGCGCCATCCTCGTCGAAACCGGCGTCGAGCTACAACCGCTCGCGGTGGCCAAGCTTCTCAAGGCGATCGCGATGAAAGAGTCTCCGCAGCTCGTCATCATGGGCAAGCAGGCGATCGACGACGACGCCAATCAGACCGGGCAGATGCTCGCCGCGCTGCTCGACTGGCCACAGGCGACCTTCGCCTCGAAGGTCGACGTCGCCGACAGAAAGGCGACGGTCAAGCGCGAGATCGATGGTGGCCTCGAAACGCTCTCGATGCCACTGCCTGCGGTGATCACCACCGACCTGCGCCTGAACGAGCCGCGCTACGCGACGCTCCCGAACATCATGAAGGCGAAAAAGAAGCCGCTCGAAACGGTGACGCCCGACGCTTTGGGCGTCGACGTGACGCCGCGCATCGTCACGCTCAAGGTGGTGGAGCCTCCGAAGCGCAAGGGCGGGGGTAAGGTTGCCGATGCGAAGGAGCTGGTCGCGAAGTTGCGCAACGAAGCGAAAGTGATTCCGTGACCGTCCTCGTCGTCGCCGAGCACGACAACGCGACGCTCAAGGTCGCTACGCTCAATGCGGTCTCCGCCGCGCAGAAGATCGGCAGCGATATCCATGTGCTCATCGCAGGCCACAACGCGACAGCCGCGGCCAAGGCCGCGGCGCAGATCGGTGGCGTCACCAAGGTGTTGCATGCCGATGCCCCGCATTTCGCCGCGACGACAGCGGAAGGGCTGGCGGCGCTCGTGCTTCCGCTCGCGGCGGCGTACTCGCACATCCTGTTGCCTGCGACGGGCTTCGGAAAGGATTGCGGACCGCGCATTGCGGCGTTGCTCGACGTGGCGCAGGTCTCCGACATCATCGCGGTAGAGTCGCCGGACACCTTCGTGCGCCCGATCTACGCGGGCAATGCCTTCGCCACCGTGCAATCGAAGGACGCGAAGAAGGTGATCACGGTGCGCGCGACCGGTTTCGATGCCGCGCCGGCGAGCGGCGGCAGCGCGGCGATCGAGAGTCTGTCCGCACCCGCGGCGGGCGACCGCGTGCAGGTGCTGGGACAGGAGTTAACCAAGTCCGACCGGCCCGAGCTGGCGAGCGCACGCATCGTCATCTCGGGGGGCCGCGGCTTGCAGAACGGCGCGAACTTCAAGATGCTCGAAGCACTCGCCGACAAGCTGCACGCTGCAATCGGTGCCTCGCGCGCCGCGGTCGATGCGGGCTACGTGCCCAACGACTACCAGGTCGGGCAGACCGGCAAGATCGTCGCGCCCGATCTGTACATCGCGGTGGGCATCTCGGGCGCGATCCAGCACCTCGCGGGGATGAAGGACAGCAAGGTGATCGTCGCCATCAACAAGGATCCTGAAGCACCCATCTTCCAGGTCGCGGACTACGGACTGGTCGGCGATCTTTTCGAGATCATTCCGCAGCTCACTGCCGAATTGGGTTGAACAAACGATGAGCCAGTATCACGCACCGCTGAAAGAGATGCACTTCGTGATGACCGAGCTCGCGGGGCTCGAGCAGGTTGGCAAGCTTCCGGGCTTCGAGGACGCGACGCCGGATACCGTCGCCGCGATTCTCGACGAAGCGGCGAAATTCGCAACCGAGGTTCTTGATCCACTCAACGTCGTCGGTGACCGCGAGGGGGCGCGGCGTCTCGACGACGGCAGCGTGCGCACGCCGTCCGGCTTCAAGGACGCGTACAAGCAATACTGCGCCAACGGCTGGAACGGGCTCACCAAGAATCCTGATTTCGGAGGACAGGGACTGCCGCAACTTGTGTCGACGGCAGTCGAGGAGATGTGGCACGCGGCGAACCTGGCTTTCGACCTCTGCCCGATGTTGACGCAGGGCGCGATCGAAGCGATCGAGCTCTGCGGCACACCGGAGCAGAAGCAGCGCTTCCTGCCGAAGATGGTCTCCGGCGAATGGGCCGGCACCATGAATCTTACCGAGGCGCAGGCGGGCTCCGATCTCGCCGCGGTGCGTACGCGCGCCGTACCTCAGCCGGACGGCAGCTACAAGCTCTACGGCCAGAAGATCTTCATCACTTACGGAGAGCACGACTACACCGACAACATCGTCCACATGGTGCTCGCGCGCACGCCCACCGCACCCGAGGGCGTAAAGGGCATCTCGCTCTTCATCGTGCCCAAGTTTCTGGTCAACGCCAATGGATCGATCGGCGCGCGCAACGACGTGCAATGCGTGTCGATCGAGCACAAGCTCGGGATCCACGCGAGCCCGACCGCGGTGCTCGCCTACGGGGATCAGGGGGGCGCAGTCGGCCATATCGTGGGCGAGGAGAACCGCGGCCTCGAGTACATGTTCATCATGATGAATCTCGCACGCTTCTCGGTCGGGCTCGAGGGCGTTGGCATCGCCGAGCGCGCGTACCAGCGCGCCGCGGCGTACGCCAAGGAGCGCGTGCAAGGACGACCCGTCGGCGACAAGGGAGCCGGAACGATCATCGAGCATCCCGACGTGCGCCGGATGCTGTTGTCGATGCGCGCGCAGACCGAAGCGATGCGCGCCATCGCCTACGTGACCGCGGCCGCGCTCGACAACGCGCACCGGCATCCCGACCCCGAAGCGCGCAAGCGCCACCAGGCCTTCGCCGAGCTGATGATCCCGATCGTCAAGGGCTGGTGCACCGAGAGCGCTCAGGAGATTGCTTACACCGGCGTGCAGGTGCATGGCGGGATGGGCTACATCGAGGAGACCGGCGCCGCACAGCACTATCGCGACGCGCGAATCATCACCATCTACGAAGGCACGACCGGCATTCAGGCGAACGATTTGATCGGTCGCAAGACTGCGCGCGACGGCGGCAAAACCGCGGCCTCCGTGATCGCGGACATGCGCGCGCTCGACGCCGAGCTTGCGAAACAGAAGAGCCCCGAGTTCGCCGCGATTCGCACGCAGCTTGCGGCCGCCGCGTCGGCGTTGAAGGAGGCAGTCGAGTGGATGGTCGTGACCTACGGCAAGGACACGCGCGCGGCGCACGCGGCGTCGGTGCCGTATCTCAAGCTCTGGGGTCTCACCACCGGCGGCTGGCAGATGGCGCGCGCGGCGCTCGCAGCGGCGAAGCATCTCAGCGACGGCAAGGACGCCGACTTCTATCGCGCCAAGATCGCGACTGCGCGGTTCTACGCCGATTACTTCCTCCCGCAGACCGTTGCGCTCAAGCACGCGATTGTGACCGCAGGCGAGAGCGTGCTCGCCCTCGCCGCCGAGCAGTTCTGAGGGCTAGCGCGCCAGCGCGATCCGCGCCAGCGCGGCAAACAGCCCCTTCGCGGCGGCGATCACCGGTCCGCCCGCGGCGAGTCCGCCAGGGCCCGGGTAGGGATGGATCCTGCCGCCGGCTTCCTCGACCAGCAGCAACCCGGCCGACGCATCCCATGGATGCATGTGCGGCTCGAGGAAGGCGTCGAAGCGTCCCGCCGCGACGTGCGCCAGCATCAGCGCACCGGCGCCCATGTCCTTCACCGCCGCGCCCGCTTCGTGCAGGCGCCGCTTCAATGCGAGATGCGCTTCGAGCGGATGTCGGGGCACGTAGCCGGCGCAAACGAGGGCGTGATCGAGCCGGTCGCGCGGCGATACGTGGATCAGCGTGTCGTCGCACCACGCGCCTCCGCCCTTCACCGACCAGAACAGCTCGTCGAGCGAAGGATCGTAGATCACGCCGATGCGCCGCTCGCCGCCGCTGATGTAGCCAATCGAGATGCACCAGTAGCGCACGCCGTGCACGAAGTTGATCGTGCCGTCGATCGGGTCGACGACCCACACGTGCCTGCCGGCTTCCCCCCCAGACTCTTCGGCTAGTATGTCGTCGGATGGAAACTCGCGCGTCAACCGCTCGCGTATTAGCGCTTCGACGCTGTGATCGGCGGCGCTCACGAAATCCTGCGGCCCTTTCGCTTCGGGGGTGAACGCGAGCTCGCGCTGGAAGTAGCGGCGAGCGAGCGCGCCCGCTTCGCGCACGAGCCGCTTGGCAAACTCGGCTCGCGCGGCGATCTCGGTGGAAGTCATCGTTCAGCCGCCGCAATCGGCACGACGCCGTGATCAGCGAGCCGGAGCGAGACTAAGGTTCCGACGATCCGCGGTCGCTCCACCACCGTGTCGATGACGAAGAGATCGCCCAGCGCAGTAGTGATCGTGTATTCCATCAGTCCGCCGAGGTACGCGCACTTGCGTACGGCACCAGCGAGGCCAACGCCGCCGTCGGGAAGAATCGAGACCGACTCCGGACGGATCGCCACGTCGACTTCGCCAACCGGAAGATCGCGATGCGGAAGCGTAAGCGTGAGCGGGCCGAGGCGAAGCTCGCCGAGCCGATCATCGATTCGGCGCAGCGTGCCGCGAACACGATTCGCCTCGCCCATGAAGCCGGCGACGAACACGTCCTTCGGCTGCTCGTAGAGCTCACGCGGCACGCCCTCCTGCGCCACCCCGCCCCTGTTCATCACGATGATGCGATCGGAAACCGCCATCGCTTCCGCCTGATCGTGCGTGACGTAGACCACGGTGAGCGAGAGCCGCTGCTGCAGCTCGCGGATCTCCTCGCGCATCTGCCGGCGCAATCGCGCGTCGAGATTGGACAGCGGCTCGTCGAAGAGCAGCACCGCGGGCTCGACTACGAGCGCGCGGGCGACCGCCACGCGCTGCTGCTGCCCGCCGGAGAGCTCCGAAGGAAGCCGCGCATCGAAGCCGGTCAGTCCGACCGTCGCGAGAGCGCCGTGCGCCTTCTCGCTGACCTGCTGTTTCGGCATGCGCGACACAGTGAGCCCGTAGCTGACATTCTCCAACACGCTCATGTGCGGGAACAGCGCATAGCTCTGGAACACCATCGACACGTCGCGCTCGGACGCCGCGCGACGCGTGACGTCCTCGCCGCCGATGCGGATCGCACCCGTGGTCGGCAATTCGAGCCCCGCGATCAGGCGAAGCGTGGTGGTCTTGCCGCAGCCCGAGGGCCCGAGCAACGTGACTAACGTCCCCGCGCCGATCGTGAAGGAAATGTCGTCCACCGCGGCGACCTCGCCGTAGCGCTTGTTGACGCGAACGAACTCGATTGCGGCGGCTTTCATGCTCTTTGCGTTGGAACGATCATGCGGCCGTGCTGCTCAAGCCGGGCAGCTGTGCGCCCTGGTCATCATGGCGATCGCGTAAATGTACCGCAGCTCGACGCGCTTCGCTCGATGCGCCAGTTTGCGCGCTTTGCGCTATGCTTGCCGACGTCGGATTTGCCATCACAAGCTGACCTCGAGGAGGGACTCATGCACGTCCGTAAATGGCTCGCGGCGATCGCGACCGCGACAGCTTCGGCCGCACCGCTCGGCGCGTCCGCTCAAGGAGAATTGGTCGTTTACTGCACGGTGCAGGAGGAATGGTGCCGGCCGATGGTCGCGGCCTTCGAGAAGGCGACGGGGATCAAGGTGCTGATGACGCGCAAGAGCTCGGGTGAGTTCTACGCGCAGATCAAGGCCGAGGCGGCGAATCCGCGCGGCGACATCTGGTGGGGCGGCACCGGCGACCCGCATCTGCAGGCCGCCGAGGAAGGACTGACGCTCGAGTACAAATCGCCGAACATGTCCCAGCTGCAAGATTGGGCGGTACGCCAGTGGGAACAGTCGAAGGGACGCACGGTCGGCGTGTACGCAGGAGCACTCGGCTACAGCTACAACATCGAGCAGCTCAAGAAGAAGAACATCTCCGAGCCCAAATGCTGGTCGGACTTGATCAAGCCCGCATTCAAGGACGAGATTCAAGTAGCCAACCCTAATTCGTCCGGCACGTCGTACACGATGCTCGCCACACTGGTGCAGATCATGGGCGAAGACAAGGCATTCGATTACCTCAAAGCGCTGCACAAGAACGTGAGTCAGTACACGAAATCGGGCGCCGCGCCTGCGCGCGCCGCCGCGACCGGCGAGAGCCTCGTCGGCATCACGTTCCAGCATGATGCGGTAGTGCAGGCGATACAGGGCGCCAACGTCAAGATCGTGTCGCCCTGCGAAGGCACCGGCTACGAGATAGGCAGCATGAGCATCATCAAGGGCGCAAAGAACCTGGAAAACGCGAAGAAGTGGTGCGACTGGGCGCTCACGCCCGAGGCGCAGTCGATCGGTGCGCAGAACAAGGTCTCGTATCAGGTGCCGTCGAACAAGAATGCCAGCGCTCCGCCACAAGCGCCGAAGTTCAGCGAGATCAAGCTGATCAACTACGACTTTGCGAAGTACGGCTCGTCGGCGGAGCGCACGCGGTTGCTCGCCAAATGGGACAAGGAGGTTTACTCCCTTCCCAAGTAAAGCGCGCTGTCGCGCCGCGAGACACGGAGGTTGATTGGCCGCTCCTGCTTCCGTGCGCACCGCGCCTGAGCCGAGCTTGCGCTCGGCGCGGCGAGACGCGGCGGGGATGTACGTCGCTGCAATCGCGCTGGCCGCGCTCGCCGTCCTGCCGTGGGGCGCCGATACTCCTGCGAGCGCGCTCGTTCTTGCTTTCGCTGGATCTGCCGGCAAATGGCCGCAGTTCGCGGCAACGCTTTCGCTCGTCCCGCTCATCGTCGCCGCCGCGACGATGCTTCTGTGCGCATGGCGTGGGCTCGCTCGCGGCGTTGCGCTGGCCGCCGGATTCGCGCTCGCCTGGGGCATCGGACAGGGCTTCGTTGCGGGCGTCAACGGGCCTGCGTTCGGTGCCGGTGCGGTTCTCGCGCTGAGCGCATTCACGATAGCGCTCGCGCGTGCGCTGGCGCGTCTCGGCTATTTCGGTGGCGACGCCACGATCGCCACCATCGTCGTAACGATCGCGGTATTGTTGGGCCTGTTCGTATTCTTCCCCGTCTCGAGCGCGCTCGTCGCAGCGGTGCTCGACGCGAGAGGCCGCTTCGCGCCGCAACTCACAGCGGAGCGGCTCTTCACCGCGGACATCTGGGGCATGGGCTGCCTCGGCGGTGGAACCCGCTGCGGCACCGCGATCAATACCGTCATTCTCGCCACGATCGTCGGCGTCGCCTCGACGCTGCTGGGCCTCGTGCTCGCGCTGGTCGTACAGCGTGGCGGCGGGCGCTACGCGGGAGTGCTCAAGGTGATGTCGGAGCTGCCGATCGTCACGCCGCCCTTCGTGCTCGCGCTCTCGCTCGTGGTGCTGTTCGGGCGCACCGGGCTCATCACCAGCTGGCTGGAGAGCGGGCTCGGCATTCCGCGCTCGCGCTGGATCTACGGTCTGCCCGGTGTGGCGATCGCGCAGCTTCTCACCTTCGCGCCGGTCGCGTTCATGGTGCTGCACGGCGCGCTCGCCGCGGTGAGCCCGACGCTGGAAGAGGCCGCGCAGACCTTGCGCGCCTCGCACGGCCGCGTCTTCCGCACCGTGACCTGGCCGCTGCTGCGGCCGGCGCTTGCCAACGCGTTTCTCCTGGGCTTCGTCGAGAGCATGGCGGACTTCGGCAATCCGATCGTGCTCGCCGGCAACTTCGACGTGCTGTCTACGAAAATATTCTTCGCAGTGGCCGGCGCGCAATACGACGCGGGCCGCGCTGCGGTGTTGGCGAGCGTGCTGCTCGGACTGACGCTCGCCGCCTTCTTCCTGCAGCAGCGCTGGGTGGGGCGTGCATCCTACGTGACCGTGAGCGGGAAGGGCGATGGCGGTGCGCCGGCACCGTTGCCGCGCGCGTTGTGGCTCAGCTGCTTCTGGGTCGCGGCGGTCTGGATCGTGTTTACGGCTGTCTGCTACGCGGTGATTCTCACCGGCGGATTCGTGCGCGACATCGGGCGTGGCGACATGACGCTCACGTTCAGTCATTTATCGGCCGGGTTCGGCGCGGAATGGAGCTCCCACGGGGTGTTTTTCAGCGGGTCGGCATGGAACAGCCTGTTCACGACGGTCGAGGTCGCGGCGATCGCGGCGCCGCTCACCGCGCTGGTGGGGCTCTTGTCCGCCTACGTGATCACGCGGCATCGCTTCGCGGGACGGCGCACCTTCGAGTTCCTGACGCTCGTGAGCTTCGCCATTCCCGGGACGGTGATCGGCGTGTCCTACATCGTCGCCTTCAACGTCGCACCGATCGAGCTGACCGGCGGCATGGCGATCCTGGTGCTCTGCTTCATCTTCCGCAACATGCCGGTGGGCGTGCGCGCCGGCGTGGCGGCGCTGGCGCAGATCGACAAGACGCTCGATGAGGCCTCGGCGACGCTGCGCGCATCGACGCTGCAGACGCTCATGCGCGTGGTGATGCCGCTGCTCCGGCCGGCGATGCTGGCCACGCTGGTGTTCAGCTTCACACGCGCGATGACCGCGGTGAGCGCGGTGATCTTCATTGTAACGGCCAAGTACAACCTTGCCACCGTCTACATCATCAACCGCGTCGAGGCCGGCGAGTATCCGCTCGCGATCGCGTATTCGTGCATGCTGATCGCGCTGATGCTCGCAGTTCTGCTCGCGATGCAGAAGCTGATCGGCGAGGCGCGGCTCGGTCGGCGCGCCGCGGTCGTCGCGGCGGGGAATTGATCGTGGACGAGGTGATCATCATCGGCGCCGGGATCGGCGGCCTCACGGCTGCGCTGGCGCTGCATCGCGCCGGCATCGCGGCGAGGATTTACGAAGCCGCGCCCGAGATCAAGCCGATCGGCGTCGGCATCAACCTTCTGCCCCACGCGACGCGCGAGCTGGCAAGCCTCGGGCTCGAGGAGAAACTGGAACCCTTCGCCGTGTCGACACGAGAAGCGGTCTTCTTCAATCGCTTCGGGCAGCTCATCTACCGCGAGCCGCTCGGGCGCAGCGCCGGCTACGCGTGGCCGCAATTCTCGATTCATCGCGGCGACCTGCAGCAGGTGCTCCTCGACGCGGTGCGCGAGCGCATCGGCGACGCGCGACTTTTTCTTGGCCGCACCTGCACTGGGTGCGAGCAGGATGATAACGGTGTGACCGCGCATTTCCGCTCGACGGCGACCGGCAAAGGGCTGCCCGTCGAGCACGGCAGCGCGCTCGTCGCCTGCGATGGTCTGCATTCGGTGATCCGGAAGCAATTGCATCCCGACGAAGGCGAGCCGCTGTATTCCGGCGTTAACATGTGGCGCGGTGTAACGCGTTGGCCCTCGATCCTCTCCGGTGCATCGATGATCCGCGCCGGCTGGCTTGCCGGCGGCAAGATGGTGATCTACCCGATCCGCGACCGCATCGACGGAGAGGGGCGACAGCTCGTGAACTGGGTGGCCGAGATCGAGACGCCGCGTCATCCCAGCCGCGATTGGAACCGCGAGGGCAAGCTCGACGACTTCATCGGCGCTTTCGAGGACTGGCATTTCGACTGGCTTGACGTTCCGCGCTTTCTCCGCGCGGCGGATACGATTCTCGAATTCCCGATGGTCGATCAGGATCCGCTGCCATGGTGGAGCAAGAAACGAATCACGCTGCTCGGCGACGCCGCGCATCCGATGGTGCCGCGCGGCTCGAACGGAGCCGGCCAGGCGATTCTCGATGCGCGCTCGCTCGCGGACTGCTTCGCCGCCCACGATGACGCGATCGCTGCGCTCAAGGCTTACGAGGATCGCCGTCTCGAACCGACGGCGAACGTCGTGCGCATGAGCCGCGCCAATCCACCGGATGCGATCCTGCGCGAAGTCTGGCGCCGCACCGGCGACCGGCCGTTCCGGCGCATCGAGGACGTGATCAGCGCGGATGAATTGTCCGCGCTCTCGGAGAGCTACAAGCGCGTCGCAGGGTATGATCGCGAATCGCTGCGGAGAGAGTCACGATGAATTCACGAGCAGCGCTGCGCGTCATCGCGGCGGCGACAGCATCGCTTGCGGTTGCGCTCACCGCGTCAGCGCAAACTTATCCGGACCGGCCGATCCGCTTCATCGTTCCGTTCACCGCGGGGACTGGTCCCGACATCCTCGCGCGCACGCTGGGCGAGGCGCTGGCGAAGCGTCTCGGGCAGCCGATCGTCGTCGAAAACAAAGCCGGCGCGAGCGGCAACATCGGTACCGACCAGGTGGCGAAGGCAGCGCCGGACGGCTACACCATCCTTGTCACCGTGACGACCTTCGCCATGGCGCCGGCGCTCTACAAGCCGCTGCCCTTCGATCCAATCGCCGATTTCGCGCCGATCGGCGAAGTCGCGGTCGGCAGTCTCGCACTGGTGGTGAATCCCGCGCTCAAGGTCGCGACGATCCCCGAACTGGTGGCACTCGCGAAAACGAAACCGGGCGCGCTCAACTACGCGTCGCCCGGCAACGGGACGCCACAGCATCTGGCGATGGAGCTGTTCAAGCAGCAGATGGGTGTCGACATCGTGCACGTGCCATACAAGGGCTCGGCGGGTGCGGTAGCCGACGTCATCGCCAATCAGGTGCCGATGATGATCATGCCGGTCCACACGGCGCTGCCCTACGTCGCCGCGGGCAAGCTCAGGATCCTCGCGGTGTCGGGTGACAAGCGCTCGTCGTTCGCCCCCGAATCGCCAACCTTCAAGGAAGCGGGCGTGCGGGATTACGACATCGATCTCTGGTATGGACTGCTTTCGCCGGCGCGCACGCCGCGGGCGATCATCGAGCGCTTGAACAACGAGATTGCGGCTGCGCTCGGACAGAACGAGATTCGCGAATCGCTGGTGAAGCAGGGCCTGACGCCGACCACGAGCACGCCCGAAGCGCTCGGCGCACTGATTCGCGCCGATCTTGCGCGTTGGAAGAATCTCGTAACCCAGGCGAAGATCAAGCCGGATTGATCGCGGAGACCAACCGGAATACTCGCGCGAGCGCGAGTGTTTGCGGACCTCGTGTGCACCACGGTTGCACAAGTGCAACCCGATTATGCTATTGTCATGATCCGCATGAGAACAAGATCAATAGCCTGCCTTGCGTCGCTGCTGGTCGGCTTGGCGCCGGCGCCGATCGCATGGTCGCTCGCGGCAGGCGATGCCGCACCCGCGTGCTCGGCGCAGTCGCTCGACGGCGGTCGCAACGTGAGCCTCGCCGATTACCGCGGCAAGGTCGTCTATCTCGACTTCTGGGCATCGTGGTGCGCTCCGTGCCGCGAGTCGTTTCCGTTCATGAACGAGTTGCAGCGCGACCTCGCGCAGAAGGGCCTGCAGATCGTGGCGGTAAGCGTCGACAAGACCCCGGAGGATGCAAAGAGCTTTCTCGCGCGTTACCCGGCAAGCTTCACCATCGCGCTCGACACGGCCGCCAATTGCCCGACCGCATTCCGCTTGGAAGGCATGCCCAGCTCCTATGTCATCGACCGCGGCGGTGCCGTGCGCGCGGTTCACACCGGCTTTCACAACTCGGACCGCGACGAGATTCGCCGCCAGCTCGTCGAAGCGCTGCAAGGAAGCAAGCGATGAAATACACGATCGTCGTTTCAGCTATGGTGCTCGTGAACGCGTTGCTCGGCGCGTGCACGACGGTACAGCCATGGGAACGCGGAACGCTCGCCAAGCCGGCGATGTCGACCGAGGATCCGCCGCACGAGAAGACTCAGAAGCTGCGCACCTACAGCGCGAAGGAGGGAGGCGCCGCCGCCACGGGTGTTGGTGGAGGCGGCTGTGGCTGCAATTAGCAGCAGGCTTGCTGCGCTGACCGCCGCGGCAATGGCGCTGCCCGGAGTTCACGCTCGCGCGGCTGATCCACCTGTTGCGAACCCGTTTGCGGTGGAAGCCTCGCACCTCGAGTACTCCGAGAGCGGTAACCGAATGAACGTGCGGGTCAACCAGGCCACGGGAAGCATCGCGATCACGGACAGCTTCCAGGTTCTCGGCAATTACATCCAGGACGTGATGAGCGGTGCGTCGCCGATCTTCAACGCACCGGGAGCGGGCGGGCAGGCGCATCAGGTTCTGACCGGCGCTTCGGTGTTCGATCGCCGCGATGCCGGCGACATCGGCGGCACGCTCTCTCTTGACGACAATCAGTTCACCCTGCGTCAAGGCTGGTCGCTCGAGAACGATTACAAATCGAACTGGACGAGCATCGAGGCCAGGCGCTTCGCGAATCAGAAGAACACGACCTTCGCCGTCGGGTTCGCGTTCAACGATGACGGCGTATCGAGCCACGACGCGCCGCGCGACTATCGCACGCGCATCAAGCGCGACTTCTTCGCAGGCGTCACCCAGGTCATCAATGAGCGCTCGCTGTTCGAGGTCTCGCTCGAGTATTCATACAGCAACGGCTTTCTGTCCGATCCGTACAAGCTCGCCTTCGTGCAGAGCACCGGACTCCTGCCCGATGCACGTCCGACCCAGCGCAGGCAATTCGCGCTGACCGGCAAATATCTCTTTTACGTCCCCGCCATCGATTCTGCATTCCAGATCGTCGAAAGCCTCTCCACCGACAGCTGGGGCATTCATGCTGGCGCGCTCGAGGTGCAATGGAAGAAGGAGCTGCCCGGCGAATGGCTGGTGAATGTGGGCGGCCGCCTTTATACGCAACGAAGCGCGGACTTCTATCAGGTTTATTTCCAGACACCGCCGTCCAACGGCGAGCACAGCAGCGACTATCGCATGGCCGCATTCGGCTCGGCCGCGTGGCTCGCCGGTGTCACCAAGCAGCTCGGCCCCAACCTGAGCTTCCAATTCTCTGCGGAGCGCTCGTATCGGCGCTACTCGCTGCGCTCGGGCGGAACCGGTTTCGACGGCGACAACTACCTCTGGACCTTCTACCTCGCGACGCTGCGCGCGCAGTTCTGACTCTGCCGTGCGGGGAAGGTTAGAGCGAGTGTAGGATGACGGCCGTGCTGGGCCTGTACCGCCATCCTTTCCCTGCGATGGGCTCGCGCTGCGAGATCCGACTCTACGCAGGCGGCGAGGAAGACTCCGCGGCGATCGCGCGCAGAGCTGCCGACGATGTCCGCCGACTCGACGCCAAGTACTCCAACTATCGCGACGACAGCGTGACCGCGGCCATCAATCGCGTTGCCGCCGAAGCCGGCGTGACCGAGGTCGATGTGGAAACTGCGAGCCTGCTCGACTACGCCGACGCATGCTTCGAGCAAAGCGAGGGACTCTTCGACCTTACATCGGGCGTGCTGCGCGAGGCATGGGGTCCGCACTGTACTGCCGTCCCTGACGCGATGGTGCTCGAGCGACTCCTGCAGCGCGTTGGCTGGGACAAGCTTCTGTGGTCGCGCCCGCGGCTCGAGTTCGGTGTGCGCGGCATGGCGCTCGATTTCGGCGGCTTCGTGAAGGAATACGCCGCGGATCGCGCCGCGGTAATCTGTTTAGAAGCAGGCGTCAGGCACGGCCTGGTCGACCTCGGCGGCGACATCAGGATCATCGGGCCGCATCCGGATGGCTCGGCCTGGAGCGTCGGCATCCAGCATCCGCGCACGCCTGATGCGGTAATGGCGACGCTCAACGTGTCGCGCGGCGCGGTTGCGACCAGCGGAGACTACGAGCGCTATCTCGCCATCGACGGCAAGCGCTATTGCCACATCCTCTCGCCGCGCACCGGCATGCCCGTGCGAGGACTTGCCGGCGTGTCGGTATTCGCCGAGGAGTGCATCGTCGCCGGCAGCGCGACCACGATCGCGATGCTGATGGAGGACCGCGGTCCGGCGTGGCTCGAGGAAGTCGGATTGGCGCACGTGTGGATGGACCAGGAGCAGCGGGTGGGCGGAACGTACGCGGCGAAATGACCCGCTTCGGCATCGACCTCGGCGGCACCAAGATCGAGATCGTCGCGCTCGACGGCAGCGGTCGCGAGCGGCTGCGCCGCCGGACCGCAACGCCAAAGGATGACTATCGCGGGATTCTCCACGCCGTCGCGACAATTGTCACGGAAGCGGAAACCGAGCTCGGGGAGAGCGGCACCGTGGGCATTGGCACGCCCGGCTCGATCTCGCGTGCTACGGGATCGCTGCGCGGTTCGAATTCGGTTTGTCTCAACGGAAAGCCGATCAAGACTGATCTCGAAGCGCTTCTCAAGCGGCCGGTGCAGATCACGAACGATGCGAACTGCTTCGCACTCTCGGAAGCGACCGATGGCGGTGGCGCCGGCGCGGAAGTCGTCTTCGGCGTGATCCTCGGCACGGGAGTGGGCGCCGGCATCGTCGTTCGCGGCGCTCTGCTGACCGGGCCCAATGCGATCGCCGGCGAGTGGGGCCACAATCCGCTGCCGTGGGCGCGTGACGAAGAGCGCCCGGGCCCGGCCTGCTTCTGCGGGCATTCCGGCTGCATCGAAACCTTTCTTTCAGGTCCCGGCATCGAGGGCGATCACCTGCGCGCGACCGGCGAAGCGTCGACCGCGCAAGACATAGCCTTGCGCGCGGCGCTCGGCGACGAGGCTTGCGATATGACCATGCGGCGCTACGAAGAGCGATTGGCCCGCGCGCTCGCGCACGTCATCAACATTCTCGATCCCGATGCGATCGTGCTCGGCGGCGGCATGTCGAACATCGCGCGGCTTTACGCGAACGTGCCGGCGTTGTGGAAGTCCTGGGTGTTCTCGGACCGAGTCGACACGCGACTCCTCGGGCACGTGCACGGCGATTCGAGCGGAGTGCGTGGTGCGGCGTGGCTGGGCGCGACAGATTCATAGCGCCCCCCGGCAACCCGTCTAACTACATCGCCCTTCGGCGCGCAACCGGAGGGCGAGTTTCATTGACGAGTCTCCGATTCAGCGTTGAATTTCCGCTTTCGACCCAGGGCGGACATTGGTTGTATTCTGAGCCGTTCCGTGCTGCACTCACCCGCCAACCGCCCGCAAATCCAACGCATGAGATCGACCGAGCCAGATGGCGCAGTCCCTATGATCGCGTAGTTCGTCGTCGGTGTTCGGATGTACGAATACATCAAGCGCGTCGTGATTGAGCGTGAGCCAACCTACGACCTCGGCAAAGTACTCTGGCCCAAAGCCAATCTGGTAGCTCCACATCGGATGGGGTCCGACCGGTCGCTCGTGAAAGCGTCCCATCTGCACGCTGTCGCCGAAATGACCAGTTACCGCTTCGCGGAGCCTCCACGCCGCGTCGCGACTGCCGGCGTCGAAATAAACATGAGCGTGCCAGCTCCGGATGCGAGATGCGTCGAGATACCCCATCACCTTACGTTTGAGTGTTTTTAGGTAGACCGTCGCCCGTTCTGACCGAACCGCCTGAGCGAAAGGTAAGGCGTCTGACCGGCCCGGCTCGACACGGCTTGTGGGGGTTTCCTACTGTTGCCCGACCACAACCTCGCTGATCTGAACGATAGGCGTCAAGTCGGTGTAGTTCGGTATGTCCGCCATGATCTCCTCGGCATGGGGACCAAAGCTCACCTGAAACGATTCGACGGAATCACAATAGATGTGGCACATACCAATGTACGTTGGTGGCTCGCCGGAATCTCCACCCGCCAGCCCCTTGTCCACCGTGTAGAAGCGACATGAAGCGCCCATACGGGCCTTCACGAGCGGCATATGCTTGTCACGATAGTAGGCGTGGTCAAACCGAGCGCCTGGTTTGTTCGGGTACATCACGCTGACTTTGATCATTGCTTGTTCCTTGACCCGAAGCGGACATTGTTTACCCGACGACGAGGCATCCACTCGCGTCGCGGAACGACAAACTTACTTATTGCATGGCCCGAGATAGCGGCTTTCGACATGCTGGGCCATGTTCATCGACCTGCTTCCCTGATCCATGACCATCTTTGAGTCCATGTTGTAACCGTCAGAAGTGAAGGTGATGTTGTTGTCGGCGGTCATCGTGCCTTTGCACTCCATCGTATAACTCGCCGAGTTGCCCGACATCTTGAAGTTCTTCACGGTGCAATCCTCCGCGGTCTTGCCATCACGTCCACTGCGGCCCATCCGTCCCTTCTCGATGTCTTCCCTTGTCACACAGTGCTGAAACGTATTGTTCTGCTTTGCCATCCCGGGAGGGATGCCTGGCATTTGGCTCATGTCTATTTCCATCTTGTATTCGTATAGTCCCTCCTTCATCTTTCCCTTGAAGGCGTCGAAGGGGTTATCGGCCCAGGCCAAGGCCGAGACAACAGTGAGACACATTGTCGTTAGGAGATGAAATGCTGTCATGGATCGCTCCTCGCACATCGGGACTCACAAGCATACTCGAATCGCTGTCGCCGCATCACGATCCCGCAATTCGCTGTTGCGGCGACTGGGCTTGTGATTCAATAATCGTCTGGACGGCAGCGCGCGTGTTTGGGCAGGGGGCGCTTGTCGCGCTTGTCCGCTTTCGACCCACAGCGGACATGCCTCTGGCGTTTGCCGATAGCGAGCGTCCAGCCTAGAGTCTGCTGACACCCAGCCTAAGCAGAGGGCAGCCGATGGCACGGGACCAGCGTCGATTGGCGGCGATTGTCTCAGCCGATGTGGCGGGCTATTCCCGCCTCATGGGTCGCGAAGAGAGCGGTACCCTCGCTGCTCTGAAAGCTCACCGCCGCGAGCTAATCGACCCAAAGATCGCAGAGTACGGCCGCCGGATAGTTAAGACAACCGGCGACGGCCTTCTGCTCGAGTGAGTTGCTGCGAACGCTTGGGGCGCTGATCAGCGCGCTGGTGTATCTGGCTGCTCGAAAATCGGCACTATGACGCGCAGGCATGGGGTCGCGATCCACGCCCGCGTGCCCAGCGCAGGCACGTGGCACAGGTAGCTCAGCCCGATCGCTGGGTGATCGAACTCGGGACCCCTCGTCGTGCACATCCGGCCGACGAGCTTGTGGCAGCGACGCCAATCGAAGTCGCCTTTCACGATCTCGCATACCGAGCCGCGAGGGATCGCCCCCACTGCGTCCTCCGCAGAGAAAGTTGAAGCAATTGCCTCCAAACGCATATTCTGTGCCTTATGACGAACACATTGATTCGGTTGCCTTGATGACCACAAGGCCAATCTAACTGTAAGTTTCCTCGACGGTTCAGTGTTATGTACGATGGTGCTTGCTGATAGCGTGCGCGCGGATGAGGTGATTCGGTAGCAGGTCCGTTACGTCCGCTTTTGGCCGATATGAACGTACCCACGTTTGATGGACACCTCAATTGGAGCAATACTGCCCTTGAGGAGGTGTTCTATGGAATACGCACCGCGCAGGAAGTTGACTCGGGAATTCAAGCTCGAAGCGGTTCGTCAGGCGGCTATGAGCGAGAA
>DATKJP010000258.1:0-10593 GCA_035543635.1 Casimicrobiaceae bacterium
TCGAGCACGAAGAGCGTGTTCACGAGCGACGTACCGAGCGCAGTAGTCAGATTGATCCGCTGCACCTCGCCGCCGGAAAGCGTGCGCGATTGCCGGTCGAGCGTGAGGTAGGCCAGGCCGACGTCGGCGAGATAGCCGAGCCGAGCGCGAATCTCGGTCAGGAGAAGCTCGGTCGCTTCGTCCAGCGGGGAGGGAAGATGCACATGCGCGAAGAATGCACCGAGCGCATCGATCGGCAGCAGCATCAGATCGTGCAGAGACAATCCCGGCAGCCGCGCCAGAACCTCGCCGCCAAACTCCGCGCCGCTCGCGCGGAAGCGGCGGGAGGGCTCGAGCACGCGGTCGGCATCCTCGCGCGTCCCCACCCGCCACAGGAGCGCATCGGGTTTGAGCCGCGCACCGGCGCAAGCGACGCAGGGTGTATAGGCGCGATATTTCGACAAGAGCACACGGATGTGCATCTTGTACGCCTTGGTCTCGAGCCAGGCGAAGAAGCGCCGCACGCCGTACCAGGTTCCCGGCCAGGATTTGCTCCAGCTCACCCATTCGCGCTCGCCCTCGAGCACCCAGGCGCGCTGTTCTTCGCTCAGATCGCGCCACGGCGTGTCGAGCGGGATGCCACGCTTCTTCGCGTATTTCTCGAGATCGTCCTGGCACTCGCGGAAGCTCTTGCTCTGCCATGGCTTGACCGCACCGGCGCGCAGCGTCTTAGTCGCGTCGGGTACGACCAGCCCATAATCGATGCCGATGACGCGACCGAAGCCGCGGCAGGTATCGCAGGCACCGAGCGGCGAGTTGAAGGAGAAGAGGCTCGGGGTCGGCTCCTGGTAATGGATGTCGCAGTCGGGGCAGTGCAGGTCGGAGGAGAAGCGCCATGTCGGCCCCGATTCCGGATGCACGTCGACGCGGCCCTGACCGACGCGAAGCGCCGCTTCGATCGCTTCGATCACGCGTGCGCGCTCGACGTTCGCCAGACGAAAGCGATCCTGCACGACGTGCAATGGTCTTTCGGTCTTGGCATGGATTCGCGTATAGCCCTGCCGCTCGAGAAGCTGCAAGACTTCGGCTTCGGAAAAGTTGTGCGGCACTGGAACAGGAAAGGTCATCACTAGGCGCGGGTCGCCCGCGGCAGCGCTTCGTTCGGCGATCGCGGCATGGATCGAATCCGGCGTGTCGCGCGCGACGCGATGCCCGCAGCGCCGGCAGAAAAGCTCCGCCGCCCGCGCGTAGAGAAGCTTGAGATGATCCGCCAGCTCGGTCATCGTGCCGACCGTCGAGCGCGAGGTGCGCACCGGATTGGTCTGGTCGATCGCGATCGCCGGCGGGATGCCGTCGATGCGCTCGACACGCGGCTTGTCCATGCGGTCGAGGAACTGCCGCGCATACGGCGAGAAGGTCTCGACGTAGCGGCGCTGTCCCTCCGCGTAGAGCGTGTCGAAGACGAGCGAGGACTTGCCCGAGCCCGATACGCCGGTGACGACGATCAGCTCGTTGAGCGGCAGCTCGAGCGAGAGATGCTTGAGATTGTTCTGGCTCGCGCCGTGGATGGCGATGCACTCGGGCATGGCGATGGATCCCCTACGAGGTTGCCGGGGATCCTAGGACCCACCCAACGGCGTCGATTCCGTTCCTTCGAGCTGAGCGAAACGAACCGGCAGAATTTCTTTGGTGCTTACCGCGCCGGCCGCGTCCTTCTCGACGAGCAGCAGCTGTTGCGCGCCAGCGATCCCCGTGGGGATTGCCATCTTGCCGCCCGGCTTGAGCTGCTGCAGCAGCGCTCCCGGAATGAGATCCGGCGCGGCGCACACCATGATCTTGTCGAAGGGCGCGTGCTCCGGCCAACCGTAATAGCCGTTGCCTAGCTTGAACTCGATGTTCTTGTAACCCTGGCGGCCAAGGCGGAGCTTCGCTTCGTGGGCGAGCTCTTCGACGATCTCGACGCTGTAGACCTTGTCCACCAGCTCGGCGAGCACAGCGGCCTGATAACCCATGCCCGTGCCGATTTCGAGCACGCGGTCCTGCGGGCGCAGATCGAGGAGATCCGTCATGAGCGCGACGATGAAAGGCTGCGAGATCGTCTTGTCGAAGCCGATCGGCAGCGGCACGTTGGCGTAGGCGTAGGGCTGCAACTCGACTGGAACGAAGTCGTGACGAGGAACCTTGCCGACCGCCTCCATCGCCGCGGCGCCGAGCGCCGCCTTCCCGATGCGCGCGCTCACGTAGATCGTCTCGGCGGCGATCTCCATGACCATGTATTGGCGCAGCTTGATGAAGTGCTCCGCGCTCATCGCTTGCGAACCGGGGAGGGGGACGTCACGACAGAGAACATTTTATGGTGAAACGGCGCGGCGTGCTCGGTTAGAATGCGCGGCGCCGCACATCGTTCCCATGACTGCCGAACTGCTTCCTTCGATCGAGCTGGAGACCGCACCGAATCCGGGCGCGAGCGTCATCTGGCTGCACGGCCTTGGCGCCGACGGCAATGATTTCGTGCCGATCGTCCCGGAGCTCGGCCTTCCGCCGTCGAAGCCCACGCGCTTCGTTTTTCCGCACGCGCCGGTGCGCGCTGTGACAATCAACAACGGCTTTCGCATGCGGGCTTGGTACGACATCGCTGCAGCCGATCTCACCAACCGCGCCGATCTCGCCGGCGTGCGCGATTCGCAGGCGCTTATCGAGGCGCTGATCGCCCGCGAGAAGACGCGCGGCGTGCCCGCGGCTAGAATAGTGCTGGCCGGCTTCTCGCAGGGCGGCGCGATTGCGCTCTACACCGGCTTGCGCCACGCCGAGAACCTGGCCGGCATCATCGCGCTGTCGACCTACCTCGTGGCGGCGGACAAGCTCGCGACTGAGGCGACCGCGGCAAATCGCGCCTTGCCGATCTTCATGGCGCACGGAACCGCAGACCCCGTGGTCCGTCCCGAGTGGGGCGAGGCTTCACGGCGCGCGCTCGAGGCCGCGGGCTATCCGGTCGAGTGGCACCGCTACGGCATGCCGCACTCAGTATGCATGGAGGAAGTCGTGGCGATCGGGACGTGGCTGAGGAAAGTGTTGTAGCGGCCCGAGCTACTCGGCGCGCATCGTAAGGCGCGCGCCATCGTCAGCGGTGACGACAAAACCGTGCCGCGCGTAGAGATGCTGCGCGGGATTGCATTTGAGCACGACCAGCTCGACCACCCGGCGCTCGTCGCGTGCGAGCTCGAGCATTGCACGGAGGATCGCGCCGCCCAGACCACGGTTGCGCTCGGCGGCCACAAGCTCGATATCGCGCAGGAAGAAGCGGCGCCAGTGCCGCGTGAGGCAGATGCGGCCTGCAAGGTCCTCCCCGCGCACGATGAGCGCGTGTCGTCCTGCAACGTAGGTTCGCGTGAAGAACTCGCGCTGCCAGGCTTCGTCCCAGCCCCAAGTGGCGGCGACGTAATCCTGCATGGCTTCGCGGTGAAGCGCGAAGAGACGCTCTTCGTCGAGATGGCTCGCCGGACGCAGCTCAAAACCGCGAAACGCCGAACCGCGGGACAGAAGGACCTTCAGCGGCTCAATCCAGCTTGCCGCCACGGGAGTTCGACGCGCGCTGCGGCGCGTTCTTCGGTTTTATGTCGCGTCTTCCCAGCGCGTCGCGGAGGAGAAACTCGATCTGCGCATTGACGCTGCGAAGCTCGCCCTGAGCGAGACGCTCCAGCGCCGCCCACAAAGCAGGGTCGATGCGCAGGAGGAAGGCTTTCTTTTCCGCCATGCGCTAGCCGTCCGGCTCTGGAGCCAGCTGCGCTCGCTTGAATGATCCGGTCATCCCGGACGCCGGAAGCGTTGCCAGCGGAGGAACTGGGCGACGAGCGTAACGACAATGAAAACGGAGAGCAGAAGCCACAGATACGAGCTGTCCATTGTCGGCGGCTTTCTGGTATTCGCTTCGACCAGCAGCAGATGGAGGCCGATCATGAAGGCGGCGATCATGCAGGCGAGGAAGGTGCCAGACGCCGCGATGCTCGCCAGCGTCTCGTCGCGGCGCTCGGGCGCCAGCCAGTAGTCACGTGCGGGAATGCGCGCGAGCCGCGGCACGAAGCGCGGCAGCACGGCGTTCAGCACGGCGACGAACAACGGAACGGCGAACGTCATCAGCGATATGAACACGAGATAGCTCGCGCGCGACATGGCGCCAGTCACACGACCGGCAAGGTCGAAGTGCGTTGCAACGACGGCGGGCAGACTGTCCGCGGTGACATATAGGGTTACGGCGCCGGCGGCAAGCAGCGCCGCGAGCAGCGCGGCGGCCAAATAGCGCATGGTTCTGCCCTGAACGACCCGCTCAGCTGCTGCGCTTGGCCGGCCGCGCGGCGAGCATGGCCAGCGCTACGCCCATGCCGGCGCCGAGCGCCAGTCCGATCGGGCTGTTGCCGAGCGCGGTTCCGATGGCAGTTCCTATGGCAGCGCCAATTGCAGTCCAGGCGCCGGGGTGTCTTGCTCTGACCACGATCATGGCGTTCTCCTCTGCGCGGTCGCGCACGTCACTGATAGAGAGTCCCCGTGTTGATCACCGGCTGTACTTCGCTCTCGGCGCAAAGCACGGTCATCAGATTGCTCACCATCGCCGCTTTGCGCTCGTCGTCGAGGTTCACCAGCTGCTTGGCGGAGAGATCGTTCAGCGCCATCTCGACCATCGACACCGCGCCGGTGACGATCTGCCGCCGCGCGGCGATGATCGCCTCGGCCTGCTGCCGACGCAGCATCACCTGGGCAATCTCCGGTGCGTAGGCGAGATGAGTGAGGCGGGCTTCCTCGACCACTACGCCCGCCTTGTCGAGGCGCCGCTGCAATTCCATCACCAGCGCGCGGTTGACGATGTCTGCGCTCGCGAGGAGCGTGGGCTGATGCTGGCCGGAAGTCGGATGCGCGTCGCCTTCGTCGTAGGCGAACGAGGACGCCAGATGACGCACTGCTGCTTCGCTCTGCAGTTTGACGTAGTTTTCGTAATTGTCGACGTCGAAGCTTGCCTTGGCGGTGTCGTTGACCCGCCAAACGACTACCGCCGCGATCTCGATCGGATTGCCGCGCTTGTCGTTGACCTTGAGCCGCTCGCCGTTCAAGTTGCGTGCGCGCAGCGATATCTTGCGCCGCGTGTAGAAGGGATTGGTGCCGCGCAAGCCAGAGACGCGGCTCGTCCCGCGATAACTCCCGAAGAGCTGCAGGATCGCCGCTTCGTTGGGCTGCAGCGTGTACAGCCCGGCAAGAAAGAGCGCGCCCGCCAGCATCAGCGCAACGAAGAGCAGCACGCCGGCGATCAACCCGCCTACCGACGGCCGCCCGAACGCGACCGTGTTCAACAAGACCCAGATCGCCCCGGCGATGATCGCGAGGCCCAACGCCAGGGTGACGAAGCCGTTCCAGGTCGCGATCTCGCGTTCCTGGTGCGACCGCCCGGCCGCGTTGTTCGTTGTAGCTTGCATGTTCTTCTCCTGCAAAGGCGCCCTCCTCGCTCGGGCGATAGCTAAATGATATCACAATAATATTGCGTGTCAAGGCCCAGTTGTGGCGGGGGAGGGGACTGCGGCGAGCGAGGCGCGATGTGGCGCAGTCCCCGCCACTCCGAGGCGCAAAAAAAGCGGATGGGGTCGCCATCCGCTGCGAGTGAGGCGCCGCGAACCGTGAGCGGCGCCGAGGAGTTTCCGTTTTATCCGATCGTCACCGGAATGAAGATGCGCGCGTCGTTGCGCTGAACGAGGAGCGCCACGGTCTTGCCCGATTTCTCGACCAGGCTCTTCAGCTCGTCGACATTCTTAACCGGTGTGTTGTTTACCGCGACGATCACGTCGCCCGGGCGGATGCCCGCGCGTTCGGCGGCGCCGGCAACGTCCTGGACGACCAACCCGTGATCGAGTTCGGCGCTTCGCATTTCCTGTTCGGTCAGAGGGCGCACCGCCACGCCGAGCTTGCCCTTGCCGAGCGCTTCCTTGTCCGACGTGCTCGCGACTTGCTCGCCCTTGAGGGTGCCGAGTGTCGCGGTCAGTTGCTTGCTGCTGCCGTTGCGCCAGACTTCGAGCGTCACCTTGGTTCCCGCCCTGAGCGAGGACACCATCGGGGGCAAATCGGACGAGCGCGAGATGTCCTTGCCGTCGAGCTTGGTGATGATGTCACCGGGCTCGATACCCGCCTTCTCACCGGGGCTGCCCTTCTCGACCTGCGCAACGAGCGCTCCGCTCGGCGACTTCAGGCCGAAGTTCTGGGCGAGGGCCTGATTCACCTCTTGCACCGCGATGCCTAGCTTGCCGTGGCTCGCGTGACCGGTCTCCACGATCTGGTCCTTCACCTGCATCGCCACATCGATCGGTACCGCGAAGGCGAGGCCCTGGAAGCCGCCGCTGCGGCTGAAGATCTGCGAATTGACGCCGATCACTTCGCCTCTAAGGTTGAACAGCGGCCCGCCCGAGTTGCCCGGGTTCACCGCGGCGTCGGTCTGGATGAACGGAACGTACGAATCGCCCGGCAGCGAGCGCGACTTGGCGCTGACGATGCCCGAGGTCACCGTGTTCTCAAACCCGAACGGCTGGCCGATCGCGACCACCCATTCGCCGACCTTGGTCTGCTTCGAATCGCCGATCTTGACGTACGGCAAGTCGTGGGCGTTGATCTTGAGCACTGCGATGTCGGTCGTCTTGTCCACGCCGAGCACCTTGGCGGTGAACTCGCGCTTGTCGGTGAGCTTGACGTCGACTTCATCGGCGTCGTCGACCACGTGCGCATTCGTAAGAATTACCCCATCAGGGCTCAATATGAAGCCGGAGCCTACGCTGCGCGTCGGACCGCGTTCCTGTGGCTGATCCGGAAACTGGAATGGGAAGGGCAGGTTGCGGAAGAACGGCGGCAACTCATCGCTGTCCGGAGACTGCATGCGCGGCATGCGTGCCGAGGTCTTCGTGCCCGACACCACGCTGATATTGACCACTGCAGGGCCATACTTCTCTACGAGTCCGCTGAAATCGGGCAATGCCGCGGCGGGCAGAGCCGACTGCGTCTGCGCCAGCGGCGTCGGCGCTACGGCAGGGGCCGGTGCATTGGCGGCGGTTGCCGAGATGCCGACGTGATCGGCCACGCCGACGCCGATCGCAAACGCGGCGGCGACTGCGAGCGCGATGGCGCTGCGTTGAAAGGTTTTCGGTTGCATCGTTTACTCCTCGAATGATGGCGGGACCCGTTGGAGATCCCGGACAAGGCCAAGATACGGGTGAAGACTTAAGCGAGACTTAAGAGCGGCCGACCTGCGATTGGTTCCGGTCGGGCAGGGGAAAGCGCACGCTCACGCCAAGGCCTTTGCCCTCGATGCCCTCGCCCAGCGCTATCGTTACCCCGTGGCGGTCGGCGACGCTCTTGACGATCGCCAGCCCAAGCCCGCTCCCCGGTACGCCGCTTGACGGTCCACGATAGAAACGATCGAAGACACGGTCGCGCTCGGCCGGCGCGATGCCGGGGCCGTTGTCTCGAACGCTAAGCATGGCCGCTCCATCGGGATCGGCGCCGACCGCGACGTCGACTCGACCGCCCGACGGCGTGTAGCGCAGAGCGTTGTCGACGAGGTTCGACACCAGGGCGCGCAGCGCCTGGGGATCACCCATCACCGCTGCCTTTGCACTTGCGCTGAGACCGAGGTCGATGGATTTGGTTTCGGCAAGAGGCGCCAGCTCGCCAATCGCTTCGCGCGCCAGCTCGGCGAGATCGACGTCGACAGGAGCGCGCTCGATCACGCCGGGCTCTTCGCGGGCCAGCGTTAGCAGCTGCTCCGAGAGGCGCGTGGCACGCTCGAGCCCCGCTTTCAAATCCGCGAGGGCGCGGCGGCGCTCGTCATCGGTCGATGCGCGCTCGGCGAGCTGAGCCTGCAGGTGCACCGCCGTGAGCGGAGTGCGCAGCTCGTGGGCGGCATCGGCGATGAAGCTTCGCTGCGCCGCGAGCGCGATGCCGAGCCGGTCGAGGAGTCCATTGAGCGCGTGCACCAGCGGCTGGACTTCGCTCGGCAGGCCGCGCTCGCTGACCGGCTCGAGCAGCACGGGCGAACGCCGTGCGACCGCCGCGGCAACACGGTCGAGCGGCTGCAAGCCGCGAGCGATGATGAACCAGATCAGAAGCGCGAGCAGCGGCAGCGCGGCCAGCACCGGTATGATCGTACGCAGGGCCATGCTCGCCGCCAGCTCGCGCCGCGCGCTCATCGGTTGCGCGACCTGCACGACCTGGCTGCCATCGAAGCTGCTGAACACGCGCCACGCGCCTTGCTCGGTATGGATCGTCGTGAAGCCGAGCTGCGCATACTGCGGCAATTCCCGCTGCGGCTGCGACAGATAAAGCTTGACGCCGTTGCGATCCCAGATCTGCACGACCAATGCGCTGTTGCCGCTCTCGCCACCGGCGATGCCGGACGCGGCCGTGAAGGGCGCGCCACTGAGCGATGCCGCCATCTCCTTCAGTTGATAGTCGAACAACGCGTTTGCTTCCTCGCGAGCTCGGAAGTAGGTTCCGACCGCGGCGACCGCCACGGCGAGCAGCAGCCCGCCGAGAAGCCAGATCAGCAGGTCGCGGCGGATCGAGCGCGTGCTCATGCCTGCGCTACCGGCCGCGACACCATCCATCCCACGCCGCGGACGTTGCGGATGAATCCGGTGCCAAGCTTGCGGCGCAGGGCGTGGATGTACACCTCGACGGCATTGCTCTCGACCGATTCGCTCCAGCCGTAGAGCTTCTCCTCGAGCTGTGCGCGCGAGAGGATCGCGCCCGGCCGCGCCAGCAGCGCCTCGAGCAGCGCGAACTCGCGCGCTGAGAGCGCGACCGGCTCGCCGTTGCGTCGCACTTCCCGTGTCGCCGGATCAATCGTCAGCTCGCCGTGCACGAGCACGGATGCCGCGCGTCCCGCGCTTCGCCGCAACAGCGCGCGCAGCCGAGCCGCCAGCTCGTCCAGTTCGAAGGGCTTGACCATGTAATCGTCGGCGCCCGCGTCGAGCCCCGCCACGCGATCGGCGACGGCGTCGCGCGCGGTCAGTATCAGCACGGGACGAGCATCGCCGCGGCGGCGCATGCCTTGCAACACTTCCACGCCGGTGCGCTTCGGCAAGCCGAGGTCGAGCACGAGCGCGTCGTGCACGCGGTCGGCGAGCGCCAGCTCGGCGGCGCGGCCGTCGGACACCCAGTCGACGGTGAAGCCGTCCTGTCGCAGCCCATGGCGCACGCTCGCGCCGATCATCGCGTCATCTTCGGCCAGCAGCACGCGCATCCCGACCTCGGCGCGGTCAGTCCTTGCTCTCTTTTTCCTTCGGCTCGAAGGAGAGCGACGCCGAATTCATGCAGTAGCGCAGCCCGGTCGGCCGGGGTCCGTCCTCGAACACGTGCCCGAGATGTGCGTCGCAGGCCGCACACAGGACCTCAGTGCGATGCATGAAGTGGCTGTTGTCGTCCTGGGTGCGGATGTTTTCACCTTCGACCGGAGCGTAGAAGCTCGGCCAGCCGCAGCCGGCGTCGAACTTCGTGTCCGAAGCGAAGAGCGGAGTGCCGCAGCCGATGCAGCGGTACATGCCAGCCTCCTCGCTGTTCCAGTATTTGCCGGTGAACGGGCGCTCGGTGCCCTTCTGGCGCGTGACGTAGTACTGCTCGGGGGTGAGCTTGTCCTTCCATTCGGCTTCGGTCTTCTTCACCTTGTTCACCATCGGGTTTCTCCTCGGCTCGTGCGTTGACTGCGCCTCAAGTGAGGGCATTTGAGCAGAAAGCCAGTATCATTTAGGTTTGCCTTCGCAATTCACACCTTGACTTCCGTCTCTCCGAGCGCCGCGTCGGCGCTGCGCCGCGATGTCCGCGTGATCGGGCTGGTCGGCTTCGCGCACTTTCTCTCACATCTCTTCCAGCTTACGCTGGCGCCGCTGTTTCCGCTCATCAAGGCCGAGTTCGACGTGAGCTATGCCACGCTCGGGGCGCTCGTGAGTGCGTTCTACGTCTCGAGCGGGGTGTGCCAGTTCGGCGCCGGCTTCGCGGTCGATCGCTTCGGCGCGAGGCCGGTGCTGCTGGGCGGCATCGCGCTTCTCGCGGGCGGCGTGCTCGGCTGCGGGCTGGTACCGGGCGTCTACTGGCTCTTCCCTCTCGTGGTTTTGATGGGCATTGGCAACGGCGTGTTCCATCCCGCGGACTTCGCGGTGCTCAATGCCAACGTGGCTCCACAGCGTCTGGGGCACGCGTACAGCACACACGGGGTGGGCGGGAGCATCGGCTACGCCATTGCCCCGATCGTGAGCTACGGTCTGGGCAGCGCGTTTGGCTGGCGCACGGCTTTGCTCACGCTCGGTGCGTTCGGGCTGGTCGCTTTCTGCGCGTTCGCGCTGCAGAAGGATGCTTTCAGGAGCCGGCCGCACGGTGTTGCGGCAGTCCATCATTCGCTCTCGGGGAGTGTGGCGCTCTTTCGTCAGGCGCCGATTCTCCTTTGCTTCACCTATTTCTGCATCCTGACGCTCGCCACCATCGGCATCCAGACCTTTGCCGGTCCTGCGCTCAACGCTGCGTACGCGATTCCGATCGCGCTCGCGACCTCCGCGCTGGCGGCCTATCTTCTCGGCAGCACCGCCGGCATCTTCG
>DATKJP010000259.1:0-3616 GCA_035543635.1 Casimicrobiaceae bacterium
CGTCCAAACGTCCAGCATCTGCAGCACATACGGTGAAATGTCGAACCCGGGCCCGACCACGTGCACGACGCGCGCCACGAAGTCCGGATAAAGGGCTGCCCAGATCATTGCCTGGATCGAGCCGCCCGACGCGCCGGCGACCGCGTGCAGCTTCTTCACTCCCAGCGAATCGAGGAGCGCCTTGTGCACGCGCACGCTGTCGTGATACGAAATCACCGGGAACGACATACCGTAGGGCTTGCCGGTATCGGGATTGACGCTCGCCGGGCCCGTGGTCGTGACATTCGGGTCCTTCGTGTTGAGATTGGCGAGCGCATCGGCGCTGATGACGAAGTACCTATCGGTGTCGATCGGCTTCCCGGAGCCTATGATCGGATCCCAGTAACCTGGCGCTGCATCCGCGGACTTGTACTTGCCTGCGGCGTGCGAGGTCCCTGTGAAGAAGTGCGGAATGAAGATTGCATTGTCGCCCGCAGCGTTGAGTGTGCCGTAGGTCTCGTACCCGATTCGAACGTTCTTGATCGTTTTCCCGCCGACCGTCGTGTAGGACTGGAGCGTGAACACCTTCTTCTCGATCGGGCCGTCGTAAGCTCGTACCTGCGCGCCCGCGAGCACGAGCATCGCCGCAAAAGCTATCCGGCTCCAAACCGGTAGAGGCCGTAGTTGCATCGCATTCTCCCCAATCTTCGACATGCGGGCGGCGTCCCACCGCGCCGCGCCGATTCTATCCTCGATCGCGTGCTGCGTGTGCGGCCCGGTAGCAAGCTTTCTGCCCTTCGCTTATCATGGCTGCGGCAAAGCAGGAGCCGAACAGACGCCCATCAGCTCAAGAATCAAGGAATCAAGAATGATGCGATCGATTGGAATTTCGCTGCTCGGTGGGATAGCGGCAGCTTGCTTTGCCGCGGCGGCGCAAGCGCAGACCGCCACCGCGACGCTGGCCCCGACCCAGGGCAGCAGCGTAGCCGGTAGCGTGACGTTCACGCAAAGCGGCGACAAGCTGAGGGTGAGCGCGAAGATTACCGGTCTCACTCCCGGCGGGCACGGGTTCCACATTCATGAGAAGGGCGATTGCAGCGCGTCCGACGGCACGAGCGCTGGCGGCCACTTCAATCCGACCAACAAGCCGCACGGCTCGCCTGATGCACCCGATCATCACGCGGGTGACATGCCGATGCTGCAAGCGGATGCGGGCGGCAACGCGACACTGACCACGGAGCTTTCGAGGCTCACGATCGGCAGCGGCGCGACGGACATCGTCGGAAAGTCGGTCATCGTGCACAAGGACGCCGACGACTACAAGACGCAACCGACCGGCAATTCCGGCGCGCGTGTGGCTTGCGGCGTCATCAACAAGTCATAGGAACCTCTGAATAACTCCCGCCTGAGGTCGATCCATGCGCTCGCCACGGCGATTGCGCTTGGCCTCGTCGCGGGCTGCGGCGACGCGCCATCCAAAGAAACCAGTGAAACGATGGGCGTGGCGAGGCTCACGCCGAAAAACGGAAGCACGGTGCGGGGCATCGTGTCGTTCACACAGAAGGGCGACAGGGTCGCGGTCGCCGGGCAGTTCTTCGAGCTTCTTCCGGGGTCGCACAGCCTCTACATACACGCTGTCGGCAACTGCAGCTCGCCGAACGCGGCAAGCGCGGGTCCGGTTTGGAACGTCGCCGGCGGGCCGAGCGGCAAGCGCACAGGCGAGCTGCCGCAGCTCTATGCCGGAACCGAGGGGCGCGCGGATTTCTCGATCACGGTTAGCCTGCGAGACATCACGGTAGGCACTGGAGCGCCGAATGACGTTATCGGGCATTCGCTCGTCGTGCACGCAAACGTGGATCCCGATCCGAAGGCGGAGTTCGGCGTACGCAATGGCTGGATCGCCTGCGGTGTGATCCAGCGCAGCGACGCGAAGACTCTGCGAGATCTGCTCTGAGTTCCAGCTCGGAATTCGCGCACCATGAGCCTTCTCGCGGACAGGAAAATACTGATTACGGGGCTGCTGTCGAATCGCTCCATCGCGTACGGTATCGCGCGGGCCTGTGCCCGCGAAGGTGCGACGCTTGCCTTCACCTACGTCAACGACGAGCTCAAGGAGCGGGTGGTCAAGCTCGCGAGAGAATTCGGGAGTGTGCCGGTCCTGCCCTGCGACGTGACGAACGACGACCAGATCGCGGCGCTCTTTGAAGCGCTCAAACGCGAGTGGGGTGCGCTCGACGGCTTGGTGCATTCGATCGCCTTCGCGCCGCGCGAAGCGATCTCCGGAGATTTCCTGAACGGGCTCACGAGGGCAGCCTTCGCGACCGCACATGACGTGAGCTCGTACAGCTTCGCGGCGCTCGCCAAGGGCGCGCGGCCGCTGATGGTCGGCCGCCGCGCGGCGCTCTTGACGCTCACCTATCTTGGCGCCGAGCGCGCGATCCAGAACTACAACGTGATGGGTCTCGCCAAGGCGAGCCTCGAAGCCAACGTGCGCTATCTCGCGCAGTCCCTGGGGCCCGAGGGCATTCGCGTCAATGCGATTTCTGCAGGGCCGATTAAAACGCTCGCCGCCGCCGGCATCGGCGGCTTCTCCAAAATTCTGCACTTCGTCGAGAAGACGGCGCCCCTCAGGCGCAACGTAACAATCGAGGAAGTCGGCAACGTCTCCGCGTTCCTGCTCTCCGATCTCGCCAGTGCGGTCACCGGCGGCGTGACCTTCGTGGACAACGGCTTCTCGATCGTGGCGGCGGGCATGGGCGAGGAGTGAAGCAGCAGTACGACGCCGTCATCATCGGCGGCGGTCACAACGGGCTCACCTGCGCGTGCTATCTCGCTGCGGGCGGACTCAAGGTCGGCGTGTTCGAGCGACGCAGCATCGTGGGCGGCGCGGCCGTAACCGAGGAATTCCATCCTGGATTCCGCAATTCCACCGCAAGCTACACGGTGAGCCTGCTGCATCCCAAGGTGATCCGCGAGCTGAAGCTCGCGCGGCATGGGCTTCGCATAATCGAGCGACCGCTCGCGAATTTTCTGCCGTTATCGGACCGCGATCATCTCAAGGTCGGCGGAACGCTCGCCGCGACGCAGGCGGAGTTTTCGCGCTATTCCGCGAAGGATGCGGCTGCGCTGCCGGATTATTACGCGATGCTCGATCGCGTTGCCGACGTGATGCGATCGCTGCTGCTCGAAACGCCACCCAATATCGGCGGCGGTGCAGCAGATCTGATGCGGGCCTTGAAGGCAGGCCGGCAGCTCAAGCGTCTTGGCCTGGCGGAGCGCCGCGATCTGCTCGACCTTTTCGCCAAGAGCGCGGGCGACGTGCTCGACGCTCATTTCGAGTCCGATCCGATCAAGGCGGCGTTCGGCTTCGACGCGGTGGTCGGCAACTTCGCGAGTCCGTATGCTCCGGGCTGCGCTTACGTGCTGCTGCATCATGTCATCGGCGAAGTCAACGGCAAGCGAGGCACCTGGGGACACGCGCTCGGGGGTATGGGAGCGGTGAGCGAGGCGATGGCGCAGGAGGCACGTGCCCGCGGTGTCGCGGTCTTCACCGACGCGCCGGTCGTGCGCGTGACCACACGGGGCAGCGCGGTCACCGGCATCGCGCTTGCCGACGGCACAGAGTTCCTGGCCAAGC
>DATKJP010000260.1:0-5933 GCA_035543635.1 Casimicrobiaceae bacterium
GCTTACGGCCGATTGCTTCTCGTCAAGCTCGCTTTGTTCGCGGCGATGCTCTCGCTCGCCGCCGTCAATCGATTCGTGCTGACGCCGCGCCTGTCGCGCGGAAACGCTGCGGACGCGGCGCGGCTCAGACGCAACGCGTTCATCGAAACCGGAGCCGGAACAGCAATCGTCGCGATCGTTGGTGTGCTCGGCATCACGATCCCGGGCGCGCACCAATCGCCGGTGTGGCCGTTCAGCCGCGGGCTCGATCTCGAGCCGGCGTATCCGACGAGCTACGCCAGCCCGCCGGTGCCATACACGACGAATGTGATCGCGCGGGGCGGCGTGCTTTATGCGCAGCAGTGCACGAGCTGCCACGGCGCCCTTGGTCGTGGCGACGGACCCATGAGCGTATCGTTATCGATGAAGCCCGCGAATCTGGCAGAGCATGCGGCCCACCATCGACCGGGCGACCTGTTCTGGTTCGTCGCGCACGGCCTTCCCGGCACGCCGATGCCCGCCTTCGCCGCGCAGCTCGGCGACACCGAGATATGGAGCATCGTGCGCTTCCTGCGCGCGTTGTCGGATGGCGAAACCGTGAACGAGGCGGCCAGCGCTGCAGCACCCTCGCGACCCATCGTCGCGCCGGACTTCGTCTTCCAGAACGGAGACCAAGCCCAGGAATCACTGGCGCGCCCGAGCCGGCGCGAAATGATGCTGCTCGTCTTCTACACGTTGCCACAGTCGCTGCCGCGCTTGCGTACTCTGCAGACCCAGACACAGGAATACGACAATCACGCGATCCGCGTCATCGCGGTTCCGATGCAGGATGGCTCGAGCAGCGCGGATTTCCCGCGCACGTTCGTCTCGCCTGATGTTCCTGCGGTGTATGCGATGTTCGCCCGGGTGCCGCAGAGTGGAGCCGCCGCCGCTCACGTCGAGTTTCTCATCGACTCCCGGGGATTCATGCGCCGGCGCTGGCTCGATGTGCCAGGTGAATCCGAAGATCGGACGGCGGAAATACTGAAAGAAGCCGACACCGTCGCGCGCGCACCGCAGCTCACCGCCACCGAGAAGTCGCACGCGCACTAGCGCACGCAGCGCGTGTCGAGAATTATCGCGAGCGCGGTGGTGCCGCTCCCATCGGCTCGACGGTCACCATGGTGCGGATCGTCCCGGCGCGCTCGAAGGTAAGCATCAGAGGAAAGGTCTCGCCCGCGCGGAGCGGTTGCTTCAGCTCGACGAGCATCAGGTGATAGCCGTCGGGCTTGAGCTCGAGCCTGCCGCCGGGGCCGATTTCTACGGAGGGAATCGCGCGCATCTTCATCACTCCGTCCTCGAAGGCCATCTGATGCAGGGAAACACCCCCGGCGACGGGTGTGGATGCGCGCAGCAGGCGTTCGCTGTCGTTGCTTGCGTTGTCGACCGTGAAGTAGACGACGGCGGTTCTCGCACCGGGCGGTGTGGCACGAGCGACCGGATCAGCGATGCGCAGCGCATCGGCCCGATACTCCTGCGCGGCGAACGCCGGCAATGCGGCCAACACGGTGCTCAACACCAGCAGCAAAAATGGCCTTCTCATCGCGAGCAACTATACTCTCCTCCGACGGCCGAATGCGAGAGGGCTGCACCGCGGAGCGAAACAGCGGTCCGAGACTGGTTCGATCCGACTTCCTGCAGTAGAGTAAGCTGGATGGTGGTATCGCAATCACTTTGTTCGTCTTTCGGCGTTGCCGTCTCGGGTATCGATCTTTCGGCCCCGTGCCGCGATGCCGAATTCGCCGTGCTCGAGCGAAAATTTTTCAGCGCGCAGGTGTTGGTGCTGCGCGATCAGTCGCTGACCCCGGCGCAATTCGTTGCCTTCGCGCGCCGCTTCGGTCCGCCGGAGCCGCACGTCATCGATCAATTTCATCATCCCGACGATCCGAACATCCTGATCCTCACCAACCGGAAGAACGCCGCAGGCCAGCCGCTTGGTCTTGCCGACGCCGGCACTTATTTCCACACCGACTATTCGTACCTTCAAGTGCCAGCGCGCGCCACGATGCTCTATTCGATCGAAGTGCCGAAGTCTGGCGGCAACACGCTCTTCGCCAATCAGTACGCGGCCTACGACGACCTGCCCGATGCGAAGAAGAAGCGCATCGACCAGCTCGTCGCCATCCATCATTACGGCAACCGCAAGATCGACGACGAAACGAGCCGCGTCGCCGCGTCGCCGCTCACCGCCGAGCAGAAGGCGAAGATGCCGCTCATCACGCATCCGATCGTGCGGCCGCATCCGGTCACGGGACGCAAGGCGCTCTACGCCGTATCGGGCAGCTCGTACGGGATCGTCGGCCTGCCCGAAGACGAAGCGGTTGCGTTGCTGGACGAGCTGGCGGCGCACGCGACGCAGGCCAAGTACGTCTACAGCCTCTCCTATCGCGTGGGCGACGTCGTGATGTGGGACAACGCGTCGCTGCTGCATTCGGCGACGCTCACCGATCCCGGCGATCCGCGCACGCTGTGGCGGATCACCGTCAAGGAGCCGGCGAGCGGACTCGCCGCGCGCGAGGTGCTGGCGTCGACGTTCGCGTCCGGGACGACCTAAGCATCGGCCGTCCGGTCGATGTCGCGCAGCACGGGCGTGATACGATTGCCTCGGTTGCTTCTCCCGGCTCGCTTCAGCAAATCGTCAAGTTGCCTGTGATCCGATCGCGCCATCCCTTCGTTGCTTTCGCGCTCGCGCTGCTCGTCGTCGGCGTCCAGTACGGCGCTCAACTGCACGCGCTCGAGCACCTCGGCGAGGAGCTGAAGCGCGCACCGGATCAATCTTTCAGCACGCTGTCCGACACCGAGCCCTGCGCGATCTGTGCGCTCTTCGCCGGCGGCGCCAACGCCGTCGCAAGCGAGGCTGACGGCGCGGCCATACCGATCGGGACCGAAGCGAGCCCGCAGGTCGCGCCTGCGTCAATCGCCACACCGGCACCTTCCTACTACTCCAGCCGCGCGCCGCCTGCCCTTCTCTGAGTCTCGTGGCGCGCCGTCATCGCGACGGCGCGAGTCATGACATGACCAGAGGAGATCGATCGTGTCCAGATTCTTCCTGGCGCCGCTCGCCGTGGCGCTGGCCTTGTTTTCGCTCGCTGCGCGTGCGGCGACCGATGCGGAGCTCGCGGAGATTCGCGAGCAGATACGGCAACTGAAGGAAAGCTACGAAGCGCGCATCCAGGCGCTCGAGGATCGGTTGAAAGCCGCGGAGGCGCAGCGAAGTGCTGCCGAGCCTGCCGCGCAACCACCCGCGCCGGCACCGGTCGCTGCGACGCCCGCCCCTGCTTCAGGCATCGCCGCATTCAACCCCGCCATTTCGGCGGTCCTTCAAGGGACGTACGCGAAGCTGTCGCAGGATCCGAATCAGTATCGCTTGAGCGGGTTTCTACTCGACCCGGAAGTCACTCCCGGCAAACGTGGTTTCAATCTCGGCGAATCGGAAATCGCGTTCTCGGCGAATGTCGACGACAAGTTCGCCGGCAACCTCGTCGTCTCGCTGACGCCGGAAAACACCGTTTCAGTGGAGGAAGCTTACGGCATCTACACTGCCGCGCCGTATGGCTTGGTGCCGAAGTTCGGGCGCTTCTTCTCCGGGCTCGGCTATCTCAACGAGCAGCACCAGCATGCCTGGGACTTCGTCGACGCGCCGCTCGTCTACAACGCCTTCCTCGGCGGGCAGTACACGAACGACGGCGCGCAGCTCAAGTGGGTGGCGCCGACCGAACAGTACCTGGAATTCGGCGCCGAAGTCGGCAACGGCAACAACTTCCCGGGCACGTTCCGCAACACCAACGGCGCCAACGACGGCATCGTCTACGCACACACGGGCGGCGATATCGGCGCAAGCCACAGCTGGCGCGCGGGAGTCTCGTACTTGCACACGCGTGCGCAGGATCGCGATTCAACGGTCACCGATGCGCTCGGACGCAGCGTCGACACCGGATTCACTGGAACGAGCAATATCGCCGGCGCCGATTTCGTCTGGAAGTACGCGCCCAACGGCAATGCGCAAGACACGAATTTCAAGCTGCAAGCCGAATACTTCTGGATGCGCCAGCACGGCGATCTGACCTACGACCGCGACAGCGCGCTGGGGCTTACGCAGACCGGAGCTTATAGGTCGAGCCAAAACGGCTGGTATCTCCAGGGCGTGTACCAGTTCATGCCGTACTGGCGCGTGGGCGCACGCTACGACCGCCTCAGCCCCGGCACACCGGACTACGGCGTGAACGGCGTCTTTCTCGACGAGCCGGTTTTCCATCCGGAGCGCTACACGCTGATGCTCGACTGGACGCCTTCGGAGTTCAGCCGCTGGCGGCTGCAGTTCGCGCAAAGTAAGAATCAGCCGGGCGTTACCGACAACGAGATCTTCCTGCAATACATCCTTACGCTTGGGGCGCACGGCGCGCACAAATTCTAGGAGCCCGCGATGAAATCGTTAGTGCATTGGCTGTTCGCATTCGCGCTCGCGGCGTGGCTAGTTCCCGCGTCGGCGCTCAACGTATTCGCAACCGTACCGGAGTGGGGCGCGCTCGCGACCGAGCTCGGCGGCGACAAGATCAAGCTTTACGTCGCCACCAACGCGATGCAGGACCCGCATCACGTCGAAGCGAAGCCGAGCCTGATCGCGCGTGCGCGCGGCGCGGATCTGATCATTGCGACGGGCGCGGAGCTGGAGATCGGCTGGTTGCCGCTGGTGTCGCAACAAGCCGGCAACCCGAAGGTGTTGCCGGGCAAGCCTGGCTACTTCGAGGCCGCTCCGTTCGTCGCGCTGCTCGACAAGCCGGTGCGCCTCGATCGCGCCGAGGGCGATGTGCATCCGGGGGGAGACCCGCACATCCAGACCGATCCGCGGAACATCGCGCACGTTGCGGGCCCGCTCGCGGCGCGGCTCGCCGAAATCGATCCGGAAAATGCCTCGTACTACCAAGCGCGCTACAAAGCGTTCGCGGAACGCTGGAATGCCGCCATCGCGAACTGGGAAAAGCAGGCGGCGCCACTCAAGGGAATGCCGGTTGTCGTACAGCATAAGGCCTTCACCTATCTCATCGCCTGGATCGGCATGAAGGAAGTCGCTGCGCTCGAGCCGAAGCCCGGCGTCGAGCCGACGACGGCGCATCTGTCCGATGTTCTTGCGACTCTGCAGCACCAGCCCGCGAAGATGGTGTTGCGCGCCGCCTACCAGAGCGATCGTCCGTCGCAGTGGATCGCCGAGCGAGCGAAGATCAATGTCGTGACGCTGCCTTTCACGGTCGGAGGCGACGATGCGGCGAAGGATCTGTACGGGTTGTTCGACGACACGATGGCGCGGCTGATCAAGGGGGCGCAATGAGCCTCAGTGCGATCGACTGGACGATCCTCGTCCCGGCCTTCGTGGCGGGATTGCTCGTTATCGCGACGCACGTTCCGCTCGGGACCCAAGTGCTCGCTCGCGGAATCGTGTTCATCGATCTCGCGATCGCGCAGATTGCCGGTTGCGGCGTGCTGCTGGCCGATCAGCTCGGCTTCGAGCCGGAAGGCATCGCCGTGCAGATCGCCGCGCTCGTCGCAGCGCTTGGCGGCGCGCTGCTCCTCACCTGGACCGAGCGCGTCTGGCCGGACGTGCAGGAAGCGGTGATCGGCGTTGTGTTCATACTTGCCGCGACGGGAAGCGTGCTGCTCCTCGCTAGCAACGTTCATGGCAGCGAGCACCTGCGCGATCTCCTCGTCGGTCAGATCCTCTGGGTGAGCGCGCGCTCACTCGTCTGGGCCGCGCTCATCTATGCCGGCATCCTCGCGCTCTGGTTCGGTGCGCGTGAGCGCATCGGCCGGATCGGCTTCTATCTCCTGTTCGCGCTGGCGGTCACGATCTCCGTTCAGCTCGTCGGCGTTTACCTGGTGTTCGCCAGCCTGATCGTGCCGCCGCTCGCGACGCGGAGAAT
>DATKJP010000261.1:0-21461 GCA_035543635.1 Casimicrobiaceae bacterium
CGTCACACTCATCGTGCTCGGCGCGAGCGCCGCGCTGTGGAGTCTCGGCGATCGTGCGCTCCCGCTACGCGATGCCCTTCAAACCGCGGTTGAGCCGGTGCGCTCGGCAACCGACAACGCGATGCGGCGCGCGGAAACGCCGGCGACGACGGCATCGAACGCCCCGGCGCCACTCGTTCGGACGGCGCCGACATCCTCACCGCCTTCTCCGCCCGCGGCGGCTTCCACTGCGAGCGCCGCGCCCGCGATCGCGTCGCGCCCGCCGGCGCCTGCTGCGTCGTTCCAGCGGCCGCCAGCATCGTTCCCGGCGTCCGCGCCCGCGAGCCCCGCTGTCGCGGTGCCGCGCTATCCGCTTCCGGCGTTGAGCAGAGAGGCGAGCGCCACATCGAATGCGAATGGCAAAGCGTCGCACGGACAAGGAAGCAGCACGCCGAACGATGCACAGAGCGCATCGTCCGCGTTGCCGGCCCGATCCGCTGCACAGGCACCTCGCGCACATGCATCCTGGGCCGCGCTCGAGCCGCCGGCATGGTCGCGCTTCTCCTATCGCGGCCCCGGGCCCGGAGAGCCGCCCGGCAGGAAGACGGCAGAGACGCGCGCGCCGCAACTGGCAGCTTCGGCCGACGCACCAGCGGCGAGGACCGAGCCGAGCGCCGCGCCGGCCGCGGGCCTGCAAGCCGCTTCATCGAGCGCGCCGACAACGCGCAGCAATGCAGCGGGTGCCGACGCGCAACACCCGTCGGCGAACGTGGCGACGGCGCCCGCGCAGGTGCAGCAGATCAGCGCGCCGGTCGAAGATCGCAGCGATACCTTGTCGCTTGCGTTCGCGAAGCCCGCCGTCGATATGCGCAATGGCGCGAACGGTACAGAGCGCGAGGACGAGTTCGCGGTGCAGGGGCGCCGCGCTCTGCTCGATAGCGTGCCGCGGGTCGCGAGGCAGGCAGAGCCGGAGATCGCTCGCATTCTGGCCATGGCCGGCAGCGCCTATCGGCAGACACAGGAGCGCGCGGTCGCGGACGCCGCGCGCACGGCACGGGCTCATGGCGAGACCTCGCTCCCCGCGCCGATGACCTCCACGAGCGAAGGCCGCCGCCTCAACGATCAGGCGCGCGCCGCATTCTCGTCGGGCCGCAACGCGCTCGACGCCTTTGAGTTGCAGATCCGCGCCTTCGGCGCCAACCCGCAGGACCCGGAAATTGCGGGATCGCTCGCGCTGCTCTATCTGAAACTTACGCCGCCGCAACCCGACAAGGCACGACAGGTCGCGCTTGTCGCGTTGGCCGCGCGCGGGCCGCAATACCGGTCGACACGCATGGAAGATTGGAATACCTTCGCCGTGGCGAGTGCTCTAGCCGGGCGCGAGGCCGACGCGAAGAACGCGCTCTACGTCATGCTGACGCTGGCGGGCAGCGTGGAGCCCGCTTGTGTGGCCGCGCTAAACGCAGTTTCAAACTACGGCGAGCAGCTCCGCGGACCAGCCGAGGCGCTGCTGTATCGCGTGCACGCGCAAGGCCGCAGCCTCGATTCGCCATGGTGCGCGTGGCCCCCTACCGGCTCGACGCCTCCGCGCGTGGTGTGGCCTGGCTATTCGCAGGCGTGGCGCGAGTCCGTTCCGCGCTAACCGACTCTGCAAAAGACCACGTTGCAGTAAGCCCCGCAGCACCGACCCGCTGCGACGCAGCGCCATTCATGCGCACCGCCCTTCTGGGCTAAGATGCGCGTCGCCGCCACGGCACTCTCCTTCCGCTCGCGATGAAAACCCTGCTCGGAATCGTCTTAGTGTTGCTGCTGGCACCGCTCTGTTTCGATGTGCTCGCCGATTCGCCCATCGCACGGGACTTTCCGCCAGGCCTGCGCGTGCCGGAGCAGGCGCAGCCGCGGCCGGACTTCGACGTCGACAAAGCGACCGCGGCCTGGCTGGGTATGCTCTCGCCCGAGCAGCGGCATCTCTCCGACGAATATTTCGAAGGCGGATACTGGCTGCGGCTCTGGGAGGCTCTGTATACGATCGGCGTGATGGCGCTCCTTCTCATCACCGGTCTATCGCGGCGCATGCGCGAGCTCGCGGAGCGAGCAAGCAGACGCCCGCTGATCAACGCGGCGATTTACACAGGGATGCTCGTGATCGCGGCTTTCGTGCTCGGCTTGCCGTTCGACGTCTACGCAGGCTTCCTGCGCGAGCATCAGTACGGGCTGTCCAACCTGAGCTTCGGCCATTGGCTGCGGGAAGCGCTCATTGGGCTCGCTGTTTCGCTCGTCATCGGCGCGGTAGCGTTCTCGCTGCTCTACGCCGTCGTGCGCCGTGTCGGCGCGCGCTGGTGGATCTGGGCAACGGGCCTGACCTTCGTCTTCTACCTGTTCCTCAGCTTCATCGAGCCGTTGTTGATCGCCCCGCTCTACAACGACTACAGGCCGCTCCCACCCGGTCCCGCGCGCGACGCGGTGCTTTCGCTCGCGCGCGCGAACGAGATCCCGACCGATCACCTGGAGTGGTTCGATGCCTCGAAGCAGACCACGCGCATCAGCGCCAACGTCTCGGGGCTGTGGGGCGTGGCGCGGATCAATCTCAACGACAATCTTCTCGAAAAGACCTCGCTGCCCGAGATCAAGGCCGTGCTCGGCCACGAGATGGGCCACTACGTGATGCATCACGCGCTGAAGCTGACCGTGTATCTCACGCTTGTTTTCGCGATCGCGTACATCGTCCTGCACTTCGCCTTCGATCGCGCGCTGGCCCGCTTTGGCCCGCGCTGGGAATTGCGCGACCGCGCTGACCCGGCGGCGCTGCCGCTTGCGTTCGCGATTTTCACCGTGATCTGGCTCGTGCTGATGCCGCTCAATAAAACGGTGATCCGCGATGTCGAGGCGGAGGCGGACGCCTACGGCTTGAACGCGGCGCGAGAGCCCGAGGGCTTCGCGATGGCGGCGATGCGACTCTCCACGTACCGCAAGATCGCTCCCGATCCGCTGGAAGAGTTCATCTTCTACGATCACCCCAGCGGCCACGAGCGCGTGCGCCGCGCCATGATCTGGCGCAAGGAGAATCTGGCGCCAAAGGCACCCTCGTCGCAATGAGCATCCGCGCTGCGCTCGAGAACGCGATCGGCGGGCTGTGGGTCGCGTGGATCGTCTACTGGTGGATCTCCTCGCGCGACGTCAAGGCGACCATCCGGCACGAGAGCGTCGCGTCAAGGCTCGCACATGTCGTCCCGCTCAGCATGGCCGCCTGGATGATCGCTGCGCCAAAGATCCAAAACGGCTGGCTGACCGCTCGCTTCGTGCCGGCGAGCACATGGATATATTTCGTTGGCGTGCTGATCGTTGCGGCGGGGCTGGGCTTCACCGTATGGGCGCGCATCCATCTCGGCCGCAACTGGAGCGGCACAGTGACACTCAAGCAAGGTCACGAGTTCGTTCGCAGCGGCCCGTATCGCTACGTGCGCCACCCGATCTACACCGGGTTGCTGGCCGCGTTCGCGGGCTCGGCTCTTGCGCGCGGCGAGCTGCGCGGGATCGTTGCCGTCGCGATAGCCTTTGCAGCGCTGTGGCGCAAGCTCAAGCTCGAGGAGCGCTGGCTCGGCGAAGCGTTTCGGCGAGAGCTACGCGCGCTATCGCGCCGAAGTAGCAGCACTCGTTCCGTTCATTCTCTGAGCTAGCGGGCAACGCCGGCGCGCAGCGCGCGCATTTCGGCTTCGAGCTCCTCGATACGCTCAACGTAGGAGAGCACGAGGGACAGCGCATTCGCGTCGAGCTCGAAATCGCGGCGCAGCCGCTCCGCGATGCGCGCCGCGCGGAGCGCCGACGCATCGAAGCTCCACGGCTCGACTGGCTCACGAGGGCTCAACGCGCCGTAGTCGATCAGCTCGCGCAGCTCGCGCTCGGAAAGCCCCGAATACTCGATGAGCTGCGCGAAGGAAATTTCGCCGCCCTCGATCGTGATCGCTTCCGAGATCTCGATTTTCATTGGGAATTTCTTGCCTCTGCTTCGAAATGAGCGCGCGGGTTGAAGTTCGACGCCTCCTTGAGCTCGCGAAAGAGCGTACGCTGCCGCTCGTCGAGAACGCCGGGCATTACGATGTGCGTGATGGCGTAGAGGTCGCCCACCCCGGCGCCGGGTCGCGCGAGACCGCGTCCCGCGAGCCGCAACTGCTGCCCGGCACGCGTGCCCGGCGGAACCTTGAGCGAGACCGTGCCCGCCGGTGTAGGCAGTGTGAGCGTCGCGCCGAGAGCGGCTTCCCATGGAGCGAGCGGCAGATCGAGATACAGATCCTGCCCCGCGACGCGATAAAGGGGATGCGGCTCGACCTGGATGTCGAGATAGAGATCGCCGTCGCGCCCGCCGTTCGCGCCCGTCGCGCCCTTCCCCGGCACGCGCAACTGCTGTCCATCGGTCACGCCCTTGGGGATGCGCACCTTGACGCGCTTGGGAGCGCGATGTGGCACGCCCTGCTCGTCGTACTCGACGACGGAGAGATCCAGCTCGATCTCGGCGCCGTCAAACGCCTGCTCGAAGCTGAGGCGCACCGCGGCTTCGTAGTCCCGCCCGGGTTGCGGGCCGGGTTCGCCGCGCGGCCCCGCGCGACGGCGACCCGTGAGTCCTTCGAAGAGGTCGGCGAGATCGAGATCCTCGAAGATCGTCTCCGCGCCGGCGAAGCGATCGCCCCATTCGGGCGGCGGCCGGAACTCCTGCCCCGGATCATAGCGGCCGAGTTGATCGTAAGCGGCACGCTTCTCGGGATCCTTCAAGGTCTCGTAGGCCTCGGCGACTTCCTTGAATCGCTCCTCGGCGTTCGGCTCCTTGGAAACATCGGGGTGGTATTTGCGCGCAAGCTTGCGATAGGCCTTCTTGATTTCTTCCTCGCTGGCGCCGCGATCGACGCCAAGCGTCGCGTAGTAGTCCTTGTATTTCATCCTTGCCCGCCGGAATCCCCTGCGAAAGCTCATTCTATCCCGCGCCCGGCGATCGACTGTGCCGCACAACAAACGGGGCTTGCCAGGAGCGCCCCAGGCGCGTTATGCTTTTGTCATAAGCACCCGTCACCCATCGATTCGTCGATTGAGATCATGAGAGTGCGTACCCTGATATCCCATCAGCGTTACTTCGGCATGGAACCTATGGCGCTGCGACACGCTGCCGGACGCGTTCTGCTACGCGTCCATGGGCTTCCGCCGGATCGCGCGCGAGTAAGCGCGCAGCGGCTGCGCGAGGACTTCGGGCTGGACACCACCGAGGGCAACGCGCTGGTAAGCGACCTGGTCGACGGCGGGCTCCTCGAGCCTCACGCCGAACGCGCCGGCGAATACCGCATCACCGATCGGTTCGTCGAGTACGCTTCGGCGCGCATCGTCTCGCCGCTGCCGAGGGTGCGCGCGAAGGCGCTGCTCGGCGAGGCCTGCCGCATGGCTGATCAGATCAACGGCGAGTGGGGACGCAATCCGCTCGAGATCGAGGCGATCATGGTTTCCGGCGATTACATGAGCCGGCGTCATGAGCTCTCCGAGCTGACGCTGTGGGTGCTGGTGCGCCCGCGGCCGCGTGTGCGCGTGCCTCGCTGGACCCATCTGCCGACCAAGTCCGAAGGAGCCGTTGCGATCCGGCACGCACTGCGCAAGCTCAGCTCCTACGTCGTCGTGCACCTCGTCACCGAGAAGAGCTCGCTGCCGCGGCCATTCAGCGTCGCGTATTACTCCGAAGAGCGTTGAACTCAAACGCGGGGCGCCTGGTCAACCTCGCAGGCAGTACGTCTCCCCTTTGCGCGGAGCCCGAATGAAGCGCTGTGTTGTGCTGGTTGCTGCTTTCATTGCGGCCGCCTGCTCGACGCCCCGGCCCGAGATGCCGGTCACGCCGCCGCAGGAAGTAGCGAGTTCGCCGGTCGTGCGCAAGGCGCTGCCGCCTGCACCTTCGCCGGACACTGCCAGGACCATGACCGCGCCCCCGGCAGTCCCTGCAGGGACCTTGTATGTGTGTGTGGTCGAAGGCAAGGGCGAGCGCCAGCAGACCGCGATCGAGTTCACACCCAGGGTAGCCGAGCTGTGTCGCAAGCATCCCGAGATGGGCGTATGTCAGTACGAGCGCGAAATCTGCCGCAGCCACGGCGGGCGCGTGTTCGCGGCCAACGGCGCCGAAATCACCAAACTCACCGAAACCGAATACGACAAGCGCGTCATGCGCGTGCGCTTCCGCGCCGACTGATTTCGAGTGTCGGCGGCGCACGTCCTGCGTGCGTTCGCCTATAATTCATGTTGTCGGGAACCAATAACGCACCGCGCCGGTCGTTGGACGGCGCGCAACAACACGGTGCCCGGCAAATTTCACAGGGCATCTCACGGGGGAGTCGATGCTCCGATGCTGGTTTGCGTGTCTCGCGCTCGCGGCGATCGCCGCAACGGCTTCCGCCCAGGAGCGGGAGCTCGTTTTCGCGGTGACCGAGGGCGTCACCTATCAGGCCACGCCGAAGGAAATCCGCGACAAGTTCGCACCGGTCGCCGACGTCGTCGCCAAGGCGACCGGGCGGCACGTGCGCATGGTGCTGGTCCCCGCTTACGACGATCTGCGCGCCGGATGCGCCAAGCAGGAATTCGATCTCGCCTTCGTGCATCCCGCGCACGTTTCGCTTGCCGAGATCAAGTCCGGACGCTACAAGCCGGTCGCCTGGACGGTCGGCTACACCGATTACTCCGTCGCCCTGCTGATGGATGCCAGCCAGCCGCTGAAATCGATCGACGATCTCAAGGGCCACACGCTGGTAACTCCCGACCCGGATTCGATCACGGCGGCGATGGTGCGCGCGATGCTGCGGGTGGCGAAACTGCCAGTGACCGAAGCACCACCGAAGGCGGCGACCACGCCACCCGACCCCGCCTCGGTGCGCGTGATCGCGACACGATATCAGGACGCCGTTCCCTTCTACATCGAGAACGGTTTCGCGCAGGTGGGCGCCACCGCCGCCAAGGCGGTCATCAAGTCCTGGACCGACAAGGGCGGCAAGGTTCTCATGCAATCGCGTCCGGTACCGATCAAGCAGTTCATCGCTTCGAGCAAGATGTCACCCGAGGATCTCGCCAAAATTCGCGAAGCGCTGATCGGCATGCAACACACCAAGCCCGGCCGCGACGCGCTGGACATCGTCGGCTACAAGGGCTTCGTCGCGCCGGAAGCGCAGGTCGAAAGCGCGAGCATAGTCTGGCTCGGATTGTGATCGGTTTATCATCGGTCGAGCAATGAGCGTCCTGGTCGTCGGGCTGGCGCTTTTTTTCCTGCCGCACTTGTTGCCGATGTTTCCAGGGCGGCGCGCGGCGCTCGTCGCGCGCTGGGACGAGCGCGGCTATCGCGGGGGATTCTCCCTCGTCTCGGCGGTCGGACTGGTGCTGATCGTCGTCGGCTACGCTTACGCCGATCGGGGGCCTCAGCTCTTCGCGCCTCTCGCCGCCGCGCGGGTCCTCGCGCCCTGGGCGATGCTCCTCGCCTTCATCCTGTTCGCGTCTTCGCACGCCCCGTCACACATGCGCGCGGCGGTGAAGCATCCCATGCTGCTCGGCCTTCTCATCTGGTCCGCGGTGCATCTGGCCGCCAATGGCGATCTCCGCGGCACGGTGCTCTTCGGCGCGTTCTTTGCCTACTCGATCGTCGATCTCGTTTCGGTCCTGCATCGTGGCGCAGCGGCGAGCTTCGCGCCGCGCGGCCGCGCCGACCTGATCAGCATGGCGGCCGGTGTGGTCGCCGCGCTGCTGGTGATGATCTTCCACCGCCTGCTGTTTGGAACCGCGGTCGTGCCCTTCGGCGTCTAGCTTCGCCGCCGAGGCGCGTCTTACTGCAAGCGGATCTCGCCGTCGAATTTGACGCTCAGCTTGAGCGCCGCGACCTCGAGCGTGATGCGGGCGGGCAACGATTCGGTTCCTGCGATCGCCTTTTCGGCGACGGCCTTTGCGACCGCGTGCTCGATCTCGCGCTGCGAGTTGACACCGACCATCTTCAGGAATTTACGGATGCTCAGGTTGAAGGTTTCTTCGTTCATTGGTATGTCCTCCGCGGCTATTGTAGCGGCGCGCAAGAAAAACGGGGCCGAGTCCTCCGACCGCGTGCCCCGTGATCCGGAAAGCTGCTGTGAGGCCGCTCAGGCCGTGCTGCAATCTCTAGCGCATTCCGATATACGCGTTCGAAACCAGCCGCGCCGAGGCGATCCGGTGATCGAGATCCGGTCCCAGCCGCGGATATTCGCCCGGTGTCAGCGTGCGGCAGTCGCCGGTGAAGTTGGCGCCGCTGCAGAACATCCAGCTGCCGCCCTCGACGCGCACCGAGGCTGCGCGCGCTGCAAAGCGCTGGTACCCGAGATCGGGCGCCCGGCCGCCTTCGATCACCAGCGAGCGACCTGTGAAGCCAGGGTATTCATACAGCACGACCCGTGGCGTCGCCGCGGGAACGGCCACGCCTACGCGGCCCGAATCGCCTTCGAACATCGCTGAGCGCACGTTGTGGTCAAGGAAGCCAAGCGAGTCGTAGTAGCCGGGCCCGAACTCCTGGCATTGCCCACTCCCGCCGACGTGATCGCAAAGACGCCATACGCCGTTGTATACGGTCAGGCTGTCGGCGCGGTCGGCAAAACCCACGCTGTCGAGATCGCTCACGTCAGCGGTCAAGTCGATCGATTTCACGCCGTTACGCGTGCGCTCGGTCAGACTGATGCGCGCATCGCCGGGCACGCTGGTCACGACCGGAGGTGGTGTCACAACAACCATTGGCGGCGGAGTAACGACGCTCACCGCGGGCTGGTCGCCGATCTGGCGAACCGAAAGGATGCGATCGTTCAGCGTGAGGTCGATCCTTCGATACTGTCCCGGCGTCAGCGTGGCGCAGTTGCCGTGAAAATAGGCGTCGGTACACACTTGCCACAGCCCGTCTTTCACGATGATCGATGAGGCCATGTCGTTGAAGCCGCCCCGCACGAGGTTCGGCATCGCATCGCGCGTCGTGATGTTCGGACCCTGGAGACCTGGTTGCTGGAAAAGCGTGACTTCCCCGGCCAGCGCCACCCCCGCCACCAGCGTCAATGTTCCGCCGAGAAGCCAATGCAGACATCTCATGCTCTTGCTCATAGATAATCTCCTACTGAAGAACCAGAATCGATGCCGGCCGCAGTGGTGCCGGCATTTCTTTGACGTCCACAGATCGGCGATGGTTTAACGCGAGGTGGCTCGCGCAGGACGTTCGTCAGCCGAGCGTAGGACGATGACGGACGAAGGCCTACAAGCTTTAGAAGCGACGTCGCAGCGCGTCGAGGCCGCGCCAGTAATAGAGCAGCAGAAAACCGCCGACCAGTCCTCCGAGATGCGCGAAATGCGCAACACCTTCCTGGGTTCCGGTCACGCCGAAGAAAAGCTCCAGCAGAGCGTACACGACGACGAACACCCGCGCCGGCATTGGAATCGGCGGGAACAGCAGCATGATTCGGTTGCGTGGAAAGTAGATGGCGTAGGCGAGCAGCAATCCGAACACGCCACCGGAAGCGCCGATAGACGGATACACCGCACCCGTCAGCGCCGAGACCGCGAGCTGAGCGACCGCGGCGGAGACGACGCAGACGAAGTAATAGATGAGATAACGCCGAGTGCCGAAGACCTGCTCGATCGGGCCGCCGAACATCCACAGCGCAAACATGTTGAAAGCGATATGCACCAGATTGCCGTGCAGGAAGGCATACGTCACCAGCTGCCACGGCTCGAAGCCCACCTCGACACCGCTGACTTGCGACGAGCCGAGCGGCCAGAGCGCGAAGAGAACCTCGAGGCCCGGCGCGGCCTGCTGTAGGAGGAACACGCCGACGTTGACAGCAATAAGGGTCAGCGTGACCGGCGGCATGCTACGCGCGTTGCTCGATTCGACGGTCCGCGTTGCAGCGCTTCAGTGCGGCGGCGCCTGGCGCAGGGATGGCTCGCGCTTGCTCTTTCGCGTCGAGCTCATCCGCTGCATCGAGCCGTTTAGCGCGTTGTAGCGGGGGAGGAGCGTGTCGCGAAATTGGCCGACACCGGCGGCGAGACGCGCGCGCAGGCGCGCATAGAGCTGCGTCGGTTGCATGAGGCGGATCCCTCGAGATGCGCCGGCACGCATCGACGATGCCGCTGCGCGAAGCCGGCGAGCGGTAGTAGACATGAGCGGCCGCGCAAATGCAAGGGTCGTCCGCCGCCCACGGGATTCCCGCGCTTGTTCAACCGGTCTTGCGCCCGGTGTAATTCGCCCAGGCCTTTTTGAATTCCTCCGGGGTCAACTTGCCGTCCTTGTTGGTGTCGGCGAGCTCGAAGGATTTGTCGAAGCCTGAGAGTTCCCTGACGTCTTCTTTGCTGACGTAGCCCTTGCCGCCTGCATCCAGTTTCTTGAATGCCGCGTCGGGCAACTCCGCCTTGCTCGGAATGATCGGCTTTTCGGACATCGCCTCATTGACAATTGACGCTTTTGCGTCGGACCCAGTGGCGGCTTTGGTCGCATCGGTGCCAGCCGTCTGGTCAATGCGCGCGCCGATGGGATCGTTGGCGAGCGGCGGCGTGATCGCACCCGGCGGCGGCAAGGCGATCGTAATCCTGGAAGGATCCTCGGGATACTGCGCCTGGGCCGCGCCGGCGAAGGCCAGGCTTCCCGCGATGAGCAATGCGGCGCGGAGCGTCTTGCTTTCGAGGGATGTCGTAGCTGTCATCGGTCTTCTCCAAAGCTTCCGGGATGCCGCCCTCATCGAGTGAATGCCGCAACCCAACTAGCGAGGCGCGTCGCGCATGCCGCCGACACACATGTCTTTGACCCGCCGCCCGACGCACAAGGTTCCATCGCCGAAGAGACCGCAAATGCACCGGGCTCCGGCTCCGGCGCGTAGGACAAACACCGACGCGGCGCCTCGTCTCGACGCATGGCGCATAATCGAGCTCGAATGAGCGGTCCCGAGCCGGACACACCTCCCATTACGCGGATTCTCGGCGAGTTCGTCGCCGTGCATCCGTCATGCGGCTGGGACGCAAGCGTCGAGCGCGAAGCGCGGCGCACGATTCTCAACTGGCTCGGCTGCGCGATTGGCGCCTCGCGGCACGCGAGCGTTGAAGGCGCGCTCGCGGCGATTCACGAGCTTGCGCCGGGTGCGCAATCGAGTGTGCTTGGGCGCGACGATCGCGTCGATATGGCAGGTGCCGCGCTGGTGAACGGCATCAGCGCGCACGCCTTCGATTTTGACGACACCCACCTGAAGACCATCATTCATCCTGCGGCGCCGATCGCCTCCGCGGCGTTTTCGCTCGCCGAGCACAGCGGAGCCGACGGACGACGCTTCATCGATTCGCTCGTGCTTGGTGTCGAGGTCGCCTGTCGCGTCGGCAACGCGATCTATCCCGACCACTACGATCGCGGCTGGCACATCACGGGATCGGTCGGCATGCTCGGCGCGGCAGCCGCAAGCGCGCGCGTGCTCGGGCTCGACGCGGCGCGTACCGCGCTGGCGCTCGGTATCGCCGCGTCACAGCCAGCCGGCGTGCGCGAGCAGTTCGGCTCGATGACGAAGTCGCTGCACGCTGGCGCGGCGGCGCAATCCGGCCTGATGGCGGCGCTGCTCGCGCGTCACGGCTTCACCGCGTCGGAGCGCGCGCTCGAGGCGAAGCGCGGCCTGCTGCGGACCTTCTCGACGAAATGCGACTGGACCGAGATCACCGGCGAGCTCGGGAAGCGCTTCGAGATCTCGTACAACACCTACAAGCCGTTTGCCTGCGGCGTGGTGATCCATCCCGCCATCGACGGCTGCGTACAGCTGCGCGAAGCGCACGGTCTGCGCGCCGCCGACATTGAGCAAGTCAAGCTCAAAGTGCACCCGCTGGTTCTTGAGTTGACGGGCAAAACCTCACCGCGCAGCGGCCTCGAAGGCAAGTTCAGCGTTTATCACGCCTGTGCCGCCGGGATCATCTTCGGCCAGGCCGCCGAAAGCGAATTCTCGGATGAGATCGTCGCACGGCCCGATGTCGTCGCCCTGCGGCAGCGCATCCGCGCCGAAGTCGATCCCGCGATCGCGGAAGACGCGGCCGATGTCACGATCGCTTGTCGCGACGGGCGCGGCTTGCACGTCTTCGTCGAGCACGCGATCGGAAGCCTCGAGCGGCCGATGAGCGACGGCGATCTCGAGCGCAAGTTTCACGCGCTCGTCGATCCGGTGCTCGGGCACGAGCGCGCGTCGACGTTGATCGAGTGCTGCGCGGCGCTCGAGGAGATCAAGGACTTGCGCGCGCTCACGTCGCTCGCGCGTCCAGCGCCTCAGGCAGGCTGCGCGTAACCGTCCTTGCCGACGTTGACACGATCGGAAAGAAGTGTGCCGTCCGGCTGCTTCACGGCGTAAGCGACGACCTCTATTTCGACCCGCCCTTCCGCGACCCATCGCCCTCCCGCGACGCGTTGGCGCACTTCAGCGTGGCGTCCCAGTACCCGCCGCTGTTGATCGAGTCGTAGAACCGCGCGAGTTGACTCTCGACCGCGAAGCCGGCGCGCTTCGCGGCACGCATCGCCTTCAGCCCCTCGCAGTTGGCCTTGAGTTCTTCCTTCGTGGGAACTTGCGCGTGCGCGCACTCATGAAAGAAGAGCAGGTCGTGGACGGCAGGCGGCAGTTTGTTGAGCTCCGCCGTGTTCCAGATGATCATGAAGTTCTCGTCGTTGGTCACCGTCATGCCGATGCGACCGAGCTTCGCGACTTCGTGCTCGGGCGGCGCATAGAATTCGGTGACTACGCGGCCCTGCGCGATGCACTGCATCTTGGTCCCGTCCGAAAACGTGAAGGCGTCCACTTGCGTCGAGACAAGCAGCGGCATGATGAAGAGCAGGGAAACGCCGAGACGCAGCATGCGCGACGCGTGGTCTATTGCAGTGGAACGTAGCCGTTCTTACCTATGTTGATGCGCTCCGCGAGCAGCGCGCCGCCGGGCTGTTGTGTCGCATAGACGACCACGTGAGCACCGGGGACGAGCATGCCGCGTTCGCCCATCTCCATCATCACGATCGGAGTGTCGTCCGGCACGATGACGACCTTCTCGCCGCCTTTGTAATGCAGCGTCATGCGCAGCGCGTGCGCTCCCTGCGAGGAAGCCGCGACGACGGTGCCGGTGCCCGCCGCATCCTGGGTTCTGTTTGCGCTCACGCTTGCCACGGTGGCGTTGGTCATCGTATTGACCGGATCGTTCGGCATCGGCCGATGTCCCTCGCTCGTGCCGCGCATCGCTTCGGCAAAGATGTGCACTTCGCTGGCGACAAGCGTACCGTCCGGTTGCGGCGCCGCCGTCGTGCCAAGATAAACTCCCTGGCCGATGGCGCTCTTGTCGATCGGGGAGCGCATCGTCAGTCTCGCCTGGTCGGAAAGCCTGATATCGAGCCTTTCACCGGCGCTGGTCTTGAGCTGAAGGTTCGCTCCGTTCAAGGTCACGACTTCACCGCTCAGCTTCGTCAGCGGCGACTGCGCCGCCGTGCTTCCCGCGACGAGCGCGAGCGTGACGAAGATCAATGGAGCGCGGCGCATCTTCACGCGCTCACTCCCTTCACGCGCTCGCGCGTGAACGGCACGGTCCGGAGCCGCACGCCGCTCGCGTCGTATACCGCGTTGGCGAGCGCCGCCGCAACGGTTGTTGTCGCCGCTTCGCCCGCGCCGAGTGGCGGCTCGGACGGCCGATCGACGAGCTCGATCGCGATCTCCGGCACTTCGGGGAAAGTGAGAATCGGGTAGCTCTTCCAGTCGACGCTTGTGACCCGTGAGCGGTCGAACGCGACTTCCTCATGCAGCGCGCGTGAGAGTGTCTGCAGGATGCAGCCCTCGATCTGCTGACGCAGCGCCTCAGGATTGATGATGAGCCCGCAGTCGTGCGCACAGGCGACGCGCCGGACCCGGATCGCGCCGGTCGCGCGATCGACATCGGTCTCCATCGCGGTCGCGACATAAGTCTCGTTGTTCTTGTAGTGCAGATAGGCGATGCCGCGGCCGGTGCCCCCCGGCCCCGGCGAAGCGCGCGGCTGCCAGTCGAGCATTTTCGCGACGCGCTTCAAGACCTCGATGCCGCGGGGATCGCTCAAACTAGCAAGGCGAAACTCGAAAGCGTCGCGCTTGGCTGCGGCCGCCAGCTCGTCGGTGAAGCTTTCCACTGCGAAGCCGTTGGCGACTTTGCCCGGCGCGCGAAGATTCGAAGGGCGCAGCGGCGAGTCCTTCAGCCAGTGCACGACCACCTCCTGATTCGCGATCGCGTAAGGAGGATTGCCGTTCTGAAAGATGAGCCCGGTGGTGATTCCCGCCGGCTGAGCGATGCCCGCCGCCATCGGGCCGAGCAGCGGCATGCTCGGCAGATTCGCGGTCGCCTTCGGCAGCCACAGCTCGCTGCGCCAGGCCGCGATCTTGCCATCCGCGTCGAGTGCGCCTTCGAGCGCAAGCAACTGCGGGGGACCCTTGGGATCCCAGCCGTGCTCATCCTGGCGCGACCACTGCACGCGCACCGGCTTGCCGATCGCGCGTGAGATGAGCGCTGCGTCCGCCGCGGCGTCGTCATGCCCGTTCATGCCATAGCAGCCCGAGCCATCGAGATAGATGACGCGCACCGCGCTCGCGGGAAGATCCAGCATCTTGGCGCAGGTTTCGCGGAACTTGTGCGTGGCCTGCGATGCGCTCCAGATCGTCGCCTTGCCGTCGCGCACGTCGGCCACCGCGCACGACGGGCCCATCGAAGCGTGGCTCTGCATCGGCCAGTAGTACTCCGCAGACAAGCGTTTCGTCGCGCTCGCGAGCGCCTGCCTGGCGTCACCCTTGCGCACCAGAGATTCCTCGCCTTCGAACGGTCCGGCGCGCATCCACTCGCGCACGGATGACTGGCCGATCAGCTCGCTCGAGTCCGACCACCGCGCCTTGAGCGCGCCGGCCGCGCGCACCGCGTCCCATTCGTCTTCGGCGACGACGGCTAGGAAGCTTTCGCGCCGCACCACGCGCGCACCGCGAATACTCTTGATCGAGGCTTCGTCGACCGCTAGCAGCCTCGCGCCGACCCCAGGAGGACGAATCACCCGCGCGTGCAGCATGCCGTCCACAGCGAAGCCATGCATATAGATGTGCGTGCCCGTGACTTTGCCCGGAACGTCCGGGCGCGGCAGCGGCTTACCGACGATCGTATAGCTCGCAGGATCCTTGAGCTTCGCCTTCGGGTCGAGCTTCAGCTCGAAGCGTGTGCCGCCGACCAGCTCGCTGATGGGCACACCCGGGCCGCCACCCTTGGGCCGCGCGATGCCGTCCACGATCTCGAAGTCGGCGGCTTGTTTCCCGCTGCGCTCGGCCGCCCTGTGCAGCAGCGCCTCGCGCGCCGTGGCTGCAGCTTGTCTGATCTGCACGCCCCCGCGCATCACGCCGCTGCTGCCGCCGGTGGCTCCCTGATCCGGCGTGAGCGCGGTGTCGCCTTCGATCATGACGATACGATCGAGCGCCACACCCAGCTCCTCGGCGGCCATCTGCGGAATCGCGATGCGCAATCCTTGCCCTAAGTCGACCTTGCCGCAGTACACCGTCACGCTGCCGTCGCCGTTCACGGCGAGAAAGCCGTCGACTTCGCTCGTATCGACAGTCTTGCCGAGCGCCTTATCCGCGCCGCGAGCGCGCTGACCGGAAGCGGAGCGCGGGACCGCCAGCGCGATTACCAGCGCGCCGCCCGTCTGGAGAAATTCGCGTCGGGAAAGAAACGCGCTCATGCCGTGGCTCCCTTCCCGGACTTCATCTGCTCCGCTGCACGCAGCGCCGCGCGCAGGATGCGCTGATGCGTGCCGCAACGGCAAAGATTGCCGGCGAGCGCTTCCTTGACCTCGTCGAGCGTGGCGTCAGGCTTGCGCGAGAGCAAGCCCGCTACCGTCATCACCATGCCATTGGCGCAATAGCCGCATTGCGCTGCCTGCTCCGAGATGAACGCGGCTTGCACCGGATGCGGCTTGTCGGGCGTGCCGAGGCCTTCGATGGTCGTGATCCGGACCTTGGCAGCGGCGGAAACAGGCATCGTGCACGAGCGCGCCGGAGCGCCGTCGACCAGAACGGTGCAGGCACCGCATTGCCCCAGCCCACAGCCGAATTTCGGACCGGTCAGATGCAGCTTGTTACGCAGGACATACAGCAGGGGCTCGTTCGCATCGACCACCGACACCGATTTCGAAGCGCCGTTGACTTGCAAGGCAAACACAGGCATGGACTCCTCCGCGCGGGCGGTCTTTTCGAGATCATAAACCAGCGCGGAAAGTTCCGGCCGCCGCAGGGCACCGCGACGGACCGCCTGCGAGCGCGGAGTCGCGAGAACTGTGTCGGGTCAGATTCGGTGCGAGAACGCTGCGGCCTGCTTCTCTTCCGAGCAAATCGAGGCGCCCTTCAGTGACGCGCTCCGGGCTGACAGCAAAGCCATGCGCAAAGTGCTTCCTTGAGTGCGACGCCGGCCCGTTCGAAACCGGGGTCGTGCGGGTCGAGCGCGGCGGCGTGGCGCACGATCGCCGCATACGCTCGCGCCTTGTCGACGTGCGCGAGCGATGGATCAGCGAGCGCCTCGTGAAATTCGGCGACTTCCGACACAAACGCGTTCGGCGTCAGCGCGTGGTCGGTTTCACTCAGCAGTAGCGCCATCGACGGCTCCTTGAGTGCTTCTCTGATGTCGTTAGTGCAAGGAGCGTACCAATGGAGCGCCGCCCGACGAGCGGTCGTCTACAAGCCGTCAGCCTCGCTCCGGCGGCTGCGACCAAGGGCGGAACGCGGCGACCAGGCCCCGCAGCGGCGTCAGCGCCGTCGGGACAGGCAGGTGTGAACGACATCCGCGGTGGCCCGATCCCCCGGAAAGAGACGCTGGCGGTCAAGCCCCTGCCGAAAATGAGCAGCTTGACGGGAAACGTCACCTGCAGATCGACCGCATCGCTACTTCAGCTCGAGCTCCATCAGCTCGTCGTCGACCCGCCAGGCGTTGCCCTCTCGCATCAGCAACACCTCGCCGATCAGCTGGCCGGCGACCGAATCGCCGGCCACGAGCAGCACGGCGGTGTCGCCCTTGGAGTACCCCTTGGTGATCCGCACCGATTTCTCTGGATGCTCTGAAACGAGATATTCGATGAAGGCGTCGAGCTGTCCCTTCCTTTCCGCGCCGGACCAGGTCTCGCGGCGATCCGTGGAAAGAAGTGGTTTCAGGGCCGTCCGGTCGCGCTTCACGAGCGCCGCGTGATACGCGAGGTAAGTCGCGCCGGGCGCGCCGCCGTCGGCGGTCAGTGCCGCGCCGTGATCGTCGCTCATCAGCGGCACATCGATGGTCAAGTCGAAGGGCCGCTCCTTTTCGTTGCCCTTGAGATTGCCTGCGAGCCTGCCGTCCGTGAGCTTGACCGTCGAGGCGACCTCGCTCGTGCAGAAGCCGCAGCCGTTACCCGGCGCGAAGTAGTAGCTCAAGCCGCGATAACTCCCGTCGCGCCGGAACTCGAAGTAGACGACGCCGGTTTCCTCATCGCGGATGCGCTTCTCCACCACACGGCGCCGATCGTAATACTCGGCGAGCGCCTCGGGATGCACCCGCGCGTTGGTCACGACGACGACGAGCGCTTCGCCACTGTCGAGAAAAGACTTGCCGCGGTACGCGATCGCGCTCTTGGCCTGCAGCGTGATGGTCTTGCTCTTGAAGCTTCCTCTGACCGTCTCCGGCGCGTCGGCAAGCGCGGCGGTGGCCATGGCACACGCGAAAACGAGGAGTGCAGGTTTGATCATTGCTGTTTGATGTTACACCGCGTCAGGATTTCTCCTACAGCAAAATCGGACGGCCGCTGATTTCGACTGCGCGCCAGCCGTCAAAGAATTTTTGTTGGCACGAAACAGTGAAGGAGCCATGACGATGAAGCTTCGACTTCTATCCTGCGCCGTGGCGATCGCCGCGCTCGGACTAGTTGCGACGGCAACAGCCCAGTTACCGGAACAGGGTACTTTCATGCCGCAGGAGCACGCGCAGGGCAACGTAAGCTATCTGTCGGGCGGCATCGGGGTCGACCAGGCAGACATGATGCGACAGGAAGCGAGCAAGTATCCGCTCGCGCTCGAGATGGCCACCGCGGCCGGCGGACCGCGCGACGCCTACATCTCCGACGCCAAGGTCGACATCCGTGACGCCAGCGGCAACCCGGTGCTCAGCGCGACGACGCAGGGTCCGATCATGCTGCTGCGGCTACCGTCGGGCACTTACACGGTGGATGTCGACTGGCATGGCACGCAGAGGCGCAAGACGGTCGCAGTGAACAGCGACCGCCATCAGCACGTGATGCTCGAGTTCCCTGACGTCGCGAGCAATCACTAGGCCGTAGCTGCGAGAATTAGTCGCAGCCCGGCCTGATCAGTCCGACGTTACTTGTAGCGGTCGGGAAACTGCTGCTTCAACGCGGCCAGCTTCGGCAGGTCGTTGTACACGATGTAGGGCTGGTTGCGATGCAGCGCCAGATAATTCTGGTGATACGACTCGGCCGGATAGAACGCAGGTAGCGCGACCACTTCAGTCACGATCGGGCTGCCGAATACCTTGGCCTGGTTGAGCTGGTCGATGTAGGCCTTCGCTACGCGCTGCTGCTCGTCGGTCGTGGTAAAGATGGCCGAGCGATATTGCTTGCCGTAGTCGGGACCCTGCCGGTTGAGCTGGGTCGGGTCGTGCGCCACCGAGAAAAAGACCCGCAGCAGCTCGCCATAGGATACTTGCGAGGGATCGTAGGTGACCTGCACCGACTCGGCGTGCCCGGTCGTCCCGGTGCTTACCGTCTCGTAGTCGGCCGTTTTCGACGTGCCGCCGGCATACCCGGACACCACGTTCGTGACGCCCTTCACGTGGCGGTATACCGCGTCGACACCCCAGAAACAGCCGCCCGCGAAAACCGCCGTCTGCGCCGCCGCAGCGCTGGACGCAGGGATATCGCTTGCCGGCGCCGGCACCGGCGTCCCGCCGCTTGCCGCACCGCAGGCCTGCACCGCCCCGAGCGCTGCGACCGAAAGCGCAGCAGCAAGGCGGTTACCCAGGTTTTTCAGCATATTCGTCCTCCTATTGGTGATGCCGCATTAACCGGCTAACGGTCTTTAGTCGCTCGTGGCCCGGGATCCTTGCAAGCTATGCTAGAGCAATCGACCGATGCCCGCACGTCCCGGTTCCCCTGGTGAGTGTGCGCCCTGCGCAGCGGTTGGTATCATCGACGTTGTCTCGGTCGCCGCAATTCGTTACTTCGGGGCACGTAATAAAGATAACAAGGAGGAAATGCCATGCCGCCCGCCAAGCCTGCGTATCTTTCGATTCTTCTCGCGCTCGGCGCGCTGCTCTGCGGGCCGACTGTCGCCGCCGATCTCGTCGTCTCCGCGCAGGATGGCAAGTTCGTCCGCGTCGAAGGCAAAGCAACGTTCCCGCAGCCGGCTCCGCCGGACAGCCTCGTCGTCGTCGATCTCGCGCAATCGCCACCGGCAATTGTGGCCACCGTCGAAGGCCTCGAGCATACGGTGCAGGGACCGCCGCAGGCTGTGGCGATCACGCCCGACGGCAAGCTGGCGATCGCCGCCGCGCCGACGCGCTACGACTACGACGCCAAGAAGGAATTGTTCGATAACTTCGTGCAAGTCGTCGATCTCGCCGCTTCGCCGCCGGCGCTCGTCGCCAAGGTCGACGCCGGCGCGCACACCAACGGTCTCACGATCAATCGCGAAGGAACATTGTTGCTCGCCGCGGGCCTCGATGGCACGGTCAAGGTGTTCACGATCGAGAACAAGACGGTGAAGCTCGTCGATTCGGTCAAGGTCGGCGAGAAAAGGCTCTCCGGGATCTCATTCATGCACGATGGTAAATCGGCAATCGTCTCGATGCGCGACGAGAGCGGCGCCGCGGTGCTGGATATCGAAGGCTCATCGGTCAAGCTCAGCAAGGAACGAATCGCCACCGGTGTCAACCCTTACGCGATCGACGTCTCCAGCGATGGCAAATGGGCGGTGATTGGCAATACTGGTATTGGCGGCAGGATCGTCGCCGATGCCGATGTCGTGACCTTGGTCGACGTCTCGGCGCGTCCGTTCCGCGCCGTGCAGCAGATTTCCGTGCCGTCCTCGCCCGAAGGGGTGGCAATTTCTCCTGACGGCAAATGGATCGTGGTCCAATCGATGGCCGGTTCGAATCTGACGGCGAGCGATCCCGGGCGAAGCAAGCTCGGCAAGGTCGTCCTGTACGCGATCAAAAACGGCCAGGCGGTCAGGGTGAACGAGCTGCCAGGCGGCGAAGCCGCTCAGGGCGTGGTGTTCAGCAAGGACAGCAAAACGGTCGTGGTGCAGTTCGATGTCGAGCGCGCACTCGCGGTCTACGCCGTGAAGAACGGCAAGCTCGTCGACACCGGAACGCGCATCAAGCTCGCAGCCGGACCGGTTTCGATCCGCTCGATGCCGCGCTGACGAATCGCGTTTGGGTCCAATCGCCGAGCGCGCGTATCATGGTTGAACCCGCCAGTGGTCTCGCCGCTGCGGCGGGAAACTCTCGATAGGAGGAAGCTCATGGCAAAGAAAGCCGGCGAAGGCGTGTATCGCGTCATCGACGTCATCGGAACGAGCACGACATCATGGGAAAATGCAGCCAAGAACGCAGTGTCGACGGCGAGTAAATCGCTGCGCGATCTGAGGATCGCGGAAATCACCAAGCTCGACGTGAAAGTCGAAGCCGGCAAGGTCGTCGCCTACCGCGCGCGCGTGCAGCTCTCCTTCAAGTACGAGGGCTGATCGCCCGCTTCAATCGACGCCAGCCTCGAGCGTGAGCGCCCAGGCACAGGCGCGGCGTAGCGCCTGAGCCTCGTGCTCGATCGCGAGGCGATCGCAGGCCATCCAGTAGGCGACAGGTCGCCGGATCGCCTCGGGCGGCGGCGAACTGGAGAGCAGAGAGCTGTGTCATTGAGATATCCTCGGTAAGCTTCGAAAGACGTAAGGGCGAATACCGGGATCGTCCAATCGGAAGTTGCGATGAGCGGGATCGGTGCCGGCGATGTCAGCCGATCTGCCCACGCATGCGACGAAGATGTTGTATAACCGGCTGGAGGATCGTCGATGACGTCTTTATGGAATTCAGCCAGCTTCGCGCCTTCGTCGCAATCGCCAAGATCGGGCAGCTGACCCGCGCCGCCGAGAAGCTGCACTTGAGCCAGCCCGCGTTGAGCGGGCAGCTGAAAGCGCTCGAGGAATCGCTCGGCCTCGTCCTGTTCGAACGCTCGTCGAGCGGCATGACGCTCACCTCGGGTGGTCGTACGCTGTTGCCGGACGCCGAGAAGATTCTGGATGCGCTCGAGCAGTTGCAGCTCGCGGCGCGGCAGCTTCAGGGGCGCACCGCCGGGAAGCTTCGACTCGGCACCGTGCTCGATCCGGCGACCTTGCGCGTCGGTGAATTCCTTGCGCGGGCCGTCGAGACCCACCCACTCATCGAAGTCGAGC
>DATKJP010000262.1:0-2398 GCA_035543635.1 Casimicrobiaceae bacterium
CAAACGATGCTCGTCGAAGGCGAGTTTCTCGGCGGTACCTGCCTAAACGTCGGCTGCATTCCATCGAAAGCGATGATCCATGCCGGCGCCGAGTTCGCGAAGGCGCGCGCCTGGGCCGGCGACTCGCCGCTCGGCATCCGCGTGCAGGCGCCGGCGATCGACATCGTGCGCACAGTCAAGTGGAAAGACGAGATCGTGCACCGACTCACGTCCGGAGTCGCGGCGCTGCTCAAGAAGAACGGCGCGCGCGTCGTCAAGGGCTGGGCGCGAATCGTCGACGGCAAAACGGTCGAAGTGAAAGGTAACGAAGGCGCAACGCGCATCACCTGCGAGCATCTCCTGCTCGCGTCGGGATCACAGGAAGTCGAGCTGCCAGGATTGCCGTTCGGCGGGAACGTCATCTCGGCGACCGCCGCGCTGTCGCCACAGATGCTGCCCAAGCGTCTCGCGGTGATCGGCGCCGGATACATCGGGCTCGAGCTTGGCGTGGCCTATCGCAAGCTCGGTTGCGAAGTCGTCGTGATCGAAGCGCTGGATCGCGTGCTGCCTGCCTACGACGAGGACCTCGCCAAGCCGATCGCCGCGGCTTTGCGGAAGCTCGGCATCCAAGCGCAGCTCGGTTGCAAAGTCGAAGGCTGGAGCAAGAGCGGCGACGGCGTGCGGATGAAGGATGCGCAAGGCAAGGAATCGCAGATTGCTGCCGATCGCATCCTGGTCGCGGTCGGACGACGGCCGCGCACCGAGGGCTTCAGGCTTGAAAGCCTTATGCTCGAGATGAACGGACGTGCGGTGAAGATCGACGATCAGTGCCAGACGTCGATGCGCAACGTCTGGGCGATCGGAGATGTCACCGGCGAGCCGATGCTCGCGCATCGCGCGATGGCGCAGGGTGAGATGGTCGCCGAGATCATCTCCGGCAAGAGACGCCGCTTCGTGCCGGCTGCGATTCCCGCCGTGTGCTTCACCGATCCCGAGATCGTGGTCGTGGGTCCGTCACCGAAGGAAGCAGCCGCAAAGGGACTCGATTGCGTGAGCGCGATGTTTCCGTTTTCCGCCAATGGCCGCGCCATGACGCTCGAAACCGCCGAAGGCTTCGTGCGCGTGGTTGCCCGCCGCGACAATCACCTGATCGTCGGTTGGCAGGCGGTGGGCAGCGACGTCTCCGAGCTGAGCGCGGCGTTCTCGCAATCGATCGAGATGGGCGCACGGCTCGAAGACGTCGGTCACACCATTCACGCGCATCCGACGCTCGGGGAAGCGGTTCAGGAAACGGCGCTCCGCGCGCTCGGCCACGCGCTGCACATCTAGCTTATTTCGCCGAATAGAAGCCACGCCCCTGCGCGGCCAAGTCGCTCAACAGCGGTGCAGGAATCCAGAAGTCCGGGCCGAACTTCTCCTGGAATATCACGATAGTCGCGAGCACTCTGCGCAAGCCCACATCATCGGCGTAGCGCATCGGTCCGCCGCGCGAAGCGGGAAAGCCGTAGCCGTGAAGCCAGATCGTATCGATGTCCTCGGGCCGATCCGCGATCTTCTCGCTCAAGATACGTGCGCCCTCGTTGATCATGCTGTAGAGGCAACGTTGCACGATCTCCTCATCGGTGATGTCGCGACGCTCGATGCCTGCCTGCCTCGAGTGCTCGACGATCAGCGCTTCGATCACCGGGTCGGGGATCGGCTTGCGGCTTCCCTTCTCGTAGCGGTACCACCCGGCGCCGGTCTTCTGTCCTAGCCGGCCCATCTCGCAGACCTTGTCGAGCAGATTGGAGTCGCGCACTCCGGGCTTGCGCAAGTGCGCCCGCGCCTTGCGATTGCGCCAGCCGATATCCAGCCCGGCGAGATCGCTCACTCCGAACGGTCCCATCGCGAAGCCGAAATCGGTGAGCGCGTCGTCGACCTGATGCGGAGTCGCACCCTCCTCGAGCAGGAACCATGCTTCGCGCGTGCGCTGGGCGAGCATGCGGTTGCCCACGAAACCGTAGCCGTCGCCGACGAGAACGGCCACCTTGCCGATCTTCCTGCCGACGTCCATCACCGTTTCCAGGACGTCGGGAGCAGTCTTCTTGGCGCGCACGTTCTCGAGGAGCTTCATGACGTGAGCCGGGCTGAAGAAATGCATCCCGACGACGTCCTGCGGGCGGCGCGTGAATTCGGCGATCTTGCACACTTCGAGATATGAAGTGTTGGTCGCGAGGATTGCGCCGGACCGCGCTACCGCATCGAGTTGGTCGAAGACCTTGTGCTTCACCCCGATGTCCTCGAACACGGCTTCGATGATCAGGTCGGCGTCGGCGAGATCGCCATACGACAGCGTCGGCCGTATCAGGGCAAGGCGCGCGTCCATCTCCTCCTGCGTAAGCTTTCCGCGCGCGACTGACGCCTGGTAGTTGCTTCGGAT
>DATKJP010000263.1:0-4754 GCA_035543635.1 Casimicrobiaceae bacterium
TCGTTCGCGCTGGAATAGATGGGGGGAAGCATCAGCGCCTCGGAGATCGCCGCCTGGATGCTATCCGGATCGGCCGCGATGGCGCGCCGGCAAGCCTCGATCGCGTCCCCCATCCGGTTCTGCTGTGCGAGCATCTCGGCGAGCGCCAGGTGCAACGCCGGCTGCCAGGGCTCGAGCGAGCAGGCGCGCGTCAATGCCGCTTCGGCGGCGTCATAACGCTGTGCTGCCGCCAGAAGGCGGCCCAGTTGCGTCCAGTGGAAAGCGCTGGCGGGCTCCAACTCGGTGGCGCGCGTGAGCGAGACGATGGCTTGGCCAAGCTGCCCCGAGCGTCGCTCGCGATGGCCGGCGAGGGCCCAGTCGTGGGCGCTTCTCGGCGGCGCGTTTTCGGCGTTCGGCACGGGTTCGCCTGCAGGAGCCGCAGTCAGTGCAGCTTCGTCGGTTCGCATGCCGGTCGGTTTACTCGGCAAGGCTCTGCTCGAGGCCCTGAATCAGCACGAACTTCCTGCGCCGCGGGACGAGCACGGAAGCCGAAACCGCCGGGTCCCAGTAGTCGAGCGGCGTCGGCGGCTTCTCCCCGAGGTAGGTCGCGGCCGAGAGCGCGCTCTTCGGGACCGCGAGGTCCTCGCCGTGCGTCAGCGCGCGGAAGAGCGCCGGCACGCGAGTGATGCCCTGACGCACGAGGCTCGCGGCGCGATGATTGCCGTCCCTGAGCACGAATCGCCCGCCTATTTCCGCCACTTGCAGATACGACGCAGCGATATCGACGATAAACCCCATGAGAGTGCCACGTGCCACCTGCTGCGCGGCGAAGCCCGCAATGCTCAAATTGCCGTTTAATGAGGAGAGCACTGCCACGTTGCGCTGGGAGTCGACCTGATACGACAGCGGCTGCTCGTTCGGGATCGGGAGCGTGATGCGCGCGAGGGCCGAGAGGTCGTCAGGATCCACCCCTTCGATCATCGGATTGCTCTCGCCCGATACGGTGTGCTGCACGACGCAGACGCGGGTAAGGTCGACCATCGCGATCTGCCAGCCTTCGTCGCGGAAGGTTCGGAATCGCTCATGCGCGTAGAGCGCTACGCCGTGCGCGCGCAGAATCTCCGGACAGGGCCCGAGGATGGGTGACGGGGCGCGGAAACTTGCTCGCGCCGCAACGGCCGCCCGTGCCGCTTCCACGCTGCGGCGCTGCTCATCGGTCAACTCGACGTTGCGGCGCTGCGAGGTCAGCGCGCTCCTGGCCTGCTTGTCGGAAAGCCAGCCCAACAGCGCTCGCGCCGGATGCAGGTTCGGAGCTTCGGAGGTCATGAGTCGGCGGAGCATAGCGCCGCGCTCGCGCCCGCTCAATAGCGACATGATCTTCGCACCCCGAAACGGGGGTACTGTCAAGCACGTCCGCGTCGTCGTTTCTGGTATCCTCCCCGGCCATCACTTCCGCGCTGCCGTCGTTCGGGCACGCGCCAGCCATCAGCACGATGACGACGAATAGCTCCGCAACGCCGGTGCTAATGGCGTGGCAAGCCGCGAATACCTTCGGCTGGGGAATTGTCGGCCTGAATCTTTTCTGCCACTGGGGCGTGTCGGGCCGCATCAGGCCGCGCCTTACGGCACCGATCTCCGAAGGGGACCTGCTCGCGCTCGGACCGTTGCGCCGGCATCTCCTTGCCCAGGAAGTGGCGGACAGCAATGCCCTTGCAGAGCGGTTGGCCGCCGCCGAATCGCACGCGGTTTCGCTCAACATCCCGGTGATCCATGCCCTGGGGAATCGCTTCGACCCGCAACGCCTTCTTATCCGCGGCGCTCGGAACATCGGTCGCATGGTGTTCGAGGAGACACGGCTCGAAGACTGGCCCGAGAGGATCAAGCGCTATGACGTCGTGGTGTGTGCCAGCGCTTGGAATGCGGACCTGGTGCAGGCGCGATTCGGGTGTGTGCCCATCGTCATCCACGAGGGCGTCGATCCATCGCTCTTTCATGCGGCGCCCTCGTCCGGCCTTACCGATCCGAACCGTTTCTACATTTTTACTGGAGGCAAGGTTGAATTCCGCAAGGCGCAAGACCTTGTCCTGCTTGCGTTCAAGATCTTCGCCGACAAACACGACGATGCCATGCTGGTCACCGCATGGCAGAGCCCTTTCGCGCACTATTCCGTCGGTTTCCAGGGCAGGCTCGCAGCGCCCATCGGGATCACGGAATCCCGCCAGCTTGCGGTCAAGCGCTGGGTCGCGGACAACGGGATTGATCCGGCCAAGGTCATCGACGTGGGACCGATGCCCAATCAGATGATCCCGTTCATCCTGCGGGAAATGCACTGTTCGCTGCAGCCGAGCCGCGCCGAAGGCTGCACCAATCTCGTCGCGATGGAGGCGATGGCTTGCGGCATCCCGGTCATCGTGGCCAACAACACGGGAGTCAAGGATCTGATCGCGGGATCGAACTGCGTCGCTCTCATGCAGCAGGGACCGGTAGTGCATCCGGACGATCGAGGAACCGAAGGTTGGGGAGAGAGCGACGTCGACGAGATCGTCGCCGCACTCGAATCGCTCTATCAATCGCTCGAAATGCGACGCAGCGTGGGCGCCGCGGCAGCGGAATTCATGCGGCCACGCACGTGGGCGAAACACGCGGACGAGCTCGCGCGCGTCGTGCTGGCGGCGTAACGCGCGATTCGCCGAGGGCTCTCCCGGGGCCATCGCGCTGAACAGCAGCGGGCAGGGCGGATCAGGTAAAATTCGCCATTTGCCCGAATGGCCCCGAAGCTGACGCTCACTGCCGAGGTTCAGCGGCTCGACGGCTTGCTGCGCGAGCGATGCGGTCGGGCCAGTTGCGGCAATCATTAAGGCAAGCGTTGAAGCGCGATGGCGCTGACTCCGGTCGATATCGTCATCCCGGTCTACAACGCGGTGGGCGATCTCGCCCGTTGCGTGGACAGCGTGCTCGCGAACACGACCGGTGACTGGCGACTAACCCTCATCGACGACGGCTCGACCGACCCCGCGATCCGCGACTATTTCAGGGAGCTGAAAGCGCGCGGACTTCCGCGTGTAGCCTTGGTCGACAATGCGCGTAACGAAGGCTTCACCCTGACCGCGAATCGCGGCATGCGCGAGGCGCGTCGGGAAGCCGACGTCGTGCTGCTCAATTCCGACACCGTGGTCACACGCGGCTGGCTCGATGCGCTGGCACGCTGTGCCTCGTCGGATGCGCGCATCGGCACCGTGACGCCGTTCTCCAACAATGCAGAGATCTGCTCGCTGCCGCGTTTCTGCGCCAACAATCCCTGGCCGGCGGGAGCGGATCCGGAGCCGCTCGTCGCGGCTCTCGCGCGCGCCGCGGTACCGACCTATCCCGATCTTCCAACGGGTGTGGGTTTCTGTCTTTACGTGCGCCGCGCGCTGATCGATACGATCGGTGTTTTCGATCCCGCGTTCGGCCTGGGTTACGGCGAAGAGAACGACTACTGTCTTCGCGGGGCGGCAGCGGAGTTCCGCAACGTGCTCTGCGAAGACGCCTTCGTGCTGCATCTGGGCGGCAGCTCTTTCGGCGACAAGCGCGTCGATCTTGCCAAGCGCAACATGGAGCTGCTTCTCGAGCGCCACCCCGGCTATCTCGACCTTGTTCGCCAATACATCGCCGCCGATCCGCTGCAGCCGCTGCGCGAGTTTGCCGGTGCCGAGCTTCGCGCCGCAAGCGGACCGCAGCCCGGCGTGCTCCACGTCGTGCACGGACACGGCGGCGGCACCGAGTATCACGTGCGGGCGCTGATTGCCGCCTCTTCGGAATCCTTTCGCCACTATCTGCTGATCGCCCTCGGCGATCGCTGGCAGCTCGAGGAGCACGCCGGCGATGCGGTTCGCAGCTTCGATTTCACACGGCTGCCCGACGAGACGTGGCGCGATTTTCTCGGCGGTATCGTCGTGCGCTTCCGTCTAGCCCTCGTGCACCTGCATAACATCTCGGGGTGCCGCGACGGCCTTCTCGCGGCGCTCGCGGCATTGCCGCTGCCCTACGGTTACACGGTGCACGATCTCAACTTCGCCTGCCCGACGATCACCTTCCACGACCCGCACGATCGCTATTGCGGCGCGATCACCGATCTCGCGACCTGCAGCGCATGTCTTGCCGCTCAGCCCGACCTCGCCTCGATCGACATCGCGGCGTGGCGCGAGCGCCACGGGACGCTGCTCGCGCGCGCGGCGTTCGTGATCGCGCCTTCGCAATGGGCGGCAAGCACGCTGCGACGCTATTTCGCCGATCCCGCGGTCGCCATCATTCCCCACGGCAGTGCGCAAGGTACGACGCGCGAGGACGCGGTGCACATGCGGCTCGATCTTCCTGACGACGACGTTCCCGTGGTCGCGATCGTCGGCGCCATCGGTCCCGACAAGGGCGCGCGCCGTCTCGAGCGGCTGGTCGAGCTGACGCGCGCGCGCGGCGCGCGGCTGCGCTGGGTGGTGATCGGGTATCTCGATCGCGGGCGTGAGCAGTTGCTCTCCGGGGACGCCGTGTTCGCGCAACATGGCCCCTTCGATTCGCGTGAGGTCAGCGCGCTGCTCGATCACTACCGCGTGCGACTCGTCGCGTATCCATCCGCAGGCCCGGAGACTTTCAGCTTCACCCTGTCCGAGGCATGGGCGGCCGGCCGGCCGGCGATCGTGCCGCCGATCGGCGCGCTCGCGGAGCGCGTCGCGGCGACCGGAGGCGGCTGGGTATTCACGGAGGCGGAATGGCATGACGAAGCGCTCATGCTCGAGCGC
>DATKJP010000264.1:0-9892 GCA_035543635.1 Casimicrobiaceae bacterium
CCGATTCGCTTCCAGCTCGCCGCCGTTGAAGAGCGGCTGCGCCAGCCCTGCCGCCAGACTCCATATGGCTGGTCCGGCGAACAGGTTGTGCAACTGATTCGCTTGCGCGCCGAAGCTTCCGGTGAGGTTCACCTGCGGATACAGCGCGGCGGTGGCTACGCCGATCTGCGCGCTCGCTTCGTGCAGCAGTGCTTCGCTGGCCCGGATGTCGGGGCGCTGGCGCACCAGCTCGGAGGGCAAGCTGACTGGCAGCTCTTCGGGTAGATGCAGCGTGTCGAGGTTGAACTCGGGCACGGCAGCCTCGCTCGGCAATTTTCCGATGAGCACGGCGAGAAGATGGCGGGTCTGCGCGAGCTGGTTCTCGAGCGGCGGCAGTGTCGCCTCCGTCTGGGCTGCCTGCGCCTGCTGCGCGACGAGCTCCAGCCGGCCGACGCCACCGAGCTCGAATTGCCGCGCCACGCGGCGCACCGTCTCCTGCTCAGCGGCGAGGATTTCGCGCGTGGACTGGATCTGCGCGCGCAGCCCGGCTTCGCGAATCGCGGCCGTGACGATGTTGCCGGTCAGAGCGAGGTGCGCGCCCTCGAGCTGATAACTCTGATAGTCGACCGCCGACGCCAGCGATTCGAGCTGGCGCCGATTGCCGCCGAAGATGTCGAGCATGTACGAGACGTTCACCGACGCGTTGTACAAATTGAACGGCGGCGTCGCTCCACGTTGATTGAATTCGGCGTTCGACAACTTCTCGCGCGTGGCCGAGGCGTTGGCGTCGACGCGCGGATACAGAAGCGCGCCGGTTTGCGCGGTGAGGTTCTCCTGCGCCTGGCGCAGGGTGGCCCGCGCCGCAACCAGCGTCGGGCTGTCGGCGATGCCGTCGCGGATCATGCGATCGAGCGGCTCCGAGCGGTACAGCGACCACCATTGCGCCGGCAGGTCCGCGCCGTCGACGAAGCGTTGCGCCGCGCCACCGGTGCCGGGCGAGGAAACGGTTTCCCGCTCGAGCGGCGATTCGGTGTAGCGCGGCGTCTGCGGCGCGTCGGGCCGATGGAAGTCAGGCCCGACCATGCAACCGCTCAAACCGATCGCGAAGAGTGCGAGGATGGCTGTACGTGTTGCTGGCAAGTGCAAAACTCCTCTGAGTAACATCAAATCTCGCCTATCCGGCTTTCCGCCCGGCGTGCGATTTGGGTCGCCCCGACATTGTCGTTCGAGGACAGCTGATTTCGACAGTCCACTACCCTGGCCCCGCTGGCCGAAGGCGCACGGAAAGCGTGCTTCGTTGAATTTTTTACAAGGTCGCCGACCCCGGCAGCCTGGCGCGATCGAACTGCGACTGCAGACTCGTTTGGGTGACCGACTCTGCGCGCCAACGTTCCATCGCCCGGCCAATGGTGGGCCCGGCTGGATTCGAACCAGCGACCAAAGGATTATGAGTCCTCTGCTCTAACCGACTGAGCTACAGGCCCCGGTGCGACGTCGCGATTATAGCTTGCCGTGTTCGATTCGCTGGGACAATGCATGGCATACCCTCTTCAGAAAATCACCTGATGCCCGAAAGCACTCGCGCAAGCACTGCCTGATCGGCTTCGGACAATGTCTTGGCGAACTCCTTTTGCACGCGCTGCACGTGCTGCGCTCCTGCAGCCTGTCGCTCGATGCCGAGCGGCGTCACTATGGCGCGCACGCCCCGGCGGTCGTTGGGATCGTCTACTCGACGTACGAGACCTTCGGCCTCCAGTCGATCGATGAGTTGTGTGATATTGGAGCGCACGCAGGTCATCCGTTCAGCACACTCGCCCAGGCTCAGCGGCTCGCCGGCGCGCACGAGGTGCGTCAACACGCCGAACTTCGCACCGGAGAGTCCGACCTCCTCCAGCGCCTCTTCGAGTCGTCGCTGGACCGCCTGACCGGCTTGCATCAGCGAGAACATGACTCGGCAGCCGCCCTCATCGACAGCGCGGCTAGCACGTCGCGCAGGGCGGCGGGCTTTCTTCATCGATGAACTATACAGTGCTGTCCATTGGAAGTCAACAAGGCTCACGCTGAAGCAGCGGCAGAAAGCAAACGCCCCGCAAGCGCGGGGCGTTCTATAAACGACTTGGCGGTTCGACGATCAGCCCTCGCCTTCGAGGAAGCTGCGGAGCTTCTCGGAGCGCGACGGATGGCGGAGCTTGCGCAGCGCCTTGGCTTCGATCTGGCGGATGCGCTCGCGGGTGACGTCGAACTGCTTGCCCACTTCCTCGAGCGTGTGGTCGGTGTTCATCTCGATGCCGAAGCGCATGCGCAGCACCTTCGCCTCGCGTGGGGTCAGCGTGTCGAGCACGTCCTTGCACACGTCGCGCAAGGAGGCATTCACCGCGTGATCGACCGGTGCCACGGTGCTCGCATCCTCGATGAAGTCGCCCAAGTGCGAATCGTCGTCGTCACCGATCGGCGTCTCCATGGAGATGGGCTCTTTGGAGATCTTCAAAATCTTGCGGATCTTCTCTTCCGGCATCTCCATCTTCTCGGCCAGCAGCGCCGGGTCCGGCTCCTGACCGGTCTCCTGCAGGATCTGGCGCGAGATGCGGTTCATCTTGTTGATCGTCTCGATCATGTGCACGGGGATGCGAATGGTGCGTGCCTGGTCGGCGATCGAGCGCGTGATGGCCTGCCGGATCCACCACGTGGCGTAAGTGGAGAACTTGTAGCCGCGGCGGTATTCGAACTTGTCCACCGCCTTCATGAGGCCGATGTTCCCTTCCTGGATCAGGTCGAGGAACTGCAAGCCGCGGTTGGTGTACTTCTTGGCGATCGAGATCACCAGGCGGAGGTTGGCCTCGGTCATCTCGCGTTTCGCCTTGCGCGCCTTGGCTTCGCCCGTCGACATCTGCTTGTTGATCTCCTTCAGGTCCTTCAAGGGGATCATGACGCGCTTCTGCAGGTCGAGAAGCTTCTGCTGCTGCTCGACGATCGCCTGCCGGTATTTCGCGAGGGATTCGCTGTATGGGTGCTCCTGCGCAATCTCGCGGTCGATCCAGCGCAAGCTCGTCTCGTGCTCCGGAAACTTCTTGATGAAGTCCGGTCGCGGCATGCCGCCCTTGTTCACCACGAGGTCCTGGATCTTGCGCTCGATTTGGCGGATGTTGTCCACTTCGCAGCGCACGCTGTCGCACAGCCGTTCGACCTGACGCGCCGCGAAACGGATCTGCATCAGCTCGGCGGAAATCTTCTTCTGCAGGTCGAGGTATTTCGGCGCGCGGTGCCCGTCTTTCTGCAGCACGCCCAGCATCCGCGTGTAAAGCCTACGAATGGTCCCGAAGCGCGCGAGCGCCGCCACCTTGAGCCGTTCGAGGTTCTCGGCTGCGATCGCGCCGCTGTCTGCCTCTTCTTCGTCCAGCTCCTCGAGCGCTTCTTCGTCGTCCATCGTCTCGAGCTGCTCGTTGAAGTCCATCAGCCCGTCGACGACGTCATCGATCTTCAGCTCGTCCTTTTCGATCTTGGCGGCGAGCTCCAGGATCTGCGCGACCGTCATCGGGCAGGCGGAGATCGCCATGATCATGTGCTTCAGGCCTTCCTCGATCCGCTTCGAGATCTCGATCTCGCCTTCGCGGGTCAAGAGCTCGACCGAACCCATCTCGCGCATGTACATGCGCACCGGATCGGTGGTGCGGCCGAACTCGGAGTCGAGCGTCGAGGCGGCGGCTTCGGCCGCTTCCTCGTCGACATCTTCCGCAGCAGTCGACGGCGCGGCTTCCGACATGAGGAGGGTTTCCGCGTCGGGAGCCTCGTCGTAGACCTGGATCCCCATGTCGTTGATCATGGAGATGATGCCCTCGATCTGCTCGGCGTCGAGGATGTCGTCGGGCAGGTGATCGTTGATCTCGGCGTAGGTGAGATAGCTCCTCTCCTTGCCGAGGACGATCAGATTCTTGAGCCGCGTTTTCCGCGCTTCGGCTTCCGCCGGCGTCAGCTCGACCTTGCGCGCTTCGACGCCGTTCTTGCCGCTCCTGACCTTGCCTTCCGCGAGAGCCTTCTCGGTGCGGCGAGCCGAAAGCCGCGCGGCAATCTCGCCAGCGCTGGGCTTGCCGGGGACACCAGGTGCCTTGCCGGGAATGGGCTTCGCGGATACCTTGACGGCGGGCGCGACCCCCTTCAGTGCAGGTTTAACCGCTGCTTTCGGTGCGAGCTTGACGGCGGCCGGCTTGACCGGCTTTCCTGCCACAACGGGAGAGTGGCCGGCCTTTGCGACGGGCTTCCTGCCGCGCAGCACTCTGCTAGAGACCTTGCGTGCCAAGGTTTTCTTTTTGGCAAGCCTTCTCTTGGCCGGGCGCGTCGGGCGTGCTGGACGCCGAGAAGCCCTCTTAGTTGCGCGCGACCTGGCCTTGCGGCCTGCCTTCCCCTTCCGGGCTGCTCTCTTGGCGGGTTTCGAGGATCTCTTGACCATGATTTACCTGCGATTCAGGGTGCCGCGCTCGCGTCAACGGGCCCATCGATGCCAAGATGGGGTCGGCCGGAGAAAACTTCAAAGTATAACATGCCCTTGTACCACTCCTGTCCGATTATCGGCGGCCCGCCAGATGCTCCTGCACCAGGCCGCGCTGGCGCGCCCGCTCGGCTTCCTCGGCCGACAGAGGCATCGCGTCAGGGGAATCTCCGGTGCCGCGCCTCAGTCGCATCGTCCAATACCGTTGGACTCCTTCGCGGAACTGGATTTCCAGAGACTCCGCCGACAAGCCTTCGGTTTCCGCCGCGGTCAACGCTTCGACCAAGACCCCTTCGTGGGGACTGCCCGCGAAATGCTGCATGACCCCGGCCGTGGTCAGCGTGCCGGGCGAGGCGCAGAAGTCAGCCAACGCAGCGAGCGCGGCGTCTTCCTTTCCGCCATCCTCCGGCTTCGGGACGCCGGACACCTTGTGAGCGAGCCCAGGCTCCAGGAGCAGACATTTGAGGAGATCGCGGTTGAGCGAAGGGGCGCTGCGGCTTGCCGCCTGTGGACCTGCGGCAGGGCTCGGAGCCGGGCGCGCTCCGGGCAAGAGACCGCTAAGCTCGGCATCCGGCAAGCCTGAGACCTCGCCCAGCCGGCGCCGGAGCAGGACCGCGAGCACCGGGGCGCTGAGCTGTCCCAGCAAAGGCTTCGCGGCATTGATCAGCGCGGCGCGCCCTTCGGCGGATTCCGGCGGAAAGCGCCGCGTGAGCTCGGAAACCAGAAATTCGGACAGCGGGATCGCGGACTCGAGGAGCGATTCGAAGGCGTCGCGGCCGCAGTGGCGGATTGCGTCATCCGGATCTTCGCCTTCCGGCAAGAACAGGAAGCGAGCCTGCTTGCCGTCGGTCAGCACAGGCAGTGCGTTCTCCAGCGCACGCCACGCCGCGCGCCGCCCGGCTTCGTCGCCGTCGAAGCAAAACACGACGTTGTCGGTGAGACGGAAGAGCTTCTGTGCGTGCTGCGGCGTAGTCGAGGTACCGAGGGTCGCCACAGCGTATTCGACGCCGTGCTGCGCCAGAGCGACGACATCCATGTAGCCCTCGACGACGATGATCTTGTCCGCTGCACGAATCGCCTGGCGAGCCTGGAGCAACCCGTACAGCTCGCGTCCCTTGGCGAAGACCGGGGTCTCTGGTGAGTTGAGATACTTCGGCTCGCCGGTATCGAGCACGCGGCCGCCGAAGCCGATCACGCGGCCCCGCGTATCGTGAATCGGAAACATGATCCGGTCGCGGAAGCGGTCGTAGCGCTTGCCGCCTTCGCCCGTGATCACGAGTCCCGCAGTCTCGAGGGCCTTGTTCTGATAGTCGCCGAACGCGGCGCTCAGCGGTGTCCAGTCGTCGGGCGCGTACCCTATCCCGAAGCGAGCGGCGATCGCTCCGGTCAATCCGCGGCTCTTGAGGTATTCAATTGCGCGCGGGCTCTCCTTGAGCGCTGCGCGATAGAACTGCGCGGCGGCAAGAAGCAGCGACGACAGATCTTCGGACTGGGCGCGGCCTGCTTCTGCGGCTGGCGTGACGATGCGCGGAACCTCGAGCCCCGCATCGCGCGCCAGCTCCTCGACCGCGTCGGGGAAAGACTTCCCCGCGTACTCCATCAGAAAGCCGATTGCCGTTCCGTGCGCACCGCAGCCGAAGCAGTGATAGAACTGCTTGGTCGGGCTGACCGTGAAGGATGGAGTCTTCTCGCTGTGAAACGGGCAGCAGGCCGCGAAGTTGGCGCCCGCTTTCTTAAGCGCGACATGGCGGTCGATCACCTGCACGATATCGACTCGCGCCAAGAGGGTTTGGATAAAATCGTTGGGAATCATGGGCTTGAATATCGCGGACCACGAACCTTGCCAAGCGCGGTCGCGGGGCCCATGGCCCTATTATAGGCAAGGATGCGCAGTATCGAGGCGAGCAGCTGCTAGGCGCCGAGCCGCGATCTGACGCGGGCGGATACGACTGTCATGTCGGCCCGGCCTGCCAGCTGGGGTCTGAGCGCCGCCATCACCTTGCCCATCGCTGCCATCCCGGTCGTGCCTGCGTTGGCGATCGCCGCATCGATGAGCGCGTCGATCTCCGACTCGGAGAGCCGCTGCGGCATATAGCCCTGTAGGACCTCGATCTCCGCGCGTTCTGCCGCGGCCAGATCCGCGCGGCCCCCCGCCTCGAACTGCGTGATCGATTCGCGCCGCTGCTTGATCATCTTGTCGATGATTCCAACGATATCGGCATCGGCAAGCTCGACGCGCTCGTCGACTTCCTTCTGCTTCATCGCTGCAAGCAGCAGACGGATGGTCGACAGGCGCGCGGTTGCGCGCGCGCGCATCGCGGCTTTCATGTCTTCGGTGATTCTGGCCTTGAGAGTCATTTCGTCTCCTCAAAACGAAAGGGGCGAATCGCTTCGCCCCTTTTCGTGTATTCCCAGTGTTTCGCTCAATACAATTTTGGCGGGAGCTGTTGGCTGCGCAGCCGTTTGTAGTGGCGCTTGACCGCGGCGGCCAGCTTGCGTTTACGTTCCGCGGTCGGCTTCTCGTAGAACTCCCGGGCGCGCAGCTCGGTGAGAAGACCAGTCTTCTCGATCGTCCGCTTGAAGCGGCGCAGCGCCACCTCGAACGGCTCGTTTTCGCGGACGCGAACGCTGGGCATGACGGGTCGGATCCTTAAGGGCTCGTTGATCGAATTAACTTGACATTGTAGCTTTCAGCAGCATTCTGTGCAAGGGAGTCATTCCTCGATCGAACGAGCCAAGGCGATGATTGTTCTGGGCATCGAGACATCCTGCGACGAGACCGGGCTTGCGGTTTACGACACGGCCCGTGGCCTTCTTGCGCACGCGCTGCATTCGCAGATCGCGCTCCACGAAGCCTACGGCGGGGTGGTGCCGGAGCTCGCCTCGCGCGACCATATTCGCCGGGTGCTGCCGCTGGCGGAGCGCGTGCTCGGTGACGCAAAGTGCGGCTTCGATGATCTCGACGGCATCGCCTACACGCAGGGTCCGGGGCTCGCGGGAGCGCTGCTGGTCGGGGCGAGCGTCGCCAATGCGATGGGCTGCGCGCTGGCGAAACCAGTCGTCGGCGTACATCACCTCGAAGGACACCTGCTGTCGCCCCTGCTCGCGCAACCGAAGCCGGCGTTTCCTTTTCTCGCGCTGCTCGTTTCGGGCGGACACAGCCAGTTCTTCGCCGTGCGGGGCGTCGGCCAGTACGATCTCCTCGGCGAGACGCTGGACGATGCCGCAGGCGAAGCCTTCGACAAGACCGCCAAGCTGCTGGGGCTTCCGTATCCGGGAGGCCCGGCACTGGAACAACTTGCCGCCCGGGGAAAGCGCGGCGCGATCGAGCTGCCCCGGCCGATGCTCGACAGCGGTGATCTGAACTTGAGCTTCAGCGGGCTGAAAACGGCCGTGCTCACGCTGGTGCGCAAGGAGCCTATCGGCGGGCAACGCAAAGCGGACGTGGCGCGTGCTTTCGAAGATGCGGTCGTCGATGTGCTGGTCGCGAAATCGATCGCCGCGGTCGATGCGACCGGCATGCGGCGACTCGTCGTCGCGGGTGGAGTAGGCGCGAACCGGACGCTGCGCAGCACGCTGACGGATTCGATGCGGCGAGCGCAGGTCGACCTCTTCTTTCCGCCGCTCGAGTTCTGCACTGACAACGGGGCGATGATCGCGCTCGCGGGTGCACTCCGTCTTCAGAGCGCGTCGTCAGCGAATTACGCGTTCACGGTGCGGCCGCGCTGGGAGCTTGCCTCGCTCATGGCGCCGTAGGTGCGAATTCGTTCGCACGCCGCCGAATGAATTCGAGCCTACAAGCTGATCTTTCGCTCCGTTCCGGCGATGAGCTTGCGGATGTTCTCGCGGTGCCGCCAGAAGAGCAGAGCCGCGATCGGAACGAGCACCCACGCCTCGGGCCAGTTGCCGATGAAATAAAGGCCGAGCGGCAGCGCCGCGACTGCGGCCGCGAGCGAAGCGAGCGAGGCGATGCGGAAAAGAACCGCGAAGGCGAGCCACACGCCAAGAAGCGCAAAGCCCAGCGGCCACGAAAGCGCGAACGACGCGCCCGCAGCCGTCGCCACGCCCTTGCCGCCGGCGAAACGGTGAAAGATCGGATAGAGGTGCCCGAGGAAGACCGCGAGTGCTGCGCCCGCGGTTGCGAGCGAAGCATCGCCCCAGCTCGCGCCCAGGCGATACGCAAGCCATACGGCGAGCCATCCCTTGATTGCGTCGCCGGCGAGTGTAAGCGCGGCGGCCGCCTTGTTGCCGGTCCGCAGCACGTTCGTAGCGCCAGGGTTGCCCGAGCCGTAACTGTGCGGATCGGGCAATCGATAAAGCTTGCTGGCGACGACAGCGAACGAGACCGAGCCGATTAGATAGGCTCCGATGACGACCGCGAGCGTGGCGAGCGACGGACTCACGATGGACTCATCTAGAATTGTCATAATCGTCGCGAACATTCTAGCAATACCATGTACCCGGTGGCCTCCTGCCCATGAACACGATTTTCATCCGTGAGCTGAAAGTCGAGACGCGCATCGGCGTCTACGCATGGGAACAGCATCGGCCTCAGCTGCTCGCGATCGATCTCGAGCTGGAGCTCCCATCCACAAAGCCGTTCAGCAGCGACGAATTCGGCGACGCGCTCGACTACGCCGCGATCGTCAAGCGCGTGCAATCCTTCGCCGCCGATCACCCGTATCGACTGCTCGAACGCTTCGCTGAAGCGCTCGCCGATCTTCTACGGAGCGAGTTCGGCTCGCCGCGGGTGAGGGTAAGCGTGGCCAAGCTGGCGCCGCTTGCCGGGGTGGCGCGGATCGGCGTGGCGATCGAGCGCGGCAAGCGCAGCTAGCTTCAGCGGGTCTCAACCGCGCGGGTGATGCTGCGCGTGGAGCTGCTTCAGGCGCTCGCGCGCGACGTGCGTGTAGATCGTCGTCGTGGTGATGTCGGCGTGCCCGAGCAGAAGCTGCACCACGCGCAGATCGGCGCCGTGGTTGAGCAGATGCGTGGCGAAGGCGTGGCGCAACGTGTGCGGCGAAAGCTTTTCCGATGCAATGTTCGCCTTTATCGCGTAGCGCTTGATCGATTGCCAGAAAGCCTGCCGCGTGAGCGGCGCGCGCCGCGCGGTCACGAATACCGCGTCGGTCTTCGCATTCTTGGCAAGCTGCGGCCGCGCGGTCGAAAGATAGCTCTTGAGCCAGGCGATCGCTTCCTCGCCGAGCGGCACGAGCCGCTCCTTCCCGCCCTTGCCCAGAACGCGAACGACACCGGTGTCAAAGCCGATCTGTGTTCGCTTGAGCCCCACCAGCTCGGAGACGCGAAGCCCCGTCGCATAGAGCGTCTCCAGCATCGCACGATCGCGCAGCCCGAGCGTGGTCCCGACATCGGGCGCTGAGAGAAGCGCTTCGACCTGAGCTTCGGAAATGTGCTTCGGCAGCCGCCTCGGGA
>DATKJP010000265.1:0-3490 GCA_035543635.1 Casimicrobiaceae bacterium
CCGGTGCAGCAGGCGGCGGAGGCCGCTTTCGGCGAGCACCGCGGCGCACTGGTCGCGCTCAATCCGTCGACCGGCGAAGTGCTTGCGCTCGTTTCCAAGCCTGGATTCGATCCGAATCTTTTCGTCGAAGGCATCGATCCCGCAAACTGGGACGCGCTCAACAATTCACCCGACAAGCCGCTTCTCAATCGGCCGCTCCGCGGCGCGTACCCGCCTGGATCGACGATCAAGCCGTTCCTCGCGCTCTCGGCTCTGACATCGGGCAAGCGCTCGGCCACGCAGCAGATCTTCGACCCCGGATTCTTCCAGATCGCAGGCAGCGCCCACCGCTTCAAGGACGACAAGAAGGAGGGCCACGGCTACGTCGACATGATGAAGTCGATCATCGTGTCCTGCGACACCTATTACTACATGCTGGCGGCTGACACCGACATCGACGTCACGCACGACTTCCTCGCGCAATTCGGCTACGGCGAGGAGACGGGAATCGACATCGCCGGCGAGCTGAAAGGCGTGCTCCCGTCGCGTGCGTGGAAGCGCGAGCGCTTCTCGGGCAAGAACTACCGCGAAGAGCATCGCAAGTGGTATCTCGGCGACTCGATCTCGGCCGGCATCGGTCAGGGCTACAACGCGTTCACACCGGTGCAGCAGGCGGTAGCGATCGCTACCATCGCCAACGGCGGGATCACCTACCGGCCGCACTTGCTGCAGAGCGTCGAGAACGTGAAGACCGGCGAAACGCGTGAGGTTACCCCCGAAGCCGTGCATCAGCTCGAGGTGAAGCCCGAGCATCTGGCGCTGATCAAGAGCGCGTTGATCGGCGTTCCGCGCGAGGGGACCAGCGCCCGCGCATTCGTCGGCGCGAAGTATGTCTCCGCGGGAAAGACCGGAACTGCGCAGCTCTTTTCGGTGAAGGAGGGCGAGAAGTACCAGGCCGGCAAGGTCGACGAGCGCCTGCGCGACCACGCGTGGTATCTCGCCTACGCCCCGGCGGCCGATCCGAAGATCGCGGTCGCGGTATTGGTCGAGAACGGCGGCTTCGGAGCACAGGCCGCAGCCCCGGTCGCACGCGCGGTGTTTGACTACTACCTCCTCGGGATCGCGCCCGCCGGGATGCCCGGCGAAGAAGCGCGCGACAGCGACGACGAGAGTGATTGATGGCCAACGTCATCACATTGCTCGCGAAGCTTTGGGAACGCCTGGCACGACCGGTGGACACGCTGCTGATGGCGGCGGCGATCGCGCTCGTCGGCGTCGGCCTGGTAACGCTCTTCTCCGCAACCGAGCAAAACTTCGCCCGCGTCACCAGCCAGGCGGCAGCGCTCGGCTTCGCGCTGGTGCTGATGTGGATCGTCGCCAACGTTTCGCCCCAGCAGCTTGCGCGGATCGCGCTGCCGCTGTATGCGGTTTCGATACTGTTGCTGGTCGCCGTGGCCGTCGGCGGGACTATGGTGAATGGCGCGCGGCGCTGGCTCAATCTCGGCGTGGGCCGCTTCCAGCCCTCCGAGCTCATGAAGATCGCGCTTCCGCTGATGCTCGCCTGGTATTTCCAGAAGCGCGAAGCACGCATCAACCTCGGCGACTTTCTCGTCGCGGCGATTCTGATCGTGGTCCCCGTATGGCTGATCGAACGCGAGCCGGATCTCGGAACGGCGCTGATGATCGGCGCCTGCGGCTTCTACGTGCTCTATCTCGCAGGGCTGTCGTGGAAGATCATGGCCGTGTTGTTTCTCGCCGCTGCCGCCGCCGTGCCGCTCGTCTGGCCGCATCTGCACGGCTACCGCCAAGAGCGCATCCTTACTTTCCTCGATCCCTCGCGCGATCCGCTCGGCGCGGGTTATCACAGCTCGCAGGCTTCGATCGCTCTGGGCTCGGGAGGCGTCATCGGCAAGGGCTGGCTCAACGGCACCCAGACGCATCTCGATTTCCTGCCCGAGCGGCACACCGATTTCGTGTTCGCAGTGTTCGGCGAGGAGTTCGGCCTGATCGGCAACGCCGTGCTGCTCGTGCTCTACCTGCTGCTCATCGCCCGTGCGCTGGTGATCACCGCGAACGCTTCGACCCTTTTCGCACGGCTCGTCGCGGGATCGATCACGTTGATGTTTTTCACTTACGCTTTCGTCAACATGGCAATGGTGAGCGGGCTGCTCCCCATCGTCGGCGTCCCGCTTCCGCTCATCTCCTTCGGCGGCACGGCGCTGGTGAGCTTGTTCGTGGGCCTCGGCATCCTGATGAGCGTGCAGGCGAACCGGAAGCTGGTGACGTCGTAGGTGGCGCGTACGCGTTTGCGCCGGGGGGTTACGCCACCGAGTTCGCGCCCTCACTTCGGTGGCGCAACCCCAATCGATCGTGTCAGCCCACGTACCACTGGAAGTAAAGCAAGATCCCGAGCAGAGCGACGAGCCAATAGCCAGCGAGGGTGAAGCGCATCAGCGTCTTCCACCACGCGACGTGCCAACGCTCGGGAAGAATGTCGTTCATCTGCAGCACCAGCCAAAGCGCGCCCGTGAGCGTCAGCAGACCGATCGCGGCGTGCAGCCATGGCAGCGCTGCCGACCAGCGCGCGAGGTCCGAAAGCCGGGCGAGCTTGGCGTGACCGAGCGATGGGATCATCACGCACGCGACCAGGGCTGCGTTGACGAGCGCCCAGATCGTCTGATTGACGCGATGCGTCTCGATGCGCCCGCGCCGCGCGAGCAGCATGCCGGCGGTGAGCCCGAGCACGAGCGCGATCTCGAGCGAGAGATTGATGTCGGCGGCAAGCGGCCCCGGGCCGAAGAACCCGCCGGATTGCGCCTTGTTCACCGCGCGCAGTCCGAGCGCGATCGCGGCAACCGCACACGCGGCCGCGCCTCCTGCAAGGAGTGCGATCTTCTTCACCGGAATGCCCTTCGCGCGAGGCCCGACTGCGTCCTCGCGGCAACGTCGGCGCAAGTATAATCCGCGACCATATGTGGCCGACCGCCGTGGGCCGTAGCAGATCAAGCGCGCTCGTCGTCGCTGCCGCATTCGCTCTCGCCGCGTGCACTTCGGCGCCGAAGCGCGAGCCCGTCCCGCCTTCGCAGCCCTCGCCGCCGTCTCGTCCCGGCGGCTACTACAAGGATGACGGGCCGGGCGAGAATCCGCCGGCGAATCTCGATTCGATTCCCGACGCCACTCCGCGAATCGAGCCGCTCAATCGCTTCGCCAATCGCCCCTACTCCGTGTTCGGCGTCGACTACGTTCCGGCGACGAATCTACGGCCGTACACCGAGCGGGGCATCGCCTCCTGGTACGGGCGCAAATTCCACAGCCAGAAGACCTCCACCGGCGAGGTTTACGACATGTACGCGATGACGGCGGCACACCCGACGCTGCCGCTCCCTTCATATGCGCGCGTGACCAATATCGCCACCGGCAAGAGCGTCGTCGTGCGCGTCAACGATCGCGGGCCGTTTCACCCCGGACGCGTTATCGACCTCTCCTATGCGGCGGCATGGCGCATCGGCAT
>DATKJP010000266.1:0-2035 GCA_035543635.1 Casimicrobiaceae bacterium
GTCCGACACGCCCTTGTAGTAAAACGGAGGGAGCATCAGCACCCCCGCGCACGCGGTGGCGCTGGGGTGCGCGGGGGTGCTGATGCTCCCTCCGTTTTACTACAAGGGCGTGTCGGACGAAGGGCTGTACCGGAACTTCGCCGAGGTGATCGAGCGCGTCGGCGCGCAGGTAGGTGAAGGCCGCTTGCAGGTCTACCTCTATCACATCCCGCCGGTGTCACAGGTGCCGATCACGCTCGCGCTGATCGAGCGCCTGCTGAAGAAATTCCCCGGGACGATCGCGGGCGTCAAGGACTCATCGGGCGACTGGTCGAACACCAAGTCGATGCTCGACGCGTTCGCGAGATCCGGATTCGACGTGTTCGCCGGCAGCGAGGTGTTCCTGCTCGACAACATGCGCGGAGGCGGCAAGGGCTGCATCACCGCGACGGGCAACATCAACCCGGCGGCGATCGACAAGGTGTTCCGCAGCTGGAAGGGCCCCGACGCCGACAAATTGCAGGCCGACATCACCGCCACGCGCAACGTGATGCAGAAGTACCCGATGATGGCCGCGCTGAAGGCGGTGATCGCGCACTACGCGCGCGACCCGGAGTGGGCGACGATGCGCCCGCCGCTCGTCGAGCTTACCCCGGCGCAGAGCAAGTCGCTGACGGCCGAGCTCGAGGGGCGGGGCTTCGAAATGCGGGGCATCGCGGCGCCGGCGGTGGCGATCGCCTGATCGTCGCCTGATCGCTAGCCTGATCGTTACTGAGGGGAGACGGTCCGTGGCCTCGCGCGTCAACCACGTCGCAATCGCGTCCGACCAATATGCATTGAACGGTCGGTTCTACGAGTCCCTCTTCGGCATGAAGCCGTCAAGCAAGCCCCGCCCCGCGCGCTCGGTCGTGCTGGGCGACGGTTACGTCGGCATGAACGTGATTCCGCGCCGCGACGGGCGCACCAGCGGGCTCGATCATTTCGGCATCGAGGTCGACGATGTCGAGGACACTATCGCGCGTATCGCGAAGTTCGATTCGTCCTTGAGCGCCGTAAAGCGCCCGCCCATCCGCCCCTTCGCCGCCTACAGCGCGCACGATCCCGACACCAACATCTTCGATCTGTCGCAGAAGAGCTCGGGCGGGCAGAAAGACGTCTATGCCGAGAACGACTGGGTTCAGCCGCGCACGATCTCGCATATCGCGCTGCGCACGCGCCACGCCGAGCGCTGCTCCCAGTTCTACGCGGACGTGTTCGGATTGACGCTGCTTGACCGGCCTCAGGACCGAAATGAGGACGGAAACGAGGACGGCAATTTCTATCTCTCCGACGGGCGCGTGACGCTGATGATCATTCCCTGGAGGATCGCTGACTATTACGGACAGGACCCTGCGCGCACGGGGCTCGATCACATCGGCTTCAAGGTGGAGTCGGTCGACCAGGTGAAGAAGGACATGGAATTCCTGCTCGGCGAGAACCCGCACCTGCGCACGCGCGCGCTCGGCCACGGCTCGGAGGGCGAGGCACGTCTCAAGCTGCTTCAAAAATGCCCGCTCGGGCGCTTCCACTTGACCGACATCGAGGGCGTCCATATCGACGTCGCGGAGGAATGAAGGCCGATCCTCAGGATTTCAGGAACGGCACGCCGAGCCGGACGAACTCGCCGGCCGCATCCCACGGCACCAGATGCCTGCAGCCGGGCACGATGTGGAGGTTGAGCCGCGGATACATCTCCTTCAACAGCTTCGCGCGCTCGGCCGCGTGGCCGCGGTCTTCGCGCCCGAAGATGAGCAGCAGCGGCATGGGTAAATCGACGAGGCGCTGCCATAGCGGCGCCTTGGGCTCCTTCACTGGCGCGGCCTCGGCCGCCGCATTGCGTGCAACGAATGCCTCGAAATTTCGGCCTACGCTGCGGGCATGGCGCAGCGCCAATTCTTCGGGCGTGATCAGCTCGCGATGGAACAGCGTAGCTTCGAGCATCTTGCGCGTATCCTCGACGGTGGGTTCCCCGGCCGCCATGCGTCGCTCCAGCCGCTGTTGAGCGGCGGCTTCGTTG
>DATKJP010000267.1:0-4580 GCA_035543635.1 Casimicrobiaceae bacterium
GTCGTTTCCTCGCTGGGGAAGGGCATCGCCGCCTCGTCTCTCGCCGCAATCCTTGCTTCCCGCGGCATCCGCGTTACCAATCTCAAGCTCGACCCGTACATCAACGTCGACCCTGGAACGATGAGCCCGTTCCAGCACGGCGAAGTGTTCGTCACCGAGGACGGCGCCGAGACCGATCTCGATCTGGGGCACTACGAGCGCTTTGTCGATGTGAAGATGGGCAAGCGCAACAACTTCACGACCGGCCAGATCTACGAGAGCGTGATCCGCAAGGAGCGGCGCGGCGATTATCTCGGCGGCACGGTGCAGGTGATCCCGCACATCACCGACGAGATCAAGAGCTGGATTATGGCGGGAGCTGGCGACGCCGAAGTTGCCGTGGTGGAAGTCGGCGGCACGGTCGGCGACATCGAATCGCTGCCCTTCCTCGAAGCGATTCGGCAAATGGGCATCACGCTCGGACGCGACAACGTCTGCTACATCCATCTCACGCTGGTGCCGTTCATCGCCACTGCCGGCGAAATGAAGACCAAGCCGACGCAGCACTCGGTGAAGGAGCTGCGCGAGATCGGCATTCAACCCGACATCGTTATGGCGCGCGCCGACCGTCCGTTGCCCGATGGCGACAGGCGCAAGATTGCGCTGTTCAGCAACGTCACACCCGAAGCGGTGATCCCGGCGCTCGACACCGACTCGATCTACAAGATTCCGGTCGCGCTGCATGCGGAGGGGCTGGACGAGATCGTGTGTCGCAAGCTGGACCTCAGCCCGAAGCCGGCCGACCTCTCGGTATGGAACCGGTTGATCGACGCGCTCACGCATCCCGAGCACGAAGTGAAGATCGCGATGGTCGGCAAGTACGTCGATCTCACCGAGTCGTACAAGTCGCTCTCGGAAGCGCTGACCCACGCCGGCATTCACACGCGCAGCAAGGTGCAGATCCACTACGTCGATTCGGAGGAGATCGATCGCGACGGCGTCGATGCGCTGAAAGGCATGGATGCGATCCTTGTCCCGGGCGGCTTCGGCAAACGCGGCGTCGAGGGCAAGATCAAGGCGATTCGCTATGCGCGCGAGACCGGGATTCCGTATTTGGGCATCTGCCTCGGCATGCAGCTCGCGATCATCGAATATGCACGGCACAAGGCCGGGCTCGCGAACGCCAATAGCACTGAATTCGATCCCGATACGCCGCATCCGGTCGTGGCGCTGATCACCGAATGGCAAAACCGCGACGGCACGATCGAGAAGCGCAGCGCGCAGTCCGATCTCGGCGGCACCATGCGGCTCGGCGCGCAGCCGTGCGAAGTCGTGCCTGGAACGCTCGCGCACAAGATCTATGGAACGACCACCGTTGCAGAGCGTCATCGCCACCGCTATGAGGTCAACAATCACTACCTGCCGCGCCTCGAAGCCGCCGGCCTCGTCGTCGGTGCGCGGGCGAAGAGCGCGCTCGCAGGCGACCTTTGCGAGATAATCGAGCTCGGCGATCATCCGTGGTTCTTCGGCTGCCAATACCACCCCGAGTTCACGTCGAACCCGAGGCGTGGTCATCCGCTGTTCATCGCCTACATCAGCGCCGCGCTGGCGCATGCGCGCGAAGCTCGCGGCGAGCCGCAGCGTACGCGGCCGCAGCTCGTCGCGTAACCACCGTCATGAAGCTGTGCGAGTTCGAGGCCGGGCTTGACCGGCCCTTGTTCCTCATCGCGGGTCCCTGCGTCGTCGAATCGGAGCAGTTGCAGATCGACGTCGCAGGCAAGCTCAAGGAAACCTGCTCGGCGCTCAAAGTCCCGTTGGTCTTCAAGTCCTCGTACGACAAGGCGAACCGCAGCTCGTCACAGTCCTTCCGTGGGCTGGGCATGCAGGAAGGATTGCGCATACTCTCCGAAGTGAAGCGGCAGGTCGGCGTGCCCGTGCTCACCGACGTCCACACTGAGGAAGACGTGGCCGAGGTCGCGGCGGTAGCCGACGTACTGCAGACGCCGGCCTTTCTTTGCCGCCAGACCGATTTCATACGAGCGGTGGCCTCGGCGGGCAAGCCGGTCAACATCAAGAAGGGACAGTTTCTCGCGCCGGAGGAGATGATGAACGTGGTGGCCAAGGCGCGCGAAGCGAGCGGCCGCGACAACATTCTCGTGTGCGAGCGCGGAGCGTCCTTCGGCTACCACAATCTCGTCTCCGACATGCGCTCGCTTGCGATCATGCGCGCGACGGGTTGCCCGGTCATTTTCGACGCCACCCATTCGGTGCAGCTTCCGGGCGGGCAGGGCGCGGCGAGCGGCGGTCAGCGCGAGTTCGTGCCGGTGCTCGCTCGCGCGGCGGTGGCTGCGGGTGTCGCGGGCGTATTCATGGAAACGCATCCAAATCCGGCGAAGGCGCTCTCTGACGGACCGAATGCCTGGCCGCTCGATCGCATGCGCGAGTTGCTCGAGACGCTGGTGGCGCTCGACGCGACGGTGAAGCGTAGCGGCTTTGCCGAGAGCGATCTGATGTCTGCGCCGCAGCGTTCCGCGCTGCGAGCGACCTAGAGAATAATGAACAATCCGGGAGAACCATGAGCGCCATCGTCGACGTCATCGCCCGCGAGATCCTCGACTCGCGCGGGAATCCAACGGTCGAGGCCGACGTGGTGCTCGAGTCGGGCGTGAGCGGGCGCGCCGCGGTGCCATCGGGTGCGTCGACGGGATCGAAGGAAGCGATCGAGTTGCGCGACGGCGACGACAAGCGCTACGGCGGCAAAGGCGTGCAGAAGGCGGTCGAGCACGTCAACACCGAGATCTGCGAAGCGATCATCGGGCTCGACGCTTCCGAGCAGGCGTTCGTCGATCGCACGATGATCGATCTCGACGGCACCGAGAACAAGAGCCGGCTCGGCGCCAATGCAATCCTCGCGGTATCGTGCGCAGTGGCGAAAGCGGCAGCGGAGGAATCGACTTTACCGCTCTATCGCTACCTCGGCGGCGCCGGGCCGATGGGGCTGCCGGTGCCGCTGATGAATGTCATCAACGGCGGCGCGCATGCCAACAACAGCATCGACATGCAGGAGTTCATGCTGGTGCCCCTCGGTGCGCCGACCTTTCGCGAAGCGCTGCGCTACGGCGCCGAGGTCTTCCAGGCGCTGAAGAAGCTGATCGACTCGAAGGGAATGGCCACCACGGTGGGCGACGAAGGCGGATTCGCGCCTGACCTTCCATCCAACGAAGAGGCTTTGCACCTCCTGCTCGAGGCGATCGAGAAGGCGGGCTACAAGGCAGGCGCCGACATCGCGCTTGCGCTCGACTGCGCGGCCTCGGAATACTATCAGGAGGGGATGTACGAGCTGGAAGGCGAGGGCACGCACTTGACGCGCTCGCAGATGGTGGACTATCTCTCCGCGTGGGTCGACAAGTATCCGATCATCTCGATCGAGGATGGCATGGCCGAGCAGGATTGGGACGGCTGGAAGCTCCTCACCGATCGGCTCGGACGCAAGGTGCAGCTTGTCGGCGACGACATCTTTGTCACCAACACCAAAATCTTCAAGCAGGGGATCGCGAAGGGCGTAGCCAACTCGATCCTGATCAAGATCAACCAGATCGGAACGCTCACCGAGACCTTTGCCGCCGTAGACATGGCGCTGCGTGCCGGGTATACGTCGGTAATTTCGCACCGGTCGGGCGAAACCGAGGACAGCATGATCGCCGACATCGCGGTCGGGACCAACGCTGGCCAGATCAAGACCGGATCGCTGTCGCGCTCCGATCGCATCGCGAAATACAACCAGTTGCTGCGGATCGAAGAGGACCTCGGTGACGTTGCGACCTACCACGGACGCGGCGCGTTCCGGCAACTGAAGTAGGCCGGCCTTGCGCGCGCTCGCGCTCATCTTCGCGCTTCTGATCATAGCCCTGCAGTATCCGATGTGGCTGGGCAAGGGCGGATGGCTTCAAGTGCGCGAATTGACGCGCCAGATCGAGGCGCAACGCAAGGTGAACGAGGAGCTGAAGGCGCGTAACGCCGCGCTCGATGCCGACGTTCGCGATCTCAAGACCGGATTCGATGCCATCGAAGAGCGCGCGCGCTCCGAGCTTGGCATGATCAAGCAGGACGAGATCTTTTTTCAGCTGCCCCAAGAGCAGCCGCCGTCACCTTCGCTCAAGCCCCAGGTGCGCCGATAACGTCATTCCGGACCTGAGGAGGGATCTGGTCTCAGATGCCGCGCATCACTTCGCGTGACAACCCGCGCCTCAAGGAAGCTGCTCGGCTGATCGGCTCCTCGCGCGATCGCCGCAAGAGCGGGCGCTGCGTGCTGGAAGGTGCGCACGTCATCGCCGCATACAGGGCGCGGCACGGTGCGCCCGAGACGCTGATCGTCGCCGAGTCGTCGCTGGCCGATCCGGCGATTCGCACGCTCCGTGCCGGCATGTCCGACAGCCGCGTTCTGGTCGTCGCCGAATCGGCATGGTCGGAGCTGGCGCAGGTGCCGGCTGCCGTGGGTGCGCTCGCCATCGTGCCTACTCCACGAAGCGAATTCACGAGGGCCGCAAATTTCTGTCTGCTGCTCGAAGACCTTCAGGATCCCGGCAATGTCGGTTCCATCC
>DATKJP010000268.1:0-27008 GCA_035543635.1 Casimicrobiaceae bacterium
GCGGTCGCCGCCCAACACCTGTCCCTGGATGCCCGCGCCCACGGCCACGGCTTCGTCGGGGTTCACGTCCTTGCGCGGCTCCTTGCCGAAGAGATCCTTCACGTACTTCTGGACCAACGGCATACGCGTCTGGCCACCGACCAGGATCACCTCGGCGACGTCGTTGGTGGAAACGCCTGCGTCCTTGAGCGCGGTGCGGCACGGGGCGATGGTCTTTTGCACCAGGTCCTCGACCAGCGACTCGAGCTTGGCACGCGTCAGCTTGATGTTGAGGTGCTTCGGACCGGAGGCATCGGCCGTGATGTATGGCAGGTTGACTTCGGTCTGCTGCGCGCTCGACAGCTCGATCTTCGCGCGCTCGGCCGCGTCCTTCAGGCGCTGCAGCGCCATCTTGTCGTTGCGCAGGTCGACGGCGTTCGACTTTTTGAACTCCGCCAGCATCCAGTCGATGATGAGGTTGTCGATGTCGTCGCCGCCGAGGTGCGTGTCGCCGTTGGTCAAGATGACCTGCACGACGTTGTCGCCGACCTCGAGGATCGAGATGTCGAACGTGCCGCCGCCGAAGTCGTACACGGCGATCGTCTCTTCCTTCACCTTGTCGAGGCCGTACGCGAGCGCGGCCGCGGTCGGCTCGTTCACGATGCGCTTGACGTCGAGCCCTGCAATCCGGCCGGCGTCCTTGGTCGCCTGACGCTGCGAGTCGTTGAAGTACGCCGGGACCGTGATCACCGCTTCGGTCACTTCCTCGCCGAGATAGTCCTCGGCCGTCTTCTTCATCTTGCGCAGGACCTCGGCCGAGATCTGCTGCGGCGCAACCTTCTTGCCGCGGATCTCGACCCAGGCGTCGCCGTTGTCGGCCTTGACGATCTTGTAGGGCATGAGCCCGATGTCCTTCTGGACTTCCTTTTCCTCGAAGCGCCGGCCGATCAGCCGCTTGACCGCGAAGACGGTGTTCTTCGCGTTGGTCACTGCCTGCCGCTTCGCGGGTGCGCCGACGAGGATCTCGCCGTCTTCCAGATACGCGACGATCGAAGGGGTCGTGCGCGCACCTTCTGAATTCTCGATCACCTTCGGCTGGCCGCCTTCCATGATGGCAACGCAACTGTTGGTCGTGCCGAGGTCGATACCGATGATCTTGCCCATGGGTCTTCCTTCCGTATGCTCCGTAAATTTTCGTCTATGCCGTAGGTGGGGTTTTTGCGATCCGATTCAAGCGCATAAGCAGCGACCGTCACTTGGCGGCCGGCGCGTCCGGGGCCGACTCCGGCCTCTTCGCCACCGCCACCATCGCCGGGCGCAAAACGCGGTCGTTTAGCAGATAGCCCTTCTGAAAGACCTGCACTACGGTCCCGGCGGGCTGGTCGGACTCGATCATGGTCACGGCCTGGTGCTTGTGCGGGTCGTACTTCTCGCCCATGGGATCGATCTCGGCGACCTGCGCCTTCTCGAAGGCGGCGTTGAGGTTCTTCAGCGTCAGCTCGACGCCATCCCTGAGGGCGTCGATCGTGTCATGCGGGGTAGCGAGCGCCAGTTCCAGCGCGTCGCGAACGGTCAGAAGCTCCTTTGAAAAGCGCTCGATCGCGTACTTGTGCGCCTTGAGCACGTCGTTGTGGGCCTGTTTGCGCACGTTTTCGGTTTCGGCCCTGGCGCGCAGCCAAGCGTCCTTCAGCTCGGCGGCTTCGGTCTCTGCTTTCTTCAGCAGTTCGCCGAGGTCCTGGGCAGGCTCGATAGTCGTCTCGGCCGCCGGGGCGCCGAACATCGTGTCCTCTGGCGCCTCTTCCGCCGAAATGGGCGCCAGGCGGTCAGGATCCTCCGAAACTTGGGCATTCCTATCGGGATTCTTCCTCATCGTGACTCCTCGCCACCAAGATATTCACCATGGGGGCGAAGGGGCCGCTTCAAAAGGGGGCTGGCCGGCTTTTTCAGCCGGGGAAACAGACGGGCGGGCCGCTCAGTGTTGGGCCCCGAGCCCCTTGGCGCGGGCGAGCGTCCGCTCGCGCTCCGCTGCATCCGGCGGGGCGTTGAGCCACCCGCCCAGGTTGCGCAGGGCGAGGCCGGCGAGCGCGGCAATCCATGCCGGGCGCTCGTTGAGGCAGGGAATCGCGTGAAATTCGACTCCGCCGGCCTCGAGGAAGGTCTTCCTCCCTTCGAAGGCGATCTCCTCCAGCGTTTCCAGGCAGTCGCTCACGAAGCCGGGGCAAGCCACATCGACCCGACGAATGCCCTCCTTCGCCAGCTCCACGAGCGTCGACTCCGTATATGGCTTGAGCCACTCGGCGCGTCCGAAGCGCGACTGGAAGCTCACCGTGTATTGCTCGCGCGTGAGCCCCAGCTCGTCAGCGAGCAGGCGCGCGGTCTTGTGACAGTGGCAATGGTAGGGATCCCCGAGATCCAGCGTGCGCTTCGGCACTCCATGGAAGGAGAGCAGGAGCTTGTTCGGGCGCCCGTTCTTCACCCAGTAATCCTGGATGCCGTTCGCGAGCGCCGCGATGTAGCCAGGATGATCGTGGTAGGCGTCGACCACGCGTATTGCGGGCACGCGCCGAAGGCGTTGCGCCGCGGCGAACAGCGCGTCCACTGCTGACCCGGTCGTGCTGGCCGCGTATTGCGGGTAGAGCGGCAGCGCGAGGACGCGGTCACAACTGGCTTCGTGCAGGCGGTAGAGCGCATCGACGATCGAAGGCGATCCGTAGCGCATTCCCAGCTCGACCGATACGTGATCGGAAGGCAGGCCGAGCCTTTTCACGCGCTGCCCGAGATAGCCCAACAGTAGCGCCCTCTGGCGCTGACTGTGAACGAGCAGCGGCGACCCGTCCTTGGTCCAGATGCTGGCATAGCGCTGCGCCGATCGCGCCGGGCGCACGCGCAGAATGAACCCGTGCAGCAGCGGCCGCCACGCCACGCGCGGGATCTCCACCACGCGCGGATCGGCGAGAAATTCGGCGAGATAGCGGCGGACCGCCGCGGTCGTCGGCGCGTCCGGTGTGCCGAGGTTGATGAGGAGCACGCCGAGCCGCGGCGCGCGATCATGGGAAAACTTGGGCTCGGATCGGTATCGAGGCCGCAAACTCAGGTCTCGGAGAGTTGCTGCGTCAGCGCATTCGACAGCAGCTTGGCGGTGACGTCGACGATCGGAATGACGCGCTCGTAGGCCATCCGCGTCGGACCGATGACGCCCAGCGTGCCGATTACCCGGCCGTCGATTTCGTACGGCGCGGCGATGATGCTGCATTCGTCGAGTGGCGCGAGCCCGGACTCGCCGCCGATGAAAAGATGCACGCCGTGCGCCCGCTGGCTCACGTCGAGCAGATGCAGCAGCGACGTTTTCTGCTCGAAGATTCCGAAAAGTTGGCGCAGCCGGTCCATGTCGGAGGCGAGATCGACGTCGTGCAGGAGATTGCGCTCGCCGCTAACGACGAGGTCCTCGCTCTTCTCCGCAAGCGCAGCGTCGCTCGCCTCCACGGCCGCGGTCATCAGTCCCACGATGTCTTCGCGCAGCTGCCGGAGCTCCTCGGCGAGCAAAGCACGGATGTTATGAAAGGGCTGGCCAGCGTAATGCTGGTTCAGGAAATTCGACGCTTCGAGAAGCTGCGCCTGCCCGTACCCGCGGTCTGTGTGCAGAATGCGGTTCTGGACGTCTCCTTCCGCGGTAACGATGATCAGCAGCACGCGCCGCTCGGAAAGCCGCAGAAATTCGATGTGACGGAACGACGCGTCGCGCCGGCGCGGCGTGGCGACGACGCCAGCGTAGTGCGTGAGCTGCGAGAGCATTTGCGCCGCCGCGTTCACCAGAAGCTGCGGCCGATCGGCCTGCAGATGCTCCTGCAGCTCGCTGACCTCGGCCTCTTCCAGCGGCTTGATGATGAGAAGACTGTCGACGAAGAGCCGGTAGCCCTTGGGCGTTGGGACGCGGCCGGCGGAGGTATGGGGGCTCGCGATAAAGCCCATGTCCTCGAGGTCCGCCATGACGTTGCGGATCGTGGCTGGTGAAAGCTCCAGGCCCGATTGCCGCGACAGCACGCGCGAGCCGACGGGCTGGCCCTCGGCAATATAGCGCTCGATGAGCGTCTTCAGCAGATGTTGTGCGCGCGGATCCAGCATGCCTGTATTGTACCGCCGCGACCCTCGCGCCTTGGTCGACCCGGGGCCTTGTGGTCTAATCGCTGCCATGGGGCAACGGGGAAAGCCTTTCGCGACCATTGCGGTGGTTGGCCGCCAGGCGAGTCCCGGCATCACGGAGCCGCTGGAGCGTCTCGCGCGATTCCTCTTTGCGCGCGGACATCGCGTGCTGATCGACGCGGAAACTGCGGCGTTCGCGCAACTGCCCGGTTGTTCAACTGCACCGACCGAGGAGCTGGGGAGAGAAGCCACGCTCGGGATCGTGGTCGGCGGCGACGGGACGATGCTCTCCGCCGCGCGCAGATTCGCGCCCTTCGGCATGCCACTCATCGGCATCAATCAGGGCCGGCTCGGCTTTCTCACCGACGTCACGCTCGCCGGAATGGAAGCTACCCTCTCGGCGATGCTCGACGGCGCTTACGTCGAAGAGACCCGCACTCTGCTCGAAGCGGAACTCAGCCGCGCGTCCGGGGGCGGAGAGCGGTCGCTCGCGCTGAACGACGTCGTGGTCAACCGCGGCGCGCTCGGCGGAATGATCGATTGCGCCGTGTCGATCGACGGCCGCTTCGTGTACGCGTTGCGCGCCGACGGCCTCATCGTCGCGACGCCCACCGGCTCGACGGCCTATGCGCTCTCGGCGCAGGGTCCGATCGTCGATCCCATGGTCGAGGCGATTCTGCTCGTGCCCGTGTCGCCCCACGCGTTCACCTACCGTCCGGTCGCTCTGCGCGACTCGGTCGCGATCGAAATCCAGCTCCTGCGCGGCAAGGACGCCAACCTGCACTGCGATGGACAGGCGGATTTTCCGATGTCGGAAGGCGATCGCGTTGTGGTGCGCCGCGCCGAACAGCGCGTGCGCCTGCTGCATCCCAAGGATCACGATCACTTCGCGATGCTGCGCCAGAAGCTGCACTGGAGCGAGACGCCCGAACGGCTGCGGCCGGGCGCGGACGCCGCTTCCTGATCGGAAGCGCGTCGGGTCCATGCTGCGCGCGCTGTCGATCCGCAACTTCGCCGTCGTGGAGGAGCTGGAAGTCGAATTCGGCAGCGGCTTCACGGTGCTTACCGGAGAGACCGGTGCTGGCAAGTCGATTCTGCTGGACGCGCTGTCGCTGCTTCTCGGCGATCGGTTCGAGACGCGGCAACTGCGGCCTGGCGCGGAGCGCGCCGAGATCATCGCCGAATTCGATCTCTCCGATGCGCCCGCGGCGCGCGCCTATCTCGTCGAGCAGGATCTCGCGGAGAATGAATCGCTGCTGTTGCGCAGGACGCTCGATGCGCAGGGGCGAAGCCGCGCCTGGGTCAATGGTCGCCCCGCGACGCTGGCGCAGCTCGCAGGCGCCGGCGAGAACCTGGTCGACCTGCACGGGCAGCACGCGCACGAGGCTTTCGGCCGCGCCGAGACGCAGCGTGCCCTCCTCGACGCATTCGGCGGCTTCAGCGTGCTGGCGCGCGAGGTCGCGAGCGCGTGGCGTGCGTGGCGCGAGGCGGTAGAGCGCCGCGAGCGCGGCGAGCGCGACGCGGCGTCACTATCAGCGGAGCGCAAAGAGCTTGAAGCGAAGCATGCGGAGCTTTCCGCGCTGGGCGCAAGTGCAACGGAATGGGAGGAGTTGACCGCGGCGCAATCGCGGCTCGCTCATGCCACGGGCCTGCTCGAAGCTGCCAGCGCGGGCGATGCGGAGCTCACTGAGGGGGATGCTGCGCTGCGCGCGCGCCTCGCGGCGCTTGTCCAGCGTCTTCGTCAGGCTGCTACGCACGATCGCGCGCTCGATGAAGTGGTCGAATTGGCGGACCAGGCGCGCATCCATGCCGACGAGGCCGCGCGCGTCTTGCGCGCGTATCGCGAACGCCTCGAGCTCGACCCGCAAGAGCTTTCGCGCATCGAGGAGCGCATCGGTGCCATTCACGCTGTTGCGCGCAAGTACCGCGTCGCGCCGACTGCGCTGCCCGAGTTGAGCGCCGAGACGCAAGCGAGTCTCGCAGCGCTTGCCACCCAAGGCGATCCCGCGGCGCTTGCCCGCGCGGAAAAGCGTGCGCTCGACGCCTACCGCGAGCTTGCGCGCCAGCTGACCGCGAAGCGCAAGCTCGCCGCCGCCGAGCTTTCTCACAGAACGACGAAAACGATGAGCGAATTGGCGATGGATGGAGGCCGCTTCGAGGTCGCGCTCGCTCCGTTGGCGGAACCCACGAGTCACGGGCTGGAGACGGTCGAGTTCATGGTCGCTACGCATCCGAAGCAGCCGCCCGGCCTGATCGCACGCGTCGCCTCGGGCGGCGAGCTGTCGCGGCTCGCGCTCGCTCTGCAGGTGGTGCTCTCCGAAGTCGGCGACGTACCTACGCTCATCTTCGACGAGGTCGACGTCGGGATCGGCGGCGCCGTCGCCGCGACGGTCGGCCGCTCGCTGCGCGCGGTCGGGACGCGAAGACAAGTCCTTTGCGTCACGCACCTGCCGCAAGTAGCGGCCTGCGCCGATCGCCATTATCGCGTCATCAAAACGAGCAGCCGGAAAGGAGTCGCAACGGAGCTCTCGCCTCTGGACGGAGGGGAGCGCGTCGAGGAGTTGGCACGCATGCTCGGCGGACACGAGATCACGGCGAAGACGCGCGCGCACGCTAAGGAGCTGCTCGCGCAGCAGCGACCGCGCTGAACCTCAAAGGGAAAACGGCGCGCTCAGCGCCGTGACGCCGCGGCCTCTAGGCTTTCGCTCGCGACTTCGAGGACTTGCTCGAGATCTTGGGCAGCGTGCCCTTGACGCGCTTCGTGGTCGCGCGGGGTGTCGCCTTCGATACGGGCAGCGTCTGTCCGGTCTCGAGCCAGTACTTCACCCGGTTGGCGTCGCCGACACGCGTTAGCCGTCCGTAGGAATCGAGGAGCACGATCACGATCGGCCGGCTCGCGATGTTGACGAGCATGACCAGGCACTTGCCCGCTTCGCGGATGAATCCCGTCTTGCTGACCGTGATGTCCCACTGTCCGGCGCGCACAAGCGAGTTGGTGTTGTTGAAGCCGAGAAGCCTGCCGGTCGGCTGCACCTCGACATAGTGGCTCGCCGTGGTGGTGTAGGTGCGGATGAGATCGTATTCCGCCGAGGCTTGCACCATGCGCGCGAGATCGCTCGCGGTCGAAACGTTGGTGCTCGACAACCCGGTCGGATCGTCGAAGTGCGTGTGGGTCATGCCCAGCGCGAGCGCTTTGCGGTTCATCGCCTCGACGCAGGCTTCCTTCCCGCCGGGATAGTGCCGTGCAAGGCTCGAGGCGGCGCGATTCTCGGAAGCCATCAGAGCGAGCCGCAGCATTTCGGTGCGCGGCAATTCGTTGCCGAGGCTAAGGCGTGAGTGGGTCCCCTTGATGAAGTCGATGTCGCCGATTCCGATCGAAATCGGTTCGTCGAGCGGCTGCCCGGCGTCGAGCACGACCATCGCAGTCATGAGCTTCGTCACGGAAGCGATCGGCGTCACCGCGTCCGCCCCCTTGGCGTAGATCGGCTGATCCGCCTTGGCGTCCAGCACCAGCGCGCTGGCTGATTTCAGCTTGAGCTTGCTGACGTCGTGCGTCGGTAGTGATGGCGCAGCGTCAGCGGAGGTCGAGCCCGTCTCTGCCCATGCAGAAATTGCTAGGCTCAATAGTCCAAGAAAAACAGCGACTCCCCGAAGCTTCATCAGCCACCGCCTTAAAAGTCAGCGCGCTTTATAGCATGAGAGCAAGGCATATGCCAAATTCAGCTTAACGGAACAAGGGTTTGGCCGATGACATGCTCGAGCCCGCGTCGCCCGATCATTCCCGTCCCGTCTGCAGCTCGACCGTGAGATTGGCTCAATTGCCGATCGCTTCCGCCGCGGATTCGGTAGCCGCCTTGGCGCGCTCCTCCTGCTGCAACGCCCACATCCGCGCGTAGGCCCCATTGCGCGCGAGCAGCTCGGCGTGCGTCCCGCGCTCGACGATGCGGCCGTGTTCCAGCACGAGGATCTGGTCCGCCCCCACGATCGTCGAGAGCCGGTGCGCGATGGTGAGCGTGGTGCGATCGGCCGAGATCTGCTCGAGCTCCGCCTGGATCAGCTTCTCGGCCTTCGAATCGAGCGCGGAGGTCGCCTCGTCGAAAATCAGGATGCGCGGGTTCTTGAGGATTGCGCGCGCGATCGCAACACGCTGCTTCTCGCCGCCGGAGAGTTTCAGGCCGCGCTCGCCGACGCTCGTCTGGTACCCCTCGGGAAGCCCCGCGACGAAGTCGTGGATTTGCGCGAGCTTTGCCGCCGCGACGATCTCCTCGCGCGTCGCGCCGGGGCGGCCGTAGGCGATGTTGTATTCGATCGTATCGTTGAACAGCACCGTGTCCTGCGGCACGATGCCGATCCCCCCGCGTACGCTCGCCTGCTGTACGGCGCGCAAGTCCTGGCCATCGATCGTTATGCGTCCGCCGGTCACGTCGTAGAAACGGTACAGGAGCCGGGCCAAAGTCGACTTTCCGGACCCGCTCGGGCCGACCACGGCGACGGTGCGCCCCGCCGGGATTCGGAACGACACGCCGAATAGGATCTGCCTGTTGGGCTCGTAGGCGAAATCGACATCAACGAAGCGCACCTCGCCGGCCGCGATCCGAAGCGGCGGCGCTGCAGGCGCATCCTTCACTTCGGCATGCTCTTCGATGAGGCGGAACATGCGTTCCATGTCGGCAAGCGCCTGCTTGATCTCACGGTAGATGACTCCGAGGAAATTGAGCGGAACATAAAGCTGAATCATGAACGCGTTGACCAGCACCAGGTCGCCGATCGTCATCGTGTGCTCGACCACGCCGAGCGTGGCGCGCCACACGATCAGCGTGACCGCAATCGCGATGATGGCGCTCTGTCCGATGTTCAACAGCGACAGCGAAGTCTGGCTCTTGACCGCGGCGGTCTCCCAGCGCTGCATGCTCTCGTCGTAGCGCTGCGCCTCGTACTCCTCGTTGTTGAAGTACTTCACCGTCTCGTAGTTGAGCAGGCTGTCGATCGCGCGCGTGTTCGCCCGCGAGTCCAATTCGTTCATCGTGCGCCGGAAGCCCGTGCGCCATTCGGTGATCGCAATCGTGTAGAGGATATAGAGCGCGAGCGCGCCGGCGGTGATGCCGATGAACCAGGCGTCGTAGCGAGCGATGAGGATCGCCGAGACGAGCCCGATCTCGATCAGCGTGGGCAGGATCGAGAACAGCGTGAAGCTGATCAGCGTGGAGATGCCGCGAGTGCCGCGCTCGACATCGCGGGTGAGACCGCCGGTCTGGCGCGCGAGATGGAAGCGCAGGCTGAGCGAGTGCAGATGGCGGAACACCTTGAGCGCGACGGTGCGCACCGCACGCTGGGTCACCTTCGCAAAAAGGTATTCGCGCAGCTCCGTGAAAGCCGTGGTCGACAGGCGCGCTGCGCCGTACGCGACCAGCAGCGCGAGCGGGAGGACGAGCAGCTGCGGTCCCGTAACGGTCAGGCGGTCGACGATCTCCTTCAGCACCAGCGGCACGCCGACGTTGGCGAGCTTCGCGGCGATCAGGCAGGCGAGTGCGAAGAGCATGCGCCCCTTGTACGCGAGCAGGTAAGGCAGGAGCGTACGTACCGTCTGCCAGTCGCCACGCAGGGCGGGATTGGGCGGAGCTGGAAGTGGAGCTGATGATGCGCGGCGCATCGATTCAGTTTAGCAGAGGCGTCAAACGTCTCCGGTCTTGCGTCGGGGGAACCACTCCTCGCCACCGTAGCCGAGAAAGCCCATGCCCAGGCGCACGATGCCGTAGCAGATCCAGATGGCGGCTTTGTAGAAGCGAGAGCGTTCCTTCCAGTCCGCAGCTGCGACCGGCCGGGCGCCGTTGGCGATCAGGATCTTCAGTGCGTCCTTGAGCTCGCTGGCGAAGGCGCGATCGCGCACGATCACGTTCGCCTCGCGGGCGCCGAGCAGGCTGAACGGATCGATGTTCGAAGAGCCCACGGTGGCCCAGCGGTCGTCCATCACGGCGACCTTCGCGTGCAGCATGCTCTTGTAGTATTCCTGGATCACTACGCCGGCCTGCAGGAGCTGCCCGTACAGCGCGCGGCTCGCGAAGTGCAGCAGCATGTATTCGACCTTCGCCTGCAGAAGCAAGGTGACCGAAACACCGCGCTGCACGGCCTCGGTGAGCTCGCGGCGGAAGCGGATTCCGGGAAAGAAATACGAGCAGGCGATGATGATCTCGCGCTTCGAGCCGCGCACCGCGGCGAGATACGCGTGCTCGATGTCCCGTCGGTGGCGCAGATTGTCGCGGATCACGAACTTCGCGGTCTGCTTGCCGACGCGCTCGCCGGGAGCGAGATCCGGGAACAGCGCGAGCTGGCTGTTGCCGAGCTGGACGAGCTGCACCAGCGCCCACACGCGCTGCATCGTCTGCGCGATGCCGGGTAGCAGAGGCCCTTCCACGCTCACTGCGAAATCGACGCGCGGGGCACGCGCGCCGGGCGTGTTGTTGTCATCGATGATGTTGATACCGCCGCAGAAGGCGACCCGCCCGTCGACGTGGCAGAGCTTGCGATGCAGTCGGCGCAGCCGGTTCGAGCGGAACTGCCAGGGCGCGACTTCCGGCCGGTACTTGAGAAGCTCCACGCCGCCATCGGTAAGGAACCGCTCCAGCGATGACGTGAGGTAATACTTCGCGCCCCAACCATCGACCATCATGCGAACCTTGACTCCGCGCTGGGCGGCGCGTGTGAGCGCACCCCCGATGCGCCGTCCCGCGGGATCATCTGCGAACAGATAGGCCTCGAGCCAAATCTCGCGCTGTGCGGAGTCGATCGCCTTCTCGAGCGCAGGGAAGTACTCGGTGCCATTCCTGAGCAACACGATGCGGTTGCCCGAAACGAATCGATTGATGGGCTCAATCGTCAGCGCCACGGGGACTTCGCTCCAGCTCGAAGGTTGCGGCCAGCGCGGCGTGATCCGAGAGCTTGGCCAGGGGATAGGCGTAATGGACCGCAGTTCCGACGATGCGGAGGCCACGGGCGTAGATGCGGTCGAGCCGGAATACCGGCAGCACTGCCGGGAAAGTCCGTGCCGGACGCCCGCGCGCGATCTCGAACACTTCGACCACGCCCAGCTCCTCCTGCAACGTGCGATCGGCCTTGCGCCGCCAGTCGTTGAAGTCTCCGGCGATGATGAGCGGCTCGTGCATCGGAACCTCGTCGAGGATGCGCTCGCACAAGGCGTGCACCTGCCAGCGCCGTCCGCGCTCGAACAGGCCCAGGTGGACATTGAGGCAATGCAGCGTGGGAAAGCCTCGCTTCGGGTGCATGACGCAGTGGAGCAGGCCGCGGCTCTCGAAGGGATGCGCCGAGATGTCGAGGTTGTCCTGCGCTACGATGGGAAAGCGCGACAGCACCGCGTTGCCGTGATGACCCTGCCGGTAGACCGCCGTGCGTCCGTAGGCCACTTCGTGCCAGATCGTGTCGGCGATGTATTCATGCTGTGGCTTGCCGGGCCAGTCGCGATGTCGACGTGCGCGGCGCCCATGCGCCCCCTGGACCTCCTGCAGGAAAAGAATGTCACACGCCAGCCCGTGCAGCCTTTCCTTCAGATCATGGATCACCACCCGGCGGGTGAGATGCGAGAAGCCTTTGTGGATGTTGTAGGTCGCGACGGTGAAGCGCATTGATGAAAGGCGAACGCGGAATGGCGGCGCGGCAGTAATGTTAGCGATATTTCGGGGCGCCCAGTGTCGGGCACCCGACATGGGGACTCGGTTGCTACGGCCCCGGCAATGCCTGTAAGGTGTCGATGCCCATTGCGACCAAAGGGCCAGACGGATGTGCCTCGTCCGTCACCACATCCCCTGCCAACCTTCTGAAGGAGACAGTATGAAGAGTTCCACTACTCTGCAAGCCGCGATCGCCGGCGTGCTCGCCCTCGGCTTTGCAGCCGTGGCGACAGCCGGTCCCGTCGCTCCCGATCCGAGCAAGGACAAGTGCTACGGCATCTCCAAGGCCGGTCAAGCTGACTGCGCGACATCGAAGCACGCGTGCGCAGGCCAAAGCAAGGCCGACAACGATCCGATGGACTGGAAGTACGTCGCCAGAGGCTCGTGCGAGAACATGGGCGGCAAGCTCGGCCCGCCGAAGTCCTAGAGTCGCAACCGTATCGCGGTGGCGGCTTGGCCCGATAGCTGCCACCGCTTTCCTTTCACGATGTTCGCCGCGAATCGTCTGCCTGCCATCGCCGGCATCGGCCTGCGCTCTCCCCATGTCGCGCAGGTCCGGCGCGACCGGCCTGCCATCGGATGGCTCGAAGTCCACAGCGAGAACTACTTCGTCGATGGCGGACCAGCGCTCGCCGCGCTTGAAGCGATCCGCACCGATTATCCGGTTTCACTCCATGGGGTCGGACTCGCGTTCGGTTCCCCCGATCCGCTCGACGCGAGTCACCTGAAGCGGCTGAAGATGCTTGTTGCGCGCATCGAGCCAGCGCTCGTCTCCGAGCATCTTTGCTGGGGAAAGATCGACGGCCGGCATCTCAACGATCTGTTGCCGCTACCTTTCACCGAGGAAGCGCTCGCGCTCTGCTGCGATCGCGTGAGCGCGGTGCAGAATGCGCTGCAGCGGCCGCTGCTGGTCGAGAACGTCTCCGCGTATCTTCGTTTCGAGCACGACGCGATGGCGGAATGGGAGTTTGTCGCCGCTGTGGTGCGGCGCACCGGCTGCAAGCTTCTGCTCGACGTCAACAACATTTACGTGAACGCCGTCAATCACGGCTTCGATCCGCAGGCCTATCTCGCAGCGATGCCCGGCGATGCGATCGCGGAGATCCACCTGGCCGGCTTCGACGCGAGTGGCCCGTGCCTCATCGACACCCACGGCGCGCGCGTGGCGCCACCCGTCTGGGCGCTCTATCGCGCCGCGATCGAGCGCTTCGGACCGAAGCCGACCCTGGTCGAATGGGACACCGATTTGCCCGCGCTTCACGTGCTGCTCGACGAAGCCTCGATTGCGCAAGCCGTGCTGGAGGAATCCGATGCCGTCGCTGCGTGAAATGCAGCGCGGCTTCGCCGCCGCGACTATGTTCGGCGATACCGCCGCCCTCGCCATGCTTGGCATTGTTGGTGGCAACCTCGATGCAGCGGCGAGGATCAGTATCTATCGCAACAACGTGCTGGGCAATTACCACAAGGTTCTCGGGGCGACCTATCCGGTCGTGCGCAAGCTCGTGGGCGCGCAGTTCTTCAACGCCGCAGTCGATGCCTTCGTGCGCGCGTATCCGTCGCAGCACGGCGACGTCAACCGCTACGGCGAGGAGCTGCCGCGCTTCCTCACCAGCTATACACCGGCGCGCGAGCTCCCCTACTTGCCCGACGTTGCGCGCCTGGAGTGGGCCGTCGATCAGGCGGCGATCGCAGCGGATGCCGGTCCGCTCGATCTCGACGCGCTCGCTGCGGTGCCGGCAGAAGCGTTCGAGCGTCTGCGCTTCGTGCTGCATCCCTCGGCACAATTCATCGTCTCACCGTATCCGATCCTTCGCATCTGGCAAGTCAACCAGGACCATTTCTCCGGTGACGACGCGGTTGATCTCGGGGCCGGCGGCGACACGCTGCTTGTCGTACGCGGCGCGAGCGGCGTGACGATCGAGCGGCTCCGGCCGGGCGAGCACGCGCTCCTCGCCGCACTTGGGGGGCGCGCCGGACTCGGCCAGGCTGCTGCGCGCGCGGCCGAGAAGGAACCGGGCTTCGATCTCACCCGCGCGTTGCAAAGTCACGTCGCGGCGCAAACGCTGGTCGCTTTTCGCGCGCCGGCGAACACTGGAACACAATCATGAACGGCACCACAACACCCTCGCCCGTCGGACGTCTTGCGGCGCTCTACTGCCTTGCGGCCCGGCTTCTCGCCAAGCTGGAGCCGCTGCTGCTGCTCGGCTTCCGTCTCTACATCGCGCGCGTCTTCTTCCTATCCGGCCTCACCAAGATTCGCGACTGGAGCTCGACCGTCGCGCTCTTCACCGATGAATATCACGTTCCGCTGCTGTCGCCGCCGATCGCGGCAGCGCTGGGCGCGGCGACCGAATTGTCGATGCCGGTGCTCCTCGTGCTGGGATTGGGATCGCGTTTCGCGGCAGGCGTGCTCTTCGTCTTCAACATCGTCGCGGTTGTCTCCTACCACGAGACGCTGACGCAGACCGGAGGCATCGGCGACCACATCCTGTGGGGAACGATGCTCGCGGTCCTGACGATCTGCGGCCCCGGGAAGATCGCGCTCGATACGCTGCTCGAGAAGCGGTTCGCGCCGCGAAGCTGATCGCGCTACGCTATCCGTCAACCACGGTAACGCTGCATGGCACGGCGCAGGAAGCGCATCTGCGCCTCGATGCGCTGGCAGGCCAGGCATCCGAGAATGTGCAAGCGCAGGCGCAGCCAGTCGCCCGCGGAAAGCGAGCGTTCCTGCGCTTGCGAGAGGAGACGGCTCGCCTCCCTGCAGTGGATGAGTCTTCCGAGTCGCTTCAGCCCGACCATGACCGTGATGATAGCTGCTTGCTAGGTGCGACCGAAACGCCAGTTCAATCGGCCAGCTCCTGGCTGCGCGTAAAGCGAAGATGCGTGATGTCGGTTGGAAAGAACATGCCCCAGCTCCACTCGACGAAGATGCGAAGCTTGCGCCCGAGCGTGGGCATCTGCGACAGGTAGTAGGCGCGCCACAGGAGCCACGCGGGCAGGCCTGAGAGGCGCAGGCCGAGGATCTCGGCCACGCCTTTCATGTGGCCGATCGCCGCCATCGATCCGCGCGAGCGGTAGTCGAAGGGGCGCGTCGGCCGGCCGGCAATGGCAGCAAGAAGATTTTGTGCGAGGCAGCGCGCCTCGCGCACCGCGAACTGCGCCGTCGGAGGAGCGAGCTTGCCGTCGCGCGCATTGACGACGAGCGCGCAGTCGCCGATCGCCCATAGCCCAGGCGCTCCCTGCACTGCAAGATCGGCGCCGACGATGATGCGTCCGCGCTCGGTCGGCACGCTCAAGGCTTCGACGAGCCCGTTGGGCCGCGTGCCGATCGTGCAGATGACCGTCGCGGTTCCCAGCAGCTCGCCGCCTGCGAGCGTCACCGTCGCGTCGGTCACCGCCTCGGCGCGAGCGCCGAGACGCACCGCGACGCCGCGCTTGCCGAGCGAGCGAAGCGCAGCGGCTCCGAGCTCCCGCGGCAACTCCGGCAGGAGTCCCGGCTGATCCTGCAGAATCGTAACCTTCAACTCCTCAGCGGCCACGCGCGGGTAGTAGCGGCGGATGCTCTTGAGGCAGTCGACCAGCTCGCCGGCGACTTCCACGCCCGAGAAGCCGCCGCCGATGACGACGAAATGCCCGAGCCGGCGGCGCAATGCGGCATCGCTCTCCAGCTCGATGCGCGCGATCCGGCGCAGCACGACGTTGCGGATGTGCATGGCGTCGCCGACTGTCTTGAGCGGCAGCGCGTGCTCGGCAAGGCCGGGAATGAGATCGAGGCGCGCCCGATTGCCGAAGGCGAGTACGAGATGCTCGTATCCGACTTCGACCTCGCCCGCGAGCGTCGAGCAGACCAGTGTCTTCCGCGTCTTATCGATGCTTGAGACTCGGCCCATGATGAAGCGCCCGTGCCTCAACATCTGCCGGATCGGCGCCACGACCTGCTCGGGGAAGATCGAAGCACCGACAGCTTCGGGCAGCATAGGATTGAAAGTCGTGTAGCTCTCCTCGCTGAGCAGGATCAACTCGTGATCGGAAGGAAGTCTCCCGTCGAGCGCTTGCGCGAGCGTGGTGCCGGCGAAACCTCCGCCGACGACCACGATGGCCTTTGTTTTCATCTCCGTTAGTCGCAGCGCGCAGCGTCGGCTTACGGTTCCACAGCCGGATTGCTTCGCGGTGTAAGTTTTCCCTCGGCCGAAGTGACCAATGACGTCCTCACTTCGAGTGAAAGATCATGCTGCAGGGAAAAACAGCAGTCGTAACCGGATCGACTAGCGGCATCGGCCTGGGCATCGCCCGTGCGCTCGCCGCGCAGGGCGCGAACGTCGTTCTGAACGGTTTCGGCGATCCTGGCGAGATCGAGCAGCTGCGCGCGGAGATCGCGTCCGCGCATGGAGTGAAGGCGCGCTATGACGGCGCCGATCTCTCGCAGCAAAGCCAGATCGAAGCGATGATCGCGAAAGCTCTCAAGGAGTTCGGCGCGATCGACGTGCTCGTGAACAACGCCGGCATCCAGCATGTCGCGCCGATCGAGGAATTTCCAGTCGACAAGTGGAACGCGATCCTGGCGATCAATCTCTCGGCCTCGTTCCATGCCATCCGCCTCGCGCTGCCCGCGATGAAGGCGAGGAAATGGGGGCGCATCATCAACATCGCCTCGGCTCACGCGCTCGTTGCGAGCCCGTACAAATCGGCGTACGTTGCCGCCAAGCACGGCATCGCCGGCCTTACCAAGACGGTGGCGCTCGAAGTGGCCGAGCACGGCATCACCATGAACGCTATCTGCCCCGGCTACGTGTGGACGCCGCTGGTGCAGAAGCAGATCCCGGACACCGCCAAAGCGCGCGGCTTGACGGAGGAGCAGGTGATCAACGACGTGCTGCTGCACGCGCAACCGACCAAGAAGTTCGTGCAGATCGAGGAAGTCGCCGCTTTCGCGGCATTCCTCGCGAGCGACGCCGCGGCGTCGATCACCGGCGCCGTGCTGCCGATCGAAGGCGGCTGGACGGCGCAGTAGCGAACGCGGCCGGCCGAAAATCGGCCGCCAAGGGACTAACCATGGCCACATCACGCAAGAGAGCAGCTACGAAAAGCAACAGCGCACTAAACCGCGCACACGGAAGGAAGTCCGACCTGCCCGGCCAGGTCGTGCTGGTGCTGCAGGGCGGCGGCGCGCTGGGCGCGTACCAGGTCGGCGTCTACGAGGCCCTGCACGAAGCCGGCATCGAGCCCGACTGGGTGATCGGCACCTCGATAGGCGCCATCAATGGCGCGCTCATCGCGGGCAACCCACCCAAGCGGCGCCTCGCGCGCCTGCACGAATTCTGGTCCAGCGTCGAGCAGCACGCGGGGCACGGATTCTCGGAGCTGATCCCCGGATTCGGCAATGTGTGGGCGAACCTGATGACCCTGGCCCAAGGCGTGCCGACTTTTTTCTCGCCTAACCTTGTGGCGTGGTTCGGGCAGCACGCTCCCCTGGGCGTCGAGGCCGCCGCGTACTACACGACCGAGCCGTTGCGCGAGACGCTGCTCGAGCTTGTGGACTTCACGTGCATCAACGGCGGTCGCACGCGGCTCACCGTCGGCGCGGTCAACGTCAACAACGGCGAGATGCGCTATTTCGACAGCCGCGACGAGCCGATCTGCCTCGAGCACGTGATGGCCTCCGGCGCTCTGCCGCCGGCGTTTCCCGCGGTGCGCGTCGACGGTGAGCCTTACTGGGACGGCGGCATCTATTCGAACACGCCGATCGAGGCGGTGCTCGACGACAAGCCGCGCAGGGACTCCGTCATCTTTGCCGTGCAGGTGTGGAACCCCGACGGCTCCGAGCCGGAAACGCTGTGGGAGGTGGCAGGACGGCAGAAGGACATCCAGTACGCGAGCCGCGCCAAGAACCACATCGCGCGGCAGAAGCAGATCCACCACCTGCGCCACATCGTCCGCGAGCTGGCGAAGCACGTGCCCGAGAAGGTGCGCGAGTCGGCGGAGGTGAAGGAGCTCGCGTCCTGGGGCTGCGGCACGACCATGCACGTCGCGTGCCTCAACGCCCCGCGTCTCGAGGGCGAGGACCAGTTGAAGGACATCGACTTCACCCCGGCCGGCATCCGCGCCCGGTGGCAGGCGGGCTACGCGACAACGCGGCGCGTGCTGTCGCATGCGCCGTGGAGACACTCGGTCGATCCGACGCAGGGCGTCGTGATCCACGATTTGGCGTCGACACCCGGACACGAGTTGGGTGCCGGCGTGGACGGCTTCCGAGGCAAGACGAAGTAGCGGCTATCGCTGCTTTCACTTGCGTGTCGCTCAAGCCCCGGGCACCCTTCGGGGTGGGCCGTTGCCAGCGGGAGGAAGCATGAGCGAAAAGTATGACGCGATCGTTATCGGCACCGGACAGGCCGGACCGGCGCTCGCCGTGCGTCTCGGCAAGGCAGGCCGCAAGACGGCGATCATCGAGCGCAAGCTCATTGGCGGCACCTGCGTCAACAACGGCTGCATTCCCACCAAGACGCTCATCGCGAGCGCGCGCGCCGCTTACATTGCGCGCCGCGGAGCGGATTTCGGCGTGATGATCGACAGCCCGATCCGCGTCGACATGCCGCGCGTGAAAGCGCGCAAGGATGCGGTCGTGGGGCAATCGAACAACGGGGTGACGAAGTGGCTCGAGGGCACGGCCAATGTCACGCTGATCAGAGGCCACGCGCGCTTCGAAGGGCCGCGCAGCGTGCGCGTCAACGACACGATTCTCGAAGCCGGCGAGATCTTCATCAACGTCGGCGGACGAGCGAACGTTCCCGACATGCCGGGGCTGCGTGATGTGCCGTTTCTCACCAACAGCAGCATGATGGACGTCGATTTCCTGCCCGAGCATCTGCTCATCGTCGGCGGCAGCTACATCGGGCTCGAGTTCGCGCAGATGTACCGCCGCTTCGGCAGCCGCGTCACCGTCGTCGAAATGGCGCCGCGGATCATCGGCCGGGAGGACGAAGAAGTCTCGGCCGCCATCAAGGCCGTCCTCGAAGCCGAGGGCATCGCGTTTCGGCTCAAGGCGGAGTGCGTGAGCGTTTGCAAGCGCGGCGATGGTGTCGCGATGCAGATGTCCTGCGAGGAGGAGCCGCGCGAGATCGTGGGCTCGCATCTGCTGCTTGCCATCGGCCGCGTGCCGAATACCGACGATCTTGGTCTCGACAAGGCTGGCGTGAAGACCAATGCGAAAGGGTTCATCGAGGTCGACGATCAATGTCGCACCAACGTTCCAGGCATCTGGGCGCTGGGCGACGCCAACGGCCGCGGAGCGTTCACGCATACGTCCTACAATGACTACGAGATCGTAGCGGCGAATCTGCTCGACAACGACCCGAGGCGTATCAGCGACCGCATCACGACCTACGCGCTGTTCGTCGATCCGCCGCTCGGACGCTGCGGCATGACCGAACGCGAAGTGAGGGCGACTGGAAAGAAAGCGCTCGTCGGCAAGATGATGATGACGCGCGTCGGACGCGCGCGAGAGCGCAGCGAGACGCAGGGATTCATGCAGGTGCTGGTCGACGCTGACACGAAGCGCATTCTCGGCGCGGCGTTGCTGGGCACCGAGGGCGATGAAGCGGTCCATTGCATCCTCGACCTGATGTCGGCAGGCGCGCCATACACGACGCTGCAACGCACGGTGCACATTCATCCGACCGTATCCGAGCTGATCCCCACCCTGCTCGGCGATCTCAAGCCGGTCGCCTGAGGTTCACTCGACTCCGGGTTTCGGCGCGTACTGGCCGAGCGCCTTCTCGGCAATGAGCGCGAGAGCGATGGCCGTGCACATCGAAAGAAACGCGATCCAGGCATAGGGCCACAACAGCGGCATGCCGACGAGGATCAAGCCGTCGTTGCCGCCGGGGATGAGGAGGCTTCCCCACCCCATCAGAACGCCGCCGGCGAAGCACTTGGCGAGCTGCGGCAGCGAAATGCGCCTGCTGCGGAAGCGGCCGGCTGTCCAGCCGCCGATGAGCGCTCCGACGAAGAGCGCGACGAGCAGCAATACGCGCCCGAAGACATTGCTCGCCATGCCACGCGCCAGTTCTGCGAGCACGTCGGTATAGGCCCAGGCGCCGGCAAGGAGCAGTGAGAAAAAGAACGTGATCCCGATGACGGTGGTCGCAGCGTGGGGTGACCAGACGCGCTGCGCGAGGCGTTCGCGCCAGCGCGGCGCAGGCTCACCCGGTCGCTTCGCGAGCAGGAGTTGACCGATACGCCCGAGGAGCAGTAAGACGAACAGGAGCGCGATCCAGGCCGAAGCTTCGAGCACGGGCGAGGCGTGCGGCAGCAGGGGTGGCGCCGCGAAGCTGAAGACGGCACCGACGCTGAGGCAACCGACGTAGAAGCCGACCGGCGTCATCACGTACGCCCATTCGCCGGACCCAAGCCGTGCGATCGCTCCGAAGACGCACGCCCGATTCACGTAGGCGCCGAGCCCAAGTAGTGCGCCACCGAGCACGGTGACCCAGCCAACGGCGTAGCCGCCGGGCATCGTTCCAAGCCAATGCAGCGATTGTGCGATGAGCAACCCGCCTAGCACCCACAACGACGCTTCGACGATGCTGGCGAGGCGCCGGAAGCTTCGCTTGGTGACCGCCTCGTCGACCGCGGCGACGGTGCAGGTCGCCCCGCGCTGAATCGCGAAGCCCATGACGCCTACGGCAAGAGCCGCGAACAAATACGCCGCGCTGGTGAGCATGAGGTTCATGGTTCTAGCCGTCTTCGACCGAATCCGGCGCGTTAATCGGCGCGCCTCGGCCGCACCGCGTTCAATGCGGTGAGTTATTGCGTCGCGGCTCGCGCGACGCAATTAACTACATCTTTGGCATCATCGTATCCGGTTTCTTGTCGTTGACGATGTCGGCGATCGTCAGCACCACCGTCACGTTGCCCTCGTTCTTCCACCAGTGCGTGAGACCGTTCGATTCCTTGGCGATCTCACCCGTCTTGTGCAGTATCGGCACAGTGCACTGGCTGCTGTATTCGTAAATCTGTCCCTGATTGACCATGATCAGCGCGGGACGGTCCGCGTGGCTGTGCAGCGGCACGATACCGCCGGGTGTGATCTCCATATGCCGGAAGCGGAGACGCCGATCCGGCAGATTGACTTTTTCCGTCGACAGGTCGATCGAGATGAGCTCCATCTCGGTTACGCCTACCGGAGCGGTCGCGGCGCCAGGAAGCGGATTCGTGCCGGCCTTTCCGGCCGGGCACTCGCCGGCTTGCGCCGCGGCGATCCCGCCAAGCGACAGCAGGCCCGCGAGCAAGGCGGAACAGATGCCCTTGCGATTGCGATGTAACGTGTTCATCGAAGTTCTCCTCAAAGTTGGGTTGAATTGGGTTCGTTTGCAACTTGCCCGAGCAAGTAGTCGGATGCTCTCGAGATCCCTTACGTCAAGCTAGGTGTTTACTTCGCCGCGACGCTCGACGTGATCGACGCGATCACACCCGATGCTTTCTTGAAGGCTTCGGCGTCCGCGCCCTCGACATGGTGACGGCGCGCGATGTACGCGAAATCCGTGTAGGCGGCCCATACCTGCCCTTGCTCGTCCTCGAGCACGAGCAGGCGCACCGGCCAGTCGAGTCCTGCGAGCGGGTTGGCGCTGATGAACAGCGTTCCGAGCGGAGGGTTGCCGAAGACGAGGAGCGTCGAGGGGCGCAGCTTGATGCCCGCGTCCGCTGCGAGCTTTTGCTGATCGACCTCGATGAAGAACTTGATGCCCTTCGCCGCAACGTCCTGCTTGAGCCGGGCAATGGTTTCGCTCATCGAGTACGCGCTTTTGACTGTGACGATGCCGCTCTCGGGAACGCCGTCGGCGCGCGCGGGTCCCGCGAGCGACAGAGCGAACGCGAGCGAAGCCAGCGCAACGGAACATCGCCTGCCGAAACGACCTATCATGGTGCGACTCCCTTGGTTCGTGTTAAAGACGCTCGATTGGTCGCGGGATCCGGAGCCACCTTACAACGCTGCGGCGAATGCCGAAATCCGCTAAGCTTTGCTTCGGTCGCACGGAGAGAATGATTCGGCCCATCCACCGGCGGTCCCTGCCATGACCTCAGTCCGTCACGCCAAGCTACGCCTGCCATGGATTGCGCGGCTGAACGCGCTGCAGCGCGTTGCCATCGTGCTCGCGCTCGCGGTCGCCGCTTCGCTGCTGCTGGCTCCCTGGGTATCGGCGCGCATCCTGGTGCTCGCGAGCTGGGACGTCGGCGCCTTGTGCTTTCTCGGGATCGGCTGGGTGATCGTTGCCCGCACCGACGAGACTCTCACACGCGTGCGCGCTCAGCTCTACGACCCCAGCGGGTTCTTGATCTTCCTGCTCGTCGTATTCGCTGCAAGCGCAAGCGTGGTCGCGATCGGTTTTCTCGTCGGCGACATCAAGGAGCTGCCGTTCTGGCCGCGAACCTTGCGTATCTTGTTATCGGTGACCGCGCTGCTGTTGTCGTGGCTCCTGATCCACACGCTGTTCGCATTTCATTACGCGCGCTTGTACTACTCGCAGCCCGAAGGAGACGACACCCACCACCGCGGCCTGAAATTCCCGGACGACGATGAACCCGACTATTTGGACTTCCTCTATTACTCGTTCGTGGTCGGCATGACCTCGCAGGTGTCGGACGTCGCGGTATTGTCGCGGTCGATGCGGCGGCTCACGCTGATCCACGGCATTTTGTCGTTCGTCTACAACATCGCCGTGCTGGCGATGAGCATCAACATCATCGGCGGCGTGCTCTAACGCGCGCCGGAGTCAAGCCTCAGGAGCGCTGCTGGGTCGGCGCGACGACGTCCGCCGCATCGTCGATGTCGCGTAGCGCGGCGTTCAAGAGCGAGAGCGCCATCGATGTGCGTCCCGCGGCAAGATGGTCTCTCGCGTCGACGATGAGCTGCCGGAGGCGCTGCTCGTAAGCCTCGGCCTTTTCCAGCTCGGCCACGAGGCTCGCGATCTCCGCCTTTGGACCTCGTGCTGCGCGGCGAGTAGTCATGCGTCTCTCCGATGCTTCTGCGGCACGTCGCCGCTCGCGACAAGTCTACGCCTTGTCCCTGCTCGTCGCCGTCCTGCACAATGCCGATCATGCAGCGGATATCCGGAGCGGGATGATGGCCATGGGCGCGCCGAGTTGCGTAATCGTCCATCACCGCAGTCACGGCATGGCTGCCGATGCGTCGCTGTTGGCGGCCGCGATCATGGCCGCGAGCCCGGCCTCCAGCGTGCGGGCGATGACACTGGCGGACCGCTTGGTCGACGACTATACGACGCCGATCGAGATTCCGCCCGAGCTGAGCTCGACCCTGCCGGTCGATTACCTGTTCCTGCTCGAGCACGCGCACGCCAACCCGCCTTTGCTCGAAGGCGGCTTCGCGCGACACGTCGTCTACATTCCCAACGTCGAATGGATGAGCCCGCTCGACGAGAAGATCATCGCTTCGGGAACCATCCATACCGTGCTGCTGAAGACACGCTTCTCCGGCGTCGTGTTCTCAAGACTCGCGGGAGCCGATAGCGTGAAGAACGGCGTGATATTCACCGGCTGGACTTCACCTGACGTCGGCGCTAGCACGGACGGCGAGCGGCGCTGGGAGAAGTGCCTGCATGTCACCGGCAAGTCACTGCAGAAGAACGGCAAGGCGGTCGTCGCAGTATGGATGCGAAATGACGACCTGGCCGAGATGACGCTCGTGTCGGCGCTCGACGCGCCGATCGATCTTTCGATGCCGTTGCGCGCTTCGAGCAACCTGCGCATCTTCTTCCGGCCGACTGAGCCCGTGCTGCGATCGCTGCAACGCGAGGCCGGCATCCACGTCTGTCCGAGCGTCGCCGAAGGGTTCGGCCATACGCTGAACGAAGCGCGCTCCGCGGCCTCTGTGCTTGTCACGACAGCGGGGCCCCCGATGGACGAGATGGTCGAAGATGGATCGAGCGGCATCCTCGTTCCGGTGCGCGCCGAGAATGTCGTGCCGTTCCACCGCTCCACGGGCTATCGCGTGACCGAAGTCGATCTCGAGCAATCGATCCGCCGCGCGCTGGCCATGAGCGTCGACGAGCGCCGACAGATGGGACTGCGTGCGCGGGGGCGCTACGAAGTGGAGCGCGAGCAGTTCCACGCCAATATCCGGCGCTTTCTCGGCGCGTGACCAGCAGTACGTGACCGCTACCGCAAATGTCGACAGGCGCGCCTTGGCGCGCAATGTTGCTGACGCGCGCAGATCGTGATGCGATTTGCGTTTATGCCCTGCTCGTATCGACTACGGGAACAGGGGAAATGGGGTGGCTGATGGGATTCGAACCCACGACAACCGGAATCACAATCCGGGACTCTACCAGCTGAGCTACAGCCACCATTGCTGCGATCGCCCGTCGCGGCGCGAATTCGTGGTGCGCCCGACAGGACTCGAACCTGTTACCCCCGGCTTAGAAGGCCGGTGCTCTATCCCAATGAGCTACGGGCGCCCAATGCCTTGCGAAGCCGTTTCGTAACTGGTCGGGGTGAGAGGATTCGAACCTCCGACATCTTGCTCCCAAAGCAAGTGCGCTACCGGGCTGCGCCACACCCCGAAGGGTCGTTATTATCGCGCCGGGGCTCGATCCGGGTCAACGCGCGCTCGGTCAGAGCGCGATCTTGCCGGTCAGGATGTCCCGGAACATCGCCCAGTCACCCGCGAGACTGTAGAAAGGATGACTGAAAGTCGCGGGACGATTCCGCTCGAAAAAGAAGTGCCCGATCCAGGCAAAGCCATAGCCGAAGACCGGAACGGCGGCAAGCCACCAGAAGTTCGCCGTAAGAATGGCGAGCGCAACGCAAGCCACCACGAGCAGTGTCCCGGCAAAGTGCATCCGGCGGGAGATCGGATGACGATGCTCCGAGAGATAGAACGGATAAAACTCGGCAAAAGAGTGAAAACGCGCGCTCATCGGTTGCGTCGCTGCTCGGGACTCAGCTCTCGTCGCGCTCCGCCTTGAGTTGCGGGAACAGGATCACGTCGCGGATGGACGGGCTATTGGTCAGGAGCATCACGACCCGGTCGATGCCGATGCCTTCGCCCGCCGCGGGCGGCATCCCGTACTCCAGCGCGCGAATGTAGTCGGCATCGTAGTGCATCGCCTCCGCGTCGCCGGCATCCTTGGCGCGCGCCTGCGCCATGAAGCGCGCAGCTTGGTCTTCGGGATCGTTGAGCTCCGAGAAGCCGTTGGCGAACTCACGGCCGGTGATCAAGAGCTCGAACCGATCGGTGACCGCCGGATTCGTGTCGTTCGCGCGTGCGAGCGGCGAGACATCGGTCGGATGAGCGACGATGAACGTCGGCTGAGTCAGCTTATCCTCGGTGGTCGACTCGAAGAGCTTGAGCTGCAGCACGCCGAGGCCGTCGGTCGGGAGTACCTCGACCTGCAGCGCCGCGAGGGCCTTCCGGAGGTAGTCGGGTCTCGACAGCTCGGCAAGCGAATGCTGAGGGTTGTACTTCGTGATCGCGTCGGCCATTGTCAAGCGGTCGAACGGACCCGAGAGATCGATTTTCTGCTCCTGATATTCGATCGTCGTCGTGCCACACACTCTTCTCGCGACTTCGCGCATCAGCTCCTCTGTCAGATCCATCAGGTAGCGGTAATCGCGATACGCCTCGTAGAACTCGAGCATCGTGAACTCGGGATTGTGCTTGGTCGAGATCCCCTCGTTGCGGAAATTGCGGTTGATCTCGAAGACCTTCTCGAATCCTCCCACGACGAGCCGCTTCAGATAAAGCTCTGGAGCTATCCGCAGATACAGATCCGTGTCGAGCGCATTGTGATGAGTGATGAAGGGCCGCGCCGTCGCGCCGCCCGGAATCGGCTGCATCATCGGCGTCTCGACTTCCAGATAACCGCGGGCTACGAAGAACTCGCGCATCGCCTGGACGATCTGCGAGCGCATCATGAAGACGCGCCGCGACTCCGGGCTCACGATCAGATCGACGTAGCGCTGCCTGTACTTCTGCTCCTGGTCGGTGAGCCCGTGAAATTTCTCAGGCAACGGCCGCACTGCCTTGGCAAGCAACCGCAGCTCCGCGACGCGCACGGAGAGCTCCCCCGTACGTGTCTTGAACAGCGCTCCCCGCGCGCCGACGATGTCGCCCAGGTCCCAATGCTTGAACGCTTCGTAGACTTCCTCGCCGAGCGCGTCGCGCGTCACATAGAGCTGGATGCGTCCGCTCATGTCCTGCAGCGTCGCGAAGCTCGCCTTGCCCATCACGCGCTTGAGCATCACGCGCCCGGCGACGGTGACGATCGCGTGCGCAGCCTCGAGCTGTTCAGCCGGCTGAGAGCTGTACTGCTCGTGCAGCAAAGCCGCGAGAGCGTCGCGGACGAAGTCGTTGGGGTAAGCCTGACCGCCTCCGCGCAGCGCAGCGAGCTTGGCGCGCCGCTCGGCGATGACCTGGTTCTCGCTTGGTTGCGGGCGCGCTCCCTCTTGCGTGTCGTCCGCCATCTAGACTCCCTGCTTCAGGCTCGCGGTGATGAAGTCGTCCAGGGCGCCGTCGAGCACCGCCTGCGTGTTGCCGATCTCGACGTTCGTGCGCAGATCCTTGATCCGCGACTGGTCGAGCACGTAGGAGCGGATCTGGTGACCCCAGCCGATGTCGGTCTTCGCTTCCTCGAGCTTCTGCTGCTCGGCCTGACGCTTGCGCAACTCCAGTTCGTAGAGCCGCGATTTCAGCATTGCCATCGCCTCGGCGCGGTTGCGGTGCTGCGAGCGGTCGTTCTGACATTGCACGACGATGCCCGTCGGGAGGTGCGTGATGCGCACTGCCGAGTCGGTCTTGTTGATGTGCTGCCCGCCGGCACCCGAGGCGCGGAAGGTGTCGATGCGAAGATCCGCTGGATTGATCGCAACCTCGATCGTCTCGTCGACTTCCGGGTACACGAAGACGCTGGCGAAGGAAGTGTGGCGTCGCGCATTGGAATCGAACGGGCTCTTGCGAACGAGCCGGTGGACCCCGGTCTCGGTACGCAGGTGCCCATAGGCGTAATCGCCGTCGACCTTGACGCTCGCGCTCTTGATCCCGGCGACCTCGCCGTCGGACTCCTCGAGAATCTCGGTGCGGTAGCCCTTGCGCTCGCAGTAGCGCAGGTACATGCGCAGGAGCATCGCCGCCCAGTCCTGCGCTTCGGTTCCGCCGCTGCCGGCCTGGATGTCGATGAAGCAGGAATTCGGATC
>DATKJP010000269.1:0-4213 GCA_035543635.1 Casimicrobiaceae bacterium
GGATTACCCGAACAAGCCGATCCGCTCCATCGTTCCGTATCCGCCCGCCGGCGGCACGGACGTCGTGGCGCGGATTCTTTCCGAGCCGCTTGCTGCGGTGCTCGGGCAGCCGATCCTCATCGACAATCGCGGCGGCGCCGCGGGAAATCTCGGTACCGACCTCGCGGCCAAAGCCGCACCCGACGGCTATACGATTCTGTTCACACTCTCATCGCACACGATCAACCCCAAGCTCTATCCGAACCTGCCGTTCGACGTCGAGCGCGATTTTGTCCCGATCAGCCTGGCCGCGCTCTCGCCGCAGATACTGGTGGCGCATCCTTCCGTGCCCGCGAACAACATCCGCGAGCTGATCGCGCTCGCTAGGAGTCAGCCCGGCAAGCTCAACTTCGCTTCGGTCGGCACCGGATCGCCGGCGCATATCGCGGGCGAGCTGCTCAAGCTCAAGTCCGGCATCGACATGGTTCACGTGCCATACAAGGGAGGCGGTCCCGCGATCGCGGACACGCTGGGCGGCCAGGTTCAACTCGCCTTCGTGACGCTGCCGGCGGCGATGCAGTACGTCAAAGCCGGCAAGCTCAAGGCGCTCGCGATCGCCAGCGACAGGCGCAGCGCCGTCGTGCCCGACATCCCGACGATCGCGGAGACCGTTCCCGGCTGCGTCGTCAACTCCTGGTACGGCGCGTTGGCGCCGGCAAAGACGCCGCCGGCGATCGTCGCCAAGTTGCAGGCCGCATTCGCCAAAGTCCTCGCCATGCCGGAGGTCAAGGAGAAGCTCTTCGCGCAGGGCGCGGAGGCGCAGTCGTCGACCTCGGCCGAATTTGCGGCGCGGATTCACGACGAGCTCAGGGAGTGGGAATACGTGATTCGCGAAGCGAAGATCGGGGCCGAATGATGGGTGGCAAGGACCGCCTACCCGCGACCGACGAGCTGCGCGCCGTCGTCGCTGATCTGGTCGCGCGGGCACGCGCCGCGCAGCGTGCCTTCGAGAGCACGACGCAGGAACGCGTCGACGAAGTGGTCACGGCCGCCGGCTGGGCGATCGTCGAGCCGGCGCGCAATCGCGCGCTCGCGGAGCGCGCGGTGCGCGACACGGGGCTCGGCAACGTCGAAGACAAGATCGCCAAGAACCGCCGCAAGACGATGGGTCTGCTGCGTGATCTCGCCGGCGCGAAGTCGGTGGGCATCATCGCGGAGGATCCTGAGAACGGACTCACGGAAATCGCGCGTCCGGTCGGCGTGGTCGGCGCGCTCACGCCGTCGACCAATCCCGCTGCGACGCCCGCGAACAACATCATCAATGCCTTGAAGGGACGCAACGCGATCATCGTCGCGCCGTCGCCGCGCGGTGCGTCGACCTTTGCATTGTTGCTCGAGTTCGTTCACGCGGAGCTCTCGCGTGTCGTTGCGCCGCTCGATCTGGTGCAAGTCCTTCGGCCTCCGGTGACGCGCGAGGCCACCGCGGAGCTGATGCGGCAGGTCGATCTCGTCGTGGCGACCGGATCGCAGACCAACGTCCGCGCCGCCTACGCCAGTGGCACGCCGGCGATCGGCGTCGGCACCGGCAACGTCGCAGTCATCGTAGACGAGACCGCTGACCTGGCGGATGCGGCCGACAAGATCGCGCGCTCGAAAGCCTTCGACAACGCGACCAGTTGCTCCTCAGAGAACAGCCTAATTGTTCTCGACAACGTTCGGACGCCGTTGCTCACGGCGCTCGCGGCTGCGGGCGGCGTGCTGCTCGATCGGGAGGAAACGCGCCGGCTCGATCGAGCGATGTTTCCAGGCGGGCGCCTCGCGCCCGATTACATCGCGCAGGATGCCGCGACCATCGCGCGACGCGCGGGACTGAGCCGGCCTGCGCTGGCCAAAGCACGCTTCCTGATCGTCGAGGAAACCGGGGTCGGCCCGCAGTATCCGTTCTCGGGTGAAAAGCTATCGCCGGTGCTCGCGATTTACCGCGCCGCCGACTTTGCCGCTGCAACTGCTCTTGCCGAGCGGCTGCTGCGCCATCAGGGCGCGGGTCACTCGATTGGCCTGCACACGCGGCGCGACGAGCGCGCGATGGAATTGGGACTCGCGCTGCCGGTGTGCCGCGTCATCGTCAATCAGGCGCACTGCTTCGCGACTGGAGGCAGCTTCGATAACGCGCTGCCGTTCTCGCTCTCGATGGGCTGCGGCACCTGGGGACGCAACAGCATCTCCGACAATCTCAACTACCGGCACTTCCTCAACATCACGCGCGTCGTACGGCCGCTGCCCGCCGAACGCGTCGACGAGCCGAGCGAGGAGCGCTTGTTCGGAGCGTATCTCTCCAGGTACGGCGCCAAGCGCGCCGGCTGATCGTCTCGCATGTTGAGCTTCCGCGACGCGATCGATGCACACGCCGCGGCGCAGCCCGACGCTGCTTTCTTGCTCGGGCCCGAGACGGGCGCAGTCCTGAGCTACAGAGCGTTGCGCCGCGCCGCGCGTTCGCTCGGCGCGTATCTCGCGAGCGAAGGCATTCCACCGGGATCGGTCGTCTCCTTCATGCTGCCGAACGGCGTGAGCGCGGCCAGCATTCTGCTCGGAGGAATGTATTGCGGGTACGTCGTCTCGCCGCTCAACCTGCTCGCTCAGGATTCACAGCTCGCCTACGTGCTCGCGCATTCCGGGACGCGATTGGTTTTTGCCGCGACGGACTTCATCGATCGTGTCCAGGGACTGTGCCGAGAGGTGCGCAGCGATGCGAGGTTGCGTCCGACAGATCCGGATCGTCTCGACCTGTCTGCAGCAGAATGGTCCGACCCGGCGATCGTCGGGCCGGCGACGCCTGCGATGCTCATGTACACGTCCGGCACCACGGGCGAGCCGAAGGGCGTTCTGCTTTCGCATTGGAACATGGTCTACGCCGGCCGTGCGGTCGCCGACGCGCAGACCCTCACGCCTCGCGATCGTGTGCTCTCCTCTCTGCCTCTCTACCACATCAACGGACAGTGCATCGCGACGGTCGCGCCTCTCGTCTCTGGGGGAAGCATCGTGATGCCGCATCGCTTCAGCGCGTCGCAATGGTGGCCACTCGTCGAGCGCTATCGCCCGACGTGGCTCAATCTGGTGCCGACCATCATCGCGTATCTGCTCGCCGGACCGGATTTGACGCCGACGCAGGCGGATGCGGCGCGCGGCGTGCGCTTCGCCCGCGCCGCTTCCGCCCCCTTGCCCCCAGCGCAGCATCGCGCTTTCGAGGCGCGCTTCGGCATCTCGGTGATGGAGGCGATGGGCCTCACCGAGTCCGCGTCGATCGCCTTCGCCAACCCGCTCGAACCTCGCGAGCGGCGCTACGGCAGCGCGGGACGTCCTCTCGGTGTCGAAGCGCGCGTGGTCGCGCGGAACGGCGGCGTTCTCGGCAACGGAGAACAAGGCGAGATCGAGCTGCGCGGCGAAAGCGTGATGGCGGGCTACTACAAGGCGCCGGAGCTCAGCGCGCGCACGCTCTCGCGCGATGGCTGGCTCGCCACCGGCGATCTCGGCTATCGCGACGAGGACGGTTTCTACTTCATCACCGGGCGACTCAAGGAGCTGATCATCAAGGGCGGCGAGAACATCGCGCCGCGCGAGATCGACGAAGCACTGCTCAAGCATCCTGCGGTGCTCGAAGCAGCCGCGGTCGGCATTCCCGACGAGCTGTACGGTCAGGACATCCTCGCCTGCGTCGTGCTCAAGGAGGGTGCGCAGCACCGCACGGAAGAACTGCGCGAAGAACTGCGCGCGCATTGTCACGCGCAACTCGGACGCTACAAGACGCCGCGCGAGTTCCGCTTCGTCGTCACGCTGCCTAAGGGGCCGTCAGGCAAGGTGCAGCGCCTGAAGCTGCTCGATGCGCAGACGGTGGTAGAGTGAGCGCATGACCCGCAAGATCATCTTCGACGATCATTCGCGTCAGCAGACGGAATTCACGACCTGCTACATGTGCGCCTGCCGCTGCGGCATCAAGGTGACGCTCGAAGAAGGCAAGGTCCGCTTCATTCAGGGCAATCGCAACCATCCGGTCAATCGCGGCGTGATCTGTGCCAAGGGGGCGGCCGGCATCATGAAGCAGTATTCGCCGGCAAAATTGCGCAAACCGCTCCTGCGCAGACCCGGAAGCGAGAGAGGGAAGGGCGAATTCGACGAGATCGAGTGGGACAGGGCGCTCGACATCCTGACCAAGCGGCTCAAGAAAATTCGCTCCACC
>DATKJP010000270.1:0-6150 GCA_035543635.1 Casimicrobiaceae bacterium
CTGCGAGACCGTGCTGCAGGCCGATCAGGGCGTCGACCTCGATTTTCTCGTCGGCAAGTCGGGAGCGAAGGTCGGACGCGAGAGTCACTGACGAAGCGCGGCGGGAGCGATTGCAGGTGCCCGTCTTCGATTATCTGAACCCAGCGTTGCCCGCGAATCTCGCGCGGGTGCGCATGCCTGTCGTCGAAGCAACCGTCCAGACCCTCGAAGGATACGGCCGCCTTATCGAGGATCCGGAGAAGTGCAAGATCGAGATCGTGCGCTGGCCCGCTTCGGGCTGGCGGGCGGTCGATGAAGACAGCGGCGACGAAGGCGGCACGACCGCGGGCGTGTTCGTGAGCGAGTGGCAGGGCGACGTGCTCTTCGGCCGCAACGAAGCGGTGAACGGAGAGTACATCCTGGCCTACGGCACAGAACCCGGTATGGCCGATCGCACGCACCGCCGTGATCCGGAGCGCATCCTGCTCTGGCACGCGAACTACCATCCGGACGGAGGCCAACTCTTCTTTCCGCTCGAGCGCGAGCCATTCGTCGTGCCGCTCGCGTTGCGAGGCAACGATGTCAGACCGCAGGATTTCGTGTGCTTTCGCTTCGACGGAGGACAGGGGCTCTACATCCACCCGAACACGTGGCACGAGGGCGTGTTCAGCCTGCGCGGCACGAGGCGCTTTCTCGACCGGCAGGGCGCAGTGCACGCGCGCGTGTCGATCGACTTTGCGCGCGAGTTTGGCTGCCTGCTGGAAGCCCTGCTCTAGAACTTGCCGAACTTGTTGTACGCCGCGACCGGATCCATGCCGGCGATAAGCGCGCGACGCATTTCGCTCTCCGTCGCTACGACTTCCTCGGTCTTCGCCACGGCTTCGTCGGCAACCGCGCGAGGAATCGCGACCACGCCGTCGCGGTCGCCGAGCAGATAATCGCCGGTCGCGATCGTAACTGCGCCGATGGTGACCGGCTCGCCGAAGCGATCCGGGACCCAGCGCGCGACGACGTCGGCCGGCGTAAGGAACGCGCAGAAAACAGGAAAGCCCTGGGCGACGACGAGCTCGGTGTCGCGCGAGCCTCCGTCCACGACGAAGCCGAGCACGCCACGCGCCTGCAGCGTCTGGGCGGAAAGCTCGCCCATCAGCGCGACCTCGTGATTGTTGGGCTGGCAGACGACGACGTGACCCTTCGGCGCGCGCGAGAGAAGCGTGCACCAGGCGAGCAGCGTTTCGTGGCGCGAAAGCGTGAGGTCGATGTGTCCTGCGACCGTCCACGCCGGGCCTGCGATGCGCATCTCCGGCACGAGCGGCTTGATCGCGGCGGGAAGAACGACCTTCTCGTGGCCCATCTCGCGCAGCACGTCGTGGACGGCGCCCGTGTAGCAGCGCGCGAGGCGGGCAGTGAGGGATTCGCTGGCGTCGCGAGAGCGGCTGCTGCGCGCCGGCGCCGCGCGCGGCTCTTTCTTCTCAGCCACCGAACAGCTCGAACTGACCCGTCTGTTCTCTCGGCCGCGGCGGCCGGAAGCGCGTGGTGTCGAGCGACTCCCGGTCGCCGTTGAGCCCCAGCCGCTTGCACGCTATCGCGAATCGCTTGGCGATGAGCTCTGAGAATTGTCCTGCGCCACGCATGCGCGAGCCGAAGTTGGGATCGTTGTCGCGGCCGCCGCGGATCTGCTGCACGATGCTCATAACGTGCTCGGCCCGTAACGGATAGTGCTGCGCGAGCCAGTCGCGGAAGAGCGGGGCGACCTCGCGCGGCAATCGCAGCATGATCCAGGTCGCCCAGCGCGCGCCGTTCGCCGCCGCGCCCTCGAGGATCGCCTCGAGATCGCGATCGGTGAGCTGCGGAATCACCGGCGCGATGCTCACGCCAACGGGAATGCCGGCGTCGGCGAGCGTCTTCACGATCTGCATCCGCCGCCGCGGCGCAGGCGCGCGCGGATCGAGCTTTCGCGCGAGCTCCGGATCGAGCACAGCTATCGAAACATAGGCGCGCGCCAGCCGCTTCGCTGCCATGGGCGCGAGGAGATCGAGGTCGCGCTCGACGAGCACGCCCTTGGTTGTGATCGTCAGCGGGTGCTCGCATTCGGACAGGACTTCGACGATCTGCCGCGTGATCTTCCATTCGCGCTCGATCGGCTGATACGGATCGGTGTTGGTGCCGAGGGCGATCGGCTCGCAGCGGTAACCGGGCTTCGCCAGCTCGGCGCGCAGAAGCTCCGCGGCGTTCGGTTTGGCGAACAGCTTCGTCTCGAAGTCGAGCCCGGGCGAGAGATCGAGGTAAGCGTGCGTAGGCCGCGCGTAGCAGTAGATGCAACCATGCTCGCAGCCCTGATACGGATTGATCGACTGCGTGAACGGAATGTCGGGCGAGTCGTTGTGCGCGATGATCGTGCGCGCGCGTTGGATCGAGACGGTCGTCTTAAGCGGAGGCAGCTCCTCGTCCTCGGCGAGCGGCGCATTCCAGCCGTCGTCGAACGCCTCGCGTTCTTCGCGGCGAAAACGATTGCCGGGATTGAATCCGGCGCCGCGACCCTTCTGTGGACGCGGCGGTGACGAGCTCATCGGCTATGCAACCAGCTTGGCGTCCATCGTGATGGTCGCCTTGAGGACGCGCGAGACGGGGCAATTCGCTTTCGCGTCTGCTGCGATCTCGGCAAATTTCGCCGCGTCGATCTTGGCCACGCGCGCTCGCGTTGTAAGGTGAATCGACGTGATCGTCCAGTTACCGCTGACCTGATCGAGGGTCAATGCGGCTTCGGTATCGATCGCGTCGGCGGTGAAGCCAGCGTTGTTGAGCATGAACGACAAAGCCATCGTAAAGCAGCCGGCATGCGCGGCCGCGATCAACTCCTCGGGGTTGGTTCCTTTGCCGTCGCCGAAGCGCGCGACGAACGAATAGGGTGTTTCCTTGAGCGTGCCGCTTTGCGTGCTGATCGTTCCGGCGCCTTCCTTCACGGTACCCTGCCAGCGTGCGGATGCCTTGCGTTGCATTTGTTCTCCTCGGGTATGAAGTGGCCTTCTCAGGACAGAGTTTAGGCCCGCGTTGCCTGCGCGCCAAGTAGGAGGCCGATCGCCGTCAGGCTGTGCAAGAGGCCGCAAGCAAGCGCCGATGCGCTACCATACGTTGCGCAATGAACAAGCCGAAGACGACCCATTTCGACACGCTGACGCTGCACGCGGGAGCGCGTCCCGATGCGGAGACCGGCGCGCGCGCCACGCCGATCTATCAGTCGGCATCCTTCGTCTTTCGCGACAGCGATCACGCGGCCGCGCTTTTCAACATGGAGCGCGCGGGGCACGTCTATTCGCGCATCTCCAACCCGACCTGCGCGGTGCTTGAGGAGCGCATCAGTGCGCTCGAAGGCGGCGTGGGTGCGATCGCGGTGGCGAGCGGACAGGCCGCGCTGCATCTCGCGATCATCACTCTGATGGGCGCGGGCTCGCATATCGTCGCCTCGCGCTCGCTCTACGGCGGCTCGCACAACCTGCTCGACTTCACGCTGCCGCGCTTCGGGATCGAGACGAGCTTCGTGAACCCGCGCGATCTCGACGCGTGGCGTGCCGCCATCCGTCCGAACACGCGGCTGCTCTTCGGCGAAACACTCGGCAATCCGGGACTCGAAGTCCTCGACGTGCAGCGCGTCTCCGGGCTGGCACATGAGCACGGCCTGCCCTTGTTGATCGACTCGACGTTCACCACGCCGTATCTCATGCGCCCCTTCGAGCACGGAGCCGATCTCGTCTATCACTCGGCGACCAAGTTTCTCTCGGGGCACGGCGTCGTGATCGGAGGGCTCCTCGTCGACAGCGGAAAATTCGACTGGAACGAAGCCAGGAGCGCCGGCAAATTTCCGACGCTGACCGAACCCTACGCGGGCTTCCATGGCATGGTCTTCGCCGAGGAATCGACGACCGCCGCGTTCCTGCTGCGAGCGCGGCGCGAAGGCATCCGCGATTTCGGCGCATGCATGGCGCCGATGACCGCTTTCCAGATTCTCCAGGGAATCGAGACTTTGCCGCTGCGCATGGCGCGCCACGTCGAGAACACGCGCAAGATCGTCGCCTTTCTCGCGTCGCATCCCTTCGTCGCCTCGGTCGGCTATCCCGAGCTCCCGACGCACCCGGACCGCGAGCTGGCCGCGCGCCTCCTGCCCGAAGGCTGCGGCGCCGTGTTCAGCTTCGCCATTCGCGGTACGCGCGAACAGGGCCGCAAGTTCATCGAGTCGCTGCGCATCTTTTCGCATCTCGCCAACGTTGGCGACGCGAAATCGCTGGTGATCCATCCCGCGTCGACGACGCACTTCCGCGTCGCGACCGAGGATCTGGAAAAAGCAGGAGTCACCGAAGGCACGATCCGACTCTCGGTCGGGCTCGAGCACGCCGACGACCTGACCGAAGATCTGAGTCGCGCGCTGCGCGCAGCGGAGAAGGGCTGAGGTCCCTTAGGTGCAGCTCAAGGTCGCGGACCGCGGGGTCTACGCCTACACGGGCGCGCGGGCATTCGATCGCGCGCTGCCGGCGATCATGTTTGTGCACGGCGCGGCGAACGATCACAGCGTATGGGCGCTTCAGTCGCGCTACTTCGCGCATCACGGCAACAATGTCCTTGCGGTCGATCTACCCGGGCACGGACGCAGCGACGGCGCTCCATTGCCCTCGGTCGAAGCGATCGCCGACTGGATTGTCTCGTTGCTCGACGCGCTGGCAGTCGACAAGGCTGCGCTGGTCGGTCACAGCCTCGGTTCGCTCGCGGTGCTCGAGGCCAGCGGCCGCCATCCCGGGCGTGCGGCCCGCATCGCACTCCTCGGACCGTCCGTGCCGATGCCGGTCAGCGATGCGCTGCTCGATGCCGCGAAGCGCGACGATCATTCCGCTTTCGAGCTGATCAACGGATGGTCGTTCTCGCCCGCGGATCAGCTTGGCGGCAATCGCTTCCCTGGCGTATGGATGACGGGCAGCTCGATACGATTGATGGAGCGCTCGCGTCCCGGCGCGCTCTACACGGACCTCGTCGCATGCAACAGCTATGCGGGAGGTATGGCCGCGGCGGCAAAGCTGCGCTGCCCGGGGCTGCTCGTCATCGGTGAGCGCGATCAGATGACCTTGCCGAAGAACGCTCGCGCGCTCGTTGCAGCTCTAACCGACAAGCGCGTGGTGACGATTCCCGATTGTGGGCACAGCATGATGGCCGAGGCGCCGGACCGCGTCCTCGACGCTTTGCGGGAGTTTCTGTTGTGACGACGCCTAACCGTTCTTCCACTTGATCGAGCACCCGATGCTCGTCGCCTGCTGCGCCGGACCCTTTCCTGTGCGCGCGACCTGCACCATGGCGTTGTAGAGCTCGCGCGCCGCGCCGGGCTTCGGCGAGCGGCCCGAGTCGTCGAGCCGGCCGCGATACTGCAATCCGAGCTTGGCGTTGTAGCCGAAGAAATCCGGCGTGCACACGGCGCCATAGGCACGCGCGATATCCTGCGACTCGTCCCAAAGATAAGGGAACGGGAACTTGAGGCGCGTAGCGAGCGCCTTCATGTTGTCGAACGAATCCTCGGGATAGTCGGTGGGGTCGTTGCTGCAGATTGCGACTGAGCCGATGCCCTGCGCCTTCAGCTCGCCGGCGTCGCGCACGATCTTGTCGATCACCGCCTTAACGAACGGGCAGTGGTTGCAGATGAACATGACCAGCAGTCCGTGCGGGCCGCGCACTGCGTCGCGGCTGTAACGGCGTCCGTCGGTCGCGGGCAGATCGAAGTCCGGCGCTGGAGCGTCGAAATCGCAAACGGGCGGGGTTGCTGCCATGCTGAAGCTCCTCGTGACCGGTGTGGCAGAATGCTAGCATGCCGTGGCCGGCACGATCGCGGCCGCGCGGCACAATCAACAATGACCGCCCGCTTCTTCTGCCCACCGCCGCTCGTCGCTGGCGCAGAGATCGCCTTGCCTTCGAGCGCGGCGCATCATGCGGCACGTGTGCTGCGGCTGCGCGTTGGCGACGCGGTGACGGTTTTCGACGGCGAAGGAGGAGAATACGGCGCGCAGATCGCGCGCGTGACGCCGCGCGCCGTCAGCCTGCGCGTCGTCGAGCGCCGCATGATCGAGCGCGAATCGCCGCTCTCGATCACTCTGGTGCAGGCGCTCGTTTCCACCGAGCGCATGGATTACGCGATTC